>NZ_JBEZIH010000002.1:0-399395 GCF_040650935.1 Streptomyces sp. NPDC048565
TTACACACCGACATCCTTATTTCACCGGGGGGGGGCCTCTTTAACCCGACACCCGGCCCCACCGCCCTGATCCGTTGCGCGCGGGTCAGCCCAGACGCCTCGGCGCGAGACCCAGCCGGCGGTCCTTGAGCGCCGGGAACTGCTCCCGGGTGGTCGTGGCCTTCGCCGGATCGAACTCCACGGTGAGCACCTCCTCGTCGGCCCCGGCCTCGGCGAGCACCTCGCCCCAGGGGTCGACGACGATGCTGTGACCGGCCTGCTCGATCCCCGCGTGAGTACCCGACGACCCGACGGCCAGGACATACGCCTGGTTCTCGACCGCGCGGGCCTGGGCGAGCAGCGTCCAGTGCGAGCGGCGGCGCTCCGGCCAGCCGGCCGGGACGACCAGGGTCTCGGCCCCCGCGTCGACAAGCCCCCGGAACAGCTCGGGGAAGCGCAGGTCGTAGCAGGTCGCGAGGCCGAGCGTGGTCTCCGGCAGAGCGACGGTGACCAGCTCCTCACCGGCCCCCATCAACACGGCCTCGCCCTTGTCGAAGCCGAAGCGGTGGATCTTGCGGTACGAGGCGGCTCGCTCACCCTCGGGGGAGAACACCAGCGAGGTGTTGTAGAGGGTGCCGTCCTCGGCGCGCTCCACGAAGGACCCTGCGTGCAGCCAGACGCCCGCCTCGGCCGCGGCCTTCGCCATGGTGTCGTGCGTGGGGCCTTGCAGGGGCTCGGCCTCATCGGCGAACGCGTCATGCGCGAAGGCACCGACCGGCCAGAGCTCGGGGAGGACGACCAGATCCGCTTCCCGTTGTCCCACGACCAGTGAAGCCGCGCGCTCTCTACGAGAATTGACCGATTCATCCGGGTTTACTGCGATCTGGATGAGGGAGGCGAGCACACTACCACCGTCCTGGCATGGGAGCCGTCAACGCGGGCCTACGATCGTCACACGAAAGCACTGCCGGGGTGCCTGCTCGCAGCGTAACTTAGCGGGCGAGCCTCCCACGCAGCCCGCAGTCCGCAGACAGCACCGTCGGTGCCGGCCATCACGTCAGGCACTTCCCTGCTCGCCAGCCCATGCACCGCAGAACCGCACGAGGGGTCCCGTGACCGTCCATCCCAGCCTCCAGACCTATGCCGATGCCTGGACCCAGTCCATCGAGTCGATAGCCGAGCTGGTCAAGCCGCTCGCAGAGGGGGAGTGGAATCGCCGGACACCCTGCCCGGGCTGGTCGGTGCGCGACATCGTCTCGCACATCATCGGCATGGAGTGCGAGCAGCTCGGTGACCCCCGTCCGATCCACACGCTGCCGCGCGATCTGTACCACGTGCGGAACGACCACCAGCGCTACACGGAGATGCAGGTCGACGTACGGCGCCACCACACCGCACCGGAGATGACCGCGGAGCTGGAGTACACGCTCATCCGGCGCATGCGTCAGCTGCGCAACGAGTCACGTGACCCCGAGACCATGGTGCGGGCGCCCCTCGGCGCCGAGCAGACGCTGGAACTGTCCCTGCGCATGCGGGCCTTCGACGTCTGGGTGCACGAGCAGGATCTGCGTACGACGCTGGGGCAGCCCGGCAATCTGGATTCCCCGGGCGCCGTGGTCGTCCGGGACACGCTGCTGGCCGGACTGGCGAAGGTGGTCGCCAAGGACGCGGGGGCACCGCACGATTCGGCCGTGGTCTTCGATGTGCACGGTCCGCTGGAGTTCCTGCGCACCGTCAGGGTCGACGGCGAGGGCCGCGGTTCGGTCGACGGTGCACCTTCGCTCGGCCCCGTGGTGACCCTGGCGATGGACTGGGAGACGTACTACCGGCTGGCCTGCGGCCGGGTCAGGGCGCAGGCCGTGGAGGACCGGATCAAGGCCGAGGGCGACCAGGACCTGGCGGCCGAGATCCTGCGCCACTTCGCCGTGACCCCGTAGCCCCCGGCCCGGCGGCGCCCGTCCGTCGGCGGGGACCGGTCCGCCGACAGGTATCGGCACGGGCGCGCCGCCGGGGCGCCGTCAGGCGGGCACGTGCACGGCTTCGACCCGGCTGATGACGTGGTGGTCGCGTTCCCTGTGCGTCGCGCCGGCGTACAGCCGCAGGATCTGTACGACTCCGAGCGCCTCCAGGACGAAGACCGAGGCGAACGCGATGCGGAAGTTGTCGCCCGTCGCGTCCAGCAGGACACCGACCGCGAACAGGGTCGTCATCGAGGCGATGAAGCCACCCATGTTGACGATGCCGGCAGCGGTGCCCTGGCGTTCCGGCGGATTGGCCGGCCGGCCGAAGTCGAAGCCGATCATCGAGGCCGGGCCGCAGGCACCGAGCACCACGCACAGGGTGATCAGCAGCCACATCGGCGCGTGGTCCCCCGGGTAGAAGATCGTGGTCCCCCAGAGCAGCGCCGTCATCGCGACCGTGCCCAGCGCCAGCGGGGCGCGGGCGGCGTGATGGCGGGCGATGACCTGCCCGTAGACGAGCCCCACCACCATGTTGGAGAGCACCACCAGGGTGAGCAGTTCACCCGCGGTGCCCCTGCTCAGTCCCTGCGCCTCGACAAGGAACGGCATGCCCCACAGCAGCAGGAAGACCATGCCGGGGAACTGCGTGGTGAAGTGCACCCACATACCGAGGCGCGTGCCCGGCTCCCGCCAGGCGGCGGCGATCTGCTTCCGTACGTACGCCGCTCCGGCGTGCTCGGCGGGCGGCGGCTCGTGTCCCTCGGGGTGGTCCTTGAGGAACAGCAGCAGCGGGACGAGCACCACCACGCCCGCCAGCGAGCTGCCGACGAAGGTCGCGGTCCAGCCGTAGCCGTGCAGCGCGCGGGCGATGACGAGGGTCGAGACGAGGTTGCCCGCCATCCCGAACAGCCCGGCCACCTGCCCGACCACCGGTCCGCGGCGGGCCGGGAACCAGCGGGCACCGAGCCGCAGCACACTGATGAACGTCATCGCGTCGCCGCAGCCGAGCAGCGCGCGGGAGGCGAGCGCCATGCCGTACGAGGGCGAGAGCGCGAAGCTCAGCTGCCCCAGCGTGAAGAGCACCACCCCGATGGTGAGGACCTTCTTGGTGCCGAGCCGGTCGACCAGGAGGCCGACGGGTATCTGCATGCCGGCGTAGACGAGCAGCTGGAGGATGGAGAACGTCGACAGCGCGGAGGCGTTGACATGGAACCGGTCGGCGGCGTCGATTCCGGCGACGCCCAGGCTCGTACGGAAGATGATGGCGACGAAGTAGACGGCGACGCCGATGCCCCAGACCCACACGGCACGCCGGCCCCCGGGCGGGTCCCCCGGCAGGGAGAGGGTGGGAGCCGCGGAGGTCATCGGTCGTCCCCCCGGACCAGCACCCTGACCCGGCCGACATGGCGGCGTACGACCTGCGCCGCACCGTCGGCGTCGCCGGACCTGATGGCCTCCAGCAGCTCACCGTGCTCGGTGATGTTGGCGGCGATCCGGCCGGGATGCGCCTCCATCACGGCGACACCCATCCGCAACTGCCGGTCACGGAGCTGGTCGTAGAGACGGGAGAGGATCTCGTTGCCCGCGTTCTTCACGATCTCGGCGTGGAAGCAGCGGTCCTTGACGGAGACCGCGGCCAGATCGCCCGCCTCGGCGAGCTCCCGCTGCTCCTCCAGGAGCTGTTCGAGCCTGGCGATGAGCTGCTGCGGCGCGGGCACGGCCTTGCGCGCGGCGAACTCCTCCACGAGCAGCCGGGTCTCCACCACGTCGGAGATCTCCTGCGCGGAGACCGCGAGCACCAGCGCGCCCTTCTTCGGGTAGAGCTTGATCAGCCCTTCGACCTCCAGGCGGAGCAGCGCTTCGCGCACCGGGGTGCGGGATACGCCGACGGCCTCGGCCAGGTCGCCTTCGGTGAGGAGCGTGCCGCCCTCGTAACGGCGGTCGAGGACCGCCTCCTTGATGTGGGTGTAGACGCGCTCGGCCGCGGGTGGCGGCTTGGGAGCGGCCGTCTTGCGGGCCAGGGGCGATGCGGTGGGTGAGGCGGGCATGCACACAGCATAGATACAAGATGCGTACGTCCGCTTTCCCTGTCCGCGATCCGGACCCGGCCACCCCTCCACGGGCGCTCCCGCAGCACACTGTCACTCTTACGGGTGTACAGCCCTTCGGGACCCTCATGAGTCTCATGACCAGGGCGGCGCTTCCGTGCGGCGCCCTCTTCAGGGATATTTGGAGCACTTACGTTGAAACATGGCATCACGGGTATCCGCCGCGCCTCCGTCGCGGCCACGGTCACCCTGACCGCAGGGGCGGTACTCGCGGGCGGCGCGTTCGCCTCCACGGCCCGGGCAGCGGCACCGCCGAAGCCCAAGATCACCGCCAAGGGCGGTTTCGTGATGGACAGCGGGACAGCGAAGACGCTCTACGGCAAGGCCGCGGACACCCGTCGCTCCACCGGCTCCACGACGAAGGTCATGACCGCCAAGGTGGTGCTGGCACAGAAGAATCTGAACCTTGATTCCAAGGTCAAGATCCAGAAGGCGTACAGCGACTACATCGTCAAGAACACCGCCTCGTCGGCCCGGCTGATCGTCGGCGACAAGGTCACGGTCCGCCAGCTCCTGTACGGCCTGATGCTGCCCTCGGGCTGCGACGCCGCGTACGCGCTGGCCGACAAGTTCGGCTCAGGCTCCACGCGTGCGGCCCGGGTGAAGTCCTTCATCGGCAAGATGAACGCCTCCGCGAAGAGCCTCGGCCTGAAGAACACCCACTTCGACTCGTTCGACGGCATCGGCAGCGGATCGAACTACTCCACGCCGCGCGACCTGACGAAGATCGCCGCGAGCGCGATGAAGAACTCCACGTTCCGCACGGTCGTGAAGACGAAGTCGACGAAGCAGAAGGTCACGACCAAGTCCGGCGGCTACCGCTACATGTCGTGGTCGAACACCAACCCGCTGCTGGGCGGTTACAGCGGCGCGATCGGCGTGAAGACAGGCTCGGGCCCCTCGGCCAAGTACTGCCTGGTCTTCGCCGCGACCCGTAAGGGCAGGACGGTCATCGGCACGGTCCTGACCTCCTCCTCGGCGGCGAACCGCACCTCGGACGCGAAGAAGCTCCTGGACTACGCCTTCAAGAAGTAGCCCGGTCCGACGTGACGGAGGAGGGGCCCCGTACGGCGTGCGGGGCCCCTCCTCCGTGTCCGGCAACGCGGATCAGTTGCCGCTCCCGCCCTGGCCGGCGCTGCCGACCGGGCCGACCAGCACCTGGTCACCGTTGCCGCCGTCCCCCGCGGGCAGCGAGCTCTCGCCCGGCCAGTCGAGGGTGACCGACTTCGTCTGGTTCGGCGGGGTCACCACAAGACCCGTGATGCTGACGCCGGAACCGCCCGTCTTGTTGAGCGGGTAGCTGACGTAGAAGTCGATCTCCTTGCCGTTCTTGAGGGTGTACGGGGCGTCGGCCTTGCCCTTACGCGTGGCGGAGATCGTCCCCGCGTTGGTCTTCAGGTCGACACCCGCGAACCCGGAGATCACACAGTCGGAGCCGCCGCCGTTCTTCAGCGCCACCGCGATGCTGCCATCGGGGTCGCCGTCGATGAAGGTGTTGACTGCCGTGACCTCCAGCTCGTCGGTGGTGCACTGCCCGGCCTTGGCGTCCGAACCGCCCCCGGTCCCGCCGGAAGTCGACACCTCATCGGGAGCGGCGGAGCCCTTCCCGCCGTCCTGGTCCGAACCGCCCGAGTCCGACCCTCCGCCGGAGGTGGACTCGGCGGACGCCGACGCGGACGACTGGTCGGGCTGTCCCAGGGGGCCGTCGTCCTCCTGGCAGGCGGTGAGCGACAGACCCGCAGCAACGACCAGGGCAGCGAAGGTGATCTTGCGAGCGCGCATCGTTTCTTCCTCACATCGGTTGACAGTGCCGGCCGCTCGGATCGGATCGGTACGAGCGAACGCATCTGATCAACAGGAGCGGTCCGGAGCGCTCAGCCGTTCCACCTGGCCACCGCCTAATGCATGGCTGTTACGCCCAATGCATGGCTGTTACACAAGCGCGGGACCGGCCCTTCCTTCTCCGGGCCCCCGGACATGCCGATGGGCCCGCGCAGCCTTCACGCGGGCCCATCGCACACACCTACGCCCAGGTGATCAGACGCTTCGGCTGCTCAAGGACCGCCGCGATGTCCGCGAGCACCTTGGAACCGAGCTCACCGTCGACCAGCCTGTGGTCGAACGAGAGCGCCAGCGTGGTCACCTGGCGGGGCTTCACCTTGCCCTTGTGGACCCACGGCTGGAGCTTGATGGCCCCGACCGCGAGGATCGCGGACTCACCCGGATTCAGGATCGGCGTACCGGTGTCGACGCCGAAGACGCCGACGTTGGTGATGGTCACCGTGCCGCCGGCCATCGCGGCGGGGGACGTCTTCCCCTCCCGTGCGGTGGTGACCAGCTCGCCCAGCGCCTCGCCCAGCTGCGGCAGCGTCCTGTCGTGCGCGTCCTTGATGTTCGGCACGATCAGGCCGCGCGGGGTGGCGGCCGCGATACCCAGGTTGACGTAGTGCTTCTGCACGATCTCCTGGTTGGCCTCGTCCCAGGCGGCGTTGATCCCCGGGTTCCGCTTGATCGCGACCAGGAGGGCCTTGGCGATGATCAGGAGCGGGTTGACCCGCACCCCCGCCATGTCCTTGTCCTCCTTGAGCTCGGCGACCAGCTTCATCGTGCGCGTCACGTCGACGGTCACGAACTCCGTGACGTGCGGCGCGGTGAAGGCGCTGCCGACCATGGCCTGCGCGATGGCCTTGCGTACGCCCTTGACCGGGATGCGGGTCTCCCGGCCCGCCCCGTCCACCGGCGCCGCCACGGGGACGGGGACCAGGTCCGCCTCGTCCGCCCGTGCGGGGGCTTCGGCGGGGGCCTCGGGCGCGGCGGCCGCGTGGATGTCCTCGCGGGTGATGATCCCGCCCTCACCGGTCGGCGTGACCGTGGCGAGGTCGATCCCCAGGTCCTTCGCCAGCTTGCGCACCGGCGGCTTGGCGAGCGGACGGCTCTCCGCCTTCGCCCGGTGGCCGTTGAGCTCGGCCTGGGCCGCGGCGGCGGCCGGGCCCGGGACCTCGGCACCCTTGCGGGCACGGCGCTTCGTGGAGCTCTCGGCCACGCCGTAGCCGACGAGCACCGGCTGACGGCCCTGGGGCACCTCGGCTTCGGCCTCTGCCTCCGGTGCGGCTTCCGCGGCCGTGTCCTGCGCTGCCGGGGCTTCACCGCTCCCCGGCGCCACGTCCACCGCGATGATCACCTCGCCGACGTCGACGGTCGAGCCCTCGGGGAAGCGCAGCTCGTGCACCACCCCGTCGAACGGGATCGGCAGCTCCACGGCGGCCTTGGCCGTCTCGACCTCGCACACCACCTGGCCGTCGGTGACGGTGTCGCCGGGCTGGACGAACCACTTGAGGATCTCCGCCTCGGTCAGTCCTTCGCCCACGTCGGGCATCTTGAACTCGCGCAAACGAGCAGACGTTTCGGTCATCGTCGTCACGACCCTCTCCTCAGTACGCCAGCGAGCGGTCGACGGCATCGAGAACCCGGTCGAGCCCTGGCAGGTACTCGTCCTCCAGCCGGGCCGGCGGGTAGGGGACGTGGTAACCGCCGACCCGCAGCACCGGCGCCTCGAGATGGTAGAAGCAGCGCTCGGTGATCCGCGCCGCGATCTCCGCACCCGAGCCGTAGAACACCGGGGCCTCGTGGACCACCACGAGCCGGCCGGTCTTCTCGACCGAGGTCTGTACGGCGTCGAAGTCGATCGGGGACATCGACCGGAGGTCCAGGACCTCGATCGACTTGCCCTCCTCCTGCGCCGCGGCGGCCGCCTCCAGGCAGACCTTCACCATCGGGCCGTACGCGACGAGCGTGAGGTCCGAGCCCTCACGGGCCACGGCGGCCTTGTGGAGCGGGCCGGGGATGGACTCGGTGTCGAGCTCCCCCTTGTCCCAGTAACGCCGCTTGGGCTCGAAGAAGATGATCGGATCGTCGCTCTGGACGGCCTGCTGCATCATCCAGTAGCCGTCGCTCGCGTTGGACGGCGAGACGACCTTCAGTCCCGCCACATGCGCGAACAGCGCTTCGGGCGACTCGCTGTGGTGCTCGACGGCGCCGATGCCGCCGCCGTACGGGATACGGATGACGATCGGCATCTTGATCTTGCCGAGCGCGCGGGCGTGCATCTTGGCGAGCTGCGTGACGATCTGGTCGTACGCGGGGAAGACGAAGCCGTCGAACTGGATCTCGACGATCGGGCGGTAGCCGCGCAGGGCCAGGCCGATCGCCGTACCGACGATGCCGGACTCGGCGAGCGGGGTGTCGATGACACGGTCCTCGCCGAAGTCCTTCTGGAGCCCGTCCGTGATGCGGAAGACCCCGCCGAGCTTGCCGACGTCCTCACCCATGATCAGGATCTTGGGGTCGGTCTCCAGGGCCTTGCGCAGCGACTCGTTGAGCGCCTTGGCGAGGGACAGTTTCTGGGCGGCCATGGCTAGTTGCCCTCCTCGGCGAACGATGCCTGGTAGGCGGCGAACTGGGCACGCTCCTCGTCGACGAGCGGGCTGCCGTCGGCGTAGGCGTGGTCGAAGATGGCCAGCCGCTCCGGGTCGGGCATGGCCCGTACCGCTTCGCGTACCCGCTTGCCGAGGATCTCGCTCTCCTCGTCCAGCGCGGTGAAGTACGCCGCGTCGGCGAGGTCCTGCTTCTCCAGGTAGGTGCGCAGGCGCAGGAGCGGGTCCTTCGCCTCCCATGCCGCACGCTCCTCGTCCGCCCGGTACTTGGTCGGGTCGTCGGAGGTGGTGTGGGCACCCATCCGGTAGGTGAACGCCTCGACGAGGGTGGGCCCCTCGCCCCTCCTGGCCCGCTCCAGCGCCGATTTGGTGACGGCCAGACAGGCGAGGACGTCGTTGCCGTCGACCCTGACCCCAGGGAAACCGAAGCCTTGCGCGCGCTGGTAGAGCGGTACTCGCGTCTGCTTCTCGGTCGGCTCGGAGATCGCCCACTGGTTGTTCTGGCAGAAGAACACGACGGGGGCGTTGTAGACGGCGGAGAAGGTGAAGGACTCCGCCACGTCGCCCTGGCTGGACGCGCCGTCACCGAAGTACGCGATGACCGCCGAGTCCGCGCCGTCCTTGGCGACACCCATGGCGTAGCCGGTGGCGTGCAGGGTCTGCGAGCCGATGACGATCGTGTACAGGTGGAAGTTGTTGGTGTTCGGGTCCCAGCCGCCGTGGTTCACGCCGCGGAACATCCCGAGCAGATTGGTCGGGTCCACGCCCCGGCACCAGGCGACGCCGTGCTCCCGGTAGGTCGGGAAGACGTAGTCGTCGTCGCGCAGTGCCCGGCCGGAGCCGATCTGCGCGGCCTCCTGGCCCAGCAGCGAGGCCCACAGGCCCAGCTCGCCCTGGCGCTGCAGAGCGGTGGCCTCGGCGTCGAAGCGGCGTGTCAGGACCATGTCCCGGTAGAGGCCGCGGAGCTCGTCCGCACTCAGGTCGATCTCGAAGTCCGGATGCTCGACGCGCTCACCCTCGGGCGTCAGCAGCTGGACCAGCTGAGGGTCTGAACCCTCCGGCGTCTTCGCGGTCGTCTTCGCGGCGCTGGTCCGCTTGCTGCTGCGTCGCGGTTTACGCGCGGCAGTGCTCTCCACGGTCACGTGCGTGCTCCTCCGTCGGTCCGGCCCCCGGGATGGCCGGGAACCAGTGCGGCTCGCCTGTGTCCGGACCCGTGCACGGGGTGGGTGCTACTCGGCCGGGAACAGGCGTGACAGGTGCCCCGGCGAGCGTCCTGTCATAAGCACGTTACCCAGTGCGTCGCATAACTGCGAAACACCTTGTGACCTGCGATTTTGCTTGGATTTCCAAGTAAATCCCGAAAATCGCGAACTCCCGCTGGTCACAGCGTTGATAACAGCCTGGCAGGCAGCCGGAACAACGGCACGTTATCCCGGTGGACAGCCTCAGGGAAGGGCGGACGACAAAGGAGTGTGTGAGACTTCGAATGTGCGCGAAGAAGGAAAAATCACGGTATTCCTGCTCGACGATCACGAAGTCGTCCGGCGCGGAGTTCATGAGCTGCTGTCCTCCGAGGAGGACATCGAGGTCGTCGGCGAAGCGGGCACGGCCGCGGACGCGCTCGCACGGATCCCGGCGACCCGGCCCGACGTCGCCGTCCTGGACGTACGGCTGCCGGATGGCAGCGGGGTGGAGGTCTGCCGCGAGGTCCGCTCGAAGAACGAGGACATCAAATGCCTGATGCTCACCTCGTACGCCGATGACGAGGCACTCTTCGACGCGATCATGGCAGGCGCCTCGGGATACGTGCTCAAGGCCATCCGGGGCAACGAGCTGCTCAGCGCCGTACGCGATGTGGCGGCCGGAAAGTCCCTCCTGGACCCGGCGGCCACCGCCCGCGTCCTCGAACGGCTGCGCGAGGGCAAGGACGGCAAGGGCGACGACCGTCTCGCCGGGCTGACCGACCAGGAGCGCAGGATCCTCGACCTGATCGGCGAGGGGCTGACCAACCGGGTGATCGGTGAGCGGCTGCACCTCGCGGAGAAGACCATCAAGAACTACGTCTCCAGCCTGCTCTCCAAGCTGGGTATGGAGCGGCGTTCCCAGGCGGCGGCGTACGTGGCGAGGCGCCAGGCCGAAAAGCGCTGAGGGGCGGTCAGGGACTTTGGTCCTGACCGCCGGGGGCCGCGGACTCTTACACGCCTCCTACCTGTGGCGGAGAGTGGGGACATGCTTTCCTCCCGCCCCTCCGACACCGGAACCGTCGGCTCCTGTGCCCCGACCGGCACGTCCCGCGCGACCGGCTCCGGCCCGACCGGCCCCTCCCACCCGTCCGCCTCGTCGGCCTCCTCCGCCGCGGACAAGCCCCGGGCCATCGAGCTGCTCAGCAGTGTCCGCTACGGCAGGCTGGCCATGAGCATGCGCGCACTGCCCTTTCTGGCGATGGCCCGGCACCTGGTGATCGAGGGTCGCGTCGTCCTGCGGATGCACAGGGGGCTCGGCTTCCACGAGTCCTGCGACGGGAGCGTCATCGCCTACGGGGCGGACAACTTCAACTCCCCTGCGTCCGGCGGTGCGGAGGAGCTCTGGTCGGTGCAGTTCACCGGCCCGGCCGAGATCGTGCATCCGGGCTCCGACCAGCGTGAACGCTTCGGGGCGGGCCCCGCCGACGTGAACGGCGAACGCTTCGATCCGGTGTATCTGCGGCTCGATCCGCACCTCACCCATATGCACACTCTGACCTACGACGCAAGTCCGTAAAACCAGCCACTCAGTGTCACCTAACATGTGGCACGTGCTGCGCTCATATGTGACCCACCCGCCTGTCCCTCCGGTCGGCGAGGTCCTGCGCCGCTACCCGGACGCCGGTGAACCCCTCACGTGCGAACCCATCGGCAAGGGCCTGCTCAACCACGGATACCGCGTGTCCACCACCCGCGGCTCGTACTTCCTCAAGCACCACCTGGACAAGCACCACCTCGACGACTCCAGTGGAGATCACGCCACGATCGTCCGGCAGCACCGTGCGACCCAGCAGCTGCACTCCCTCGGTGTCCCGGTGGCCCCGCCCCTCGCGGACACACAGGGTGACACGGTCACGGTGATCGGCGGTCGGCGCTACGCGCTGCACCGGTGGGTGGACGGCCTCCACCGGGACGGTGCGCAGCTGACGACCGCCCAGTCGCGCCGGCTCGGGGCGCTGCTCGGAGCCGTGCACATGGGCCTGGAGCAGGTCATGGAGGCGGACCCGCCACCTCCGGCAGGGGGACAGAGCCCCGATCCCGCCGACACGTTCACGCTGATCGACGAGTTGCTGACGGCCGCGCGGCGGATGGGGCATCGGGACGCGTTCGACGAGCTGGCCGTGCACCGGCTCGTCGAGCGCCGTGCCCTGCTGGAGCAGCACGCGCACCGCCGCCCGCCCACCCCCGAAAACTCCGCCGGCGGATGGGTGCACGGCGACTTCCACCCGCTGAATCTGCTCTACCGCGGAGCCGACCCCGTCGCGATCGTGGACTGGGACCGGCTCGGCGTGCAGCCGCGCGCCGAGGAGGCCGTACGGGCTGCG
Organism: Streptomyces sp. NPDC048565; assembly: GCF_040650935.1. NCBI lineage: Bacteria > Bacillati > Actinomycetota > Actinomycetes > Kitasatosporales > Streptomycetaceae > Streptomyces > Streptomyces sp. NPDC048565. Next base: position 12,050 of record NZ_JBEZIH010000002.1, read on the forward strand.
GCGATCTTCTTCGTACGGCCGGACGGCGAGCTGGCGCTGGAGAAGGTGCGGGCGTACGCCCGCGCCTACCGGCGCTCGGCGGGCGCCGGGGCGGCCGAGCTGGCGGCTGCGGTGCACCGGGTGTGGTGGGAGCGCCTCAACGACTTCTGGATACTGCGCTGGCGCTACCGCCTGAACGACCGCAGGGCCGACCCACAGTTCCCTGCGGTGTCGGCCCTGGCGGTGTGGTGGACGCGCGAGTACGAGGCGGTCAGCGAGGCCTTCACGGGGTGAGGCCCGCGGCATCACGGGGTAGACCCGCCGTCACGGCCCGGGGAGGCGGCCCGCCGTCACGGCCTGGGTCAAAGGCCCGGTGGGGCCCGCCGTCACGTCGTGCCGGCGGTCACCCGCTGGTGCCCGCCGCTGCGGCGCCCTCCACGCTGCCGGCCACGGTCCCGTCCGTCGTGTTCCCCTCGTCGTCGCCGCCCGCGCCGCCGTCGTCGGTGCCGCCTTCGGTGGCACCACCGTTGTCACCGGTCCCGCCGTCCTCGGTGCCGCCGCCCTCGGCCGTGCCCGGGTCGGACTCGGTGGGTGTCACCGTCGGTTCCTGGGTCGGCCGGGTCGGCTCGGCCGGCGGGGTCCACGTCGACTCCTCGGTGGGCCACGTCTGACCACCCGACGAGTTGCCCGGATCCTCGGTCTCCTCCGTCTCCTCGTCCGACGGCTCCGGTGAGGGCGTGGTCGGGGAGGGGGAGACCGAGGTGGAGGGCGTGGTCGGGGTCTTCACCTTGTCACCGTCGCCCTTCGCCGCCTGGAGGGCGAACGCGACGCCCGCACCGATCGCGATCAGCGCGAGCAGGACGAACAGCAGCATCTTGCCGCGACCGCCGCCACCGCGCCGGCCGCCGCCCGCGTACGCCCCGTCGTCGGGGTTCATGGGCGGCAGGATCGGGCCCTGCGAGGTGGTCCCGTGGACGGGATGCCCCATGGCCGCGGTGCCGCCCATGTTCATCGCCGCCGTGTGGCCACGGTCCTGCGCGTCGACCGGGCCGGTGTTCCAGGTGCCCGTGTGCCCGCCCTGGACCTGCAGCATCTGCAGGCTGTACTGGACGAGTCCGCGCATCTCCTCGGCACTCTGGAACCGGTCGTCCGGGTCCTTCGCGAGGGAGCGCATCACGAGCCCGTCCAGCTCCGGCGGGACCTCCCCGGTCTGGGAGGGTGGCACCGGCATGTCCTGGACGTGCTGGTAGACGACGGAAAGCGGGGTCTCGCCGGTGAACGGGGGCCGCAGGGCGAGGAGTTCGTAGAGGAGGCAGCCGGTGGCGTAGAGGTCGGAGCGGTGATCGACGGCCTTGCCGAGCGCCTGCTCGGGGGAGAGGTACTGGGGCGTGCCCATGACCATGCCGGTCTGGGTCATCGTCGACTGGGCGCCGTGCAGCGCACGGGCGATGCCGAAGTCCATCACCTTGACCGCGCCGGAGTGCGTGATGATCACGTTCGCCGGCTTGATGTCGCGGTGCACGATGCCGTGCTGGTGGGAGTACGCCAGGGCCTCGAGGACGCCCGAGACGATGATCAGCGCCTGCTCCGGCGGCGGGGCCTCCGCCTCCAGCAGCAGATCGCGGATGGTGTTGCCCTCGACGAGCTCCATCACGATGTACGGCACGGTCGCCCCGCCCACGACGTCCTCGCCCGAGTCGTACACGGCGACGATCGCATGGTGGTTGAGCCCGGCGACCGACTGTGCCTCACGCGTGAAACGGGCCTTGGAGACCGGGTCCTCGGCAAGATCGGAACGGAGCAGCTTCACCGCCACCGTGCGCCCGAGGCGGACGTCCTCCGCGGCGTACACCTCGGCCATGCCACCGCGACCGAGCCGGTGGGTCATGCGGTAACGGCCGTCCCCGACCACACCGCCGACACCCCAGGAGTCGGTGCCATCCGAGACTCCGCCGCCGTTTGCTTCGGAATCGGGTGCCATCAGTCCTCGCCGTCGTATCTGTCCGCGCGTCCGCGGGTGCTCACGGTGCCTTGCTGCATTGCCACGTCACGCTACAGCCTCTGTCCGACACGCCGGTCCACAGAGTGACCGGCCATCCAATCGGCTCGCGCGCCGTCCACGCAAATTCCATGCGCGTCCTGTAACGCTTCCGAGACGCTTCCTGTGCGTAGGGTCACGGAACGGGCACCCGGCTTGACGTGTCGTACCCCTCGGGCAGACTTGGCCCGTCATAGGGATGATCGCGTCCGTCGGGCGCCGAGGGGGATGGCAAGTCATGAGCCACGACGGCGCACAGGGACGTTACGCGGGCGGTTCTGTGGCCGGTGGCCGCTATCAACTGCGTGACCTGCTCGGCGAGGGCGGCATGGCGTCCGTCTATCTCGCCTATGACACGGCCCTCGACCGACAGGTCGCCATCAAGACGCTGCACACCGAGCTGGGGCGCGAGCAGTCCTTCCGCGAGCGGTTCCGGCGTGAGGCGCAGGCCGTCGCCAAGCTTCAGCACACCAACATCGTCTCGGTGTTCGACACGGGTGAGGACGAGCTCGGCGGCGCCCTGATGCCGTACATCGTCATGGAGTACGTCGAGGGGCAGCCGCTCGGCTCCGTGCTCCAGGCGGACATCCAGCAGTACGGCGCGATGCCGGCCGAGAAGGCGCTCAAGGTGACGGCCGATGTACTGGCCGCCCTGGAGACCAGCCACGAGATGGGCCTGGTCCACCGCGACATCAAGCCCGGCAACGTCATGATGACCAAGCGCGGCGTCGTCAAGGTCATGGACTTCGGCATCGCCCGTGCCATGCAGTCGGGCGTCACCTCCATGACCCAGACCGGCATGGTCGTCGGCACCCCGCAGTACCTCTCCCCCGAGCAGGCGCTCGGCCGCGGGGTCGACGCGCGCTCCGACCTGTACTCGGTCGGCATCATGCTCTTCCAGCTGCTCACGGGCCGCATTCCGTTCGACGCGGACTCCGCGCTCGCCATCGCGTACGCGCATGTGCAGGAGGAGCCGGGCGCCCCTTCGAGCGTCAACCGGTCGATCACCCCCGCGATGGACGCCCTCGTCGCCCGGGCGCTGAAGAAGAACCCGAACGAGCGCTTCCCCAGCGCCGCGGCGATGCAGGACGAGATCACCCGCGTGCTGAGCGCGAGCGGCCCCGCAGGCGCCCCGGTGATCATCGGCGGCGGCGCCCCTGCGGGCAACAGCGGCTCGGGCGTGGGCTCGGCGGTCTTCCCGCCCGTCGACCAGAGCACTCCGGCGCCGCACAGCGTGCAGACGCCGTACCAGCCGCACCCCCAGCCGGGTCCCTACGGCGCACCGACCCCGGCCCCCACCCCCACGCCTGGTTACGGCTACCCGCAGGCCGCCCAGCCCTACGGGACGCAGGCGCACCTGGCGCACCAGACCCCGCCGCCGTACGCCATGTCCCCGCAGACGGTAGCGGGCTCCGGTGGCGGCGGGTCCCGGCGCAACATGCCGGTCGTCGTGGGGTCGGTCGTGGTCGCCCTGGTCGCGATCGGCGGCCTGCTGGTCTTCCTCAACATGAAGGGCGACGACCCGGCGGACGGCAAGGACGGCGACCCGGGCTCCAGCGAAGCCGCCGGCGAGCACAAGGCGCCGGAGCGGAACCGGACGATGGAGACCACGAAGTGCACCGACGCCACCGAGGACACCAACGACCCGGCGAAGGTCCAGGCACCGAACTTCGTCTACAAGGACATCATCTCGGCGAAGTCCTGTGCCGCCGCGGCCGGCTGGACCGTCAAGGTCATCGAGGTGGAGGGCAACACCTACGCCGAGGACCAGATCGTCGACCAGTTCCCGACCGTGGGCTCAGCCGTGGCCGAGCAGGGCGCGCACTTCGAGCTGCGTATCTCGACGGGTGACCCGGCCTGATCGGCTGACCGACCGGACCACCTGATCGGCTGGACCGCCTGACCGGCTGGACCGCCTGATCGTGCGACCGCCTGACCGACTGGCCGCCCGACCGGTTGAGGTGCTCCTTCCGGACGCGCTCGGGATGCCGGAGGTCTCCGGTCATGTGACGCTGATCTCATGCCTCCAGGACTCCCGGCTTCACGGTCGTCACGGTGCGTCGCCTGTCTGGTGATGGCGGTCGGGGTGGCGCTCGGCCCCCCGGTCCTGGCGCACGCGGACGACGGAGCCGCCGCATCCACCTCTCACCCCAACACGAGCCCTTCCGCCGAGGATTCACCCCTGGCCGGGCGGCAGGCGGGGGAGGGCCGGGCGCGGCCTGGACGGTCGCTCTCCCCCCTGGAGGCCGGGCACTCGAAGGCGGCGGCTGACGAGGTGCCGCCCGACCCCGACCCCGCGAAGGTGCCGGCGTTCACGCCGCCGCCCGAGGCGTTCCCCGATCCCGGCGAGACGGCGCGGCAACGTCAGGCGGTGGACGCACCCGGCCTGAAGCAGGTGCGGGACGTGTCACTGGGCAGCGGAATCGCCCTGGTCGGGCTGGGTCTGGCCTTTCTGGCGCTCCGCATGCGCCGGGCGAACTGACCCCGGCCCGACAGGCCGTCGAGGTCCCCGCCCGTACCTCCCCACTGAACCTCCGCCCCGGGCCGGGGAGGCTTGCGTCGAGCAGCATACTGGGTATACATACTCAGTATGTCGATTCGTCACGGGCTGCTGGCCCTCCTGGAGCGGGGGCCTCGGTACGGCTCCCAGCTCCGCACCGAATTCGAGTCCCGCACCGGCTCCACCTGGCCGCTGAACGTCGGGCAGGTCTACACGACGCTCAGCCGTCTGGAACGCGACGGCATGGTCGCCCAGGACGGCGAGGACGACGCGGGTCACGCGCTCTACTCGATCACCGAGGACGGGCGCGCCGAGCTGAGGAGCTGGTTCGAGACCCCTGTCGACCGCAGCAGTCCGCCCCGCGACGAGCTGGCGATCAAGCTCGCGATGGCGGTCGGGGCGCCCGGAGTCGACATCCGCGCCGTCATCCAGTCCCAGCGGAGCCACACGCTGAAGGCGATGCAGGACTACACCCGGCTCAAGGCCCAGGCACTCGCCGACGTACCGGCCGACCGCGACGAGGTCGCCTGGCTGCTTGTGGTGGAGCAGCTGATCTTCCAGGCCGAGGCGGAGGCCCGCTGGCTCGACCACTGCGAGTCCCGCCTGGTGCGCCTGGCCTCGGCCGCCGCGACCGAGCCCGCCGCCCGCACCGCCGCCCGCACCGCCACGTCCACGAGCCGTGGGACCACACGCCCCGCGGCCTCCCGGCCGTCCGCGGGCCGCTGACCGCCGGCCCGCGTCGGGCCACCGACCGCTTTCCGTGTCCGCACCAGCTTCAGATCCGTACCGTTCTCAGGGGGAACAGCTCACCATGTCCACGTCCGTCCCCGCCCCGCCCGTCGGCCTCTCCGTGGACGCACCCGTCCTCGAACTGAGGGCCCTGACCCGGACCCATGGCTCCGGTGTCGCCGAGGTGCACGCCCTGCGCGGCATCAATCTCTCGGTCCACACCGGTGAACTCGTCGCCGTGATGGGCCCCTCCGGCTCCGGCAAGTCCACGCTCCTGACCCTGGCGGGAGGCCTCGACACCGCGAGCAGCGGCCAGGTCGTCATCGAGGGCCAGGACATCTCCGCGCTCGGCCGCAAGGGCGTCGCCCGCCTGCGGCGCCGTAGCGTCGGCTACGTCTTCCAGGACTACAACCTGATCCCGGCCCTCACCGCGGCGGAGAACATCGCCCTGCCGCGCGAACTGGACGGCGTGCCCGTACGCAAGGCCCGCAAGGAGGCCATGGCCTCCCTGGAGGAGATGGGCCTCACGGAGGTCGCCGACCGCTTCCCGGACGAGATGTCCGGCGGCCAGCAGCAGCGCGTCGCCATCGCCCGCGCCCTCGTGGGTGACCGCCGCCTCGTGCTCGCCGACGAGCCCACCGGGGCGCTCGACTCGGAGACCGGCGAGACGGTGCTCGCCCTGCTCCGCAACCGCTGCGACGAGGGCGCTGCCGGAGTGATGGTGACGCACGAGCCCAGGTACGCGGCCTGGGCGGACCGGGTGGTCTTCCTGCGGGACGGGTCGATAGTGGACCAGACGCTGGCGACCGGAGCCGAATCCCTGCTCGCCTCGGAAGGTGCCGAGTGAGCGTCTTCACCGGGTGGCGCGCCGCCCTCCGGATCGCCCGGCGCGACGCTCTGCGGTCCAAGGGCCGCAGCGCACTCGTCGTCGCGATGATCGCCCTGCCGGTCCTCGGTGTCACGGCCGCCGATGTGACGTACCGCAGTTCCACGCCCACCGTCGCCGAGGATCTGACGGCCGAGATGGGGTCCGCGGACGCCGTGTACAGCTCGGCCGGCATCGGCCCCGTCCCCATCGAGCAGATGCCCGACTCCGACATCTGGAGCACCCCTGACGACGAGGCAGAGGTCCCGGCCGAGGACCAGCGCGCCCCCGTCGATGTGCCGGGCTCGTTCCCCAAGGGTTCGCGGTACCTCACCGAACAGTCCGTACCCGCCGTCGTCAGCACCCGGCACGGTGTCGCCAACACCGAGATCGTGGAGCTGCGCACCTCGGATCCGGCGGTCAGAGGCCGGCTCGACCTGGTCGACGGGGCGTACCCGGACGGCGAGGGGGAGATCGTCGCGACCGAGCACTTCCTGAAGTCCGCCGGACTCGGTGTCGGCTCCCGCACGACGCTGCGCGGCCCCGAGCAGACGTACACGATCACCGGCAGCGTCGAGCTGCCGGGCGAGCTGGGCAAGAGTGCGCTGTACGCCGACCCGGGTGCCGTGATCGCCCCGTGGAAGGCGGCGGCGGGCCAGGACAAGAAGATCGTCCCTCCGTATCCCGGCGACATGACCTGGCTCGTCCAGGGGCCCGCCGGTGCCGGTATCCCCTGGTCGGACGTGCTCACGGCGAACAAGAAGGGCGTCCTGGTGCTGTCCCGCCAGGTCGCTCTCGATCCGCCCCCGGCCTCCGATGTCCCGCTGCTCGCGTACCAGGACATCCCCCTCGGTGAAAGCTCGTCCGAGCTGAGCGCCGCGGTGGCGACCCTCGTCGCCATGGCGGTCCTGGAGATCGTCCTGCTGGCGGGCCCCGCGTTCGCCGTCGGCGCCCGGCGCTCACGCCGGCAGCTCGGCCTGGTCGGCACCTGTGGCGGCAGCCGCAGCCACGTACGCGCCGTCGTGCTGTCCGGAGGCCTGGTGCTCGGCGGGATCGGAGCCGTGGCCGGTGTCGCCGCCGGGATCGGTCTCACCGTGGTGTTCCGTCCGATGATCGAGGGCTGGACCGGAAGCCGCTTCGGCGCGCTCGACATCCGCCCCTGGGAACTCCTGGCCATCGCCGTCATCGGCCTCGTCACCGGCGTTCTGGCGGCCCTGGCGCCGGCGATCGTGGCCGGCAGGCAGTCGGTGCTCGAATCGCTCACCGGCCGCCGCGGAACACGCCGGAGCTCCCGCCTCCTCCCCGTCGTGGGCAGCGTGGCGCTCGCGCTCGGCGTGGCGGTCGCCGTCTACGGCGGCACGACCGGGAACACCCAGTTCGTCTCCGGCGGCTCCGTGGTCGCCGAGCTCGGGCTGCTCGCCTGCATCCCGGTGATCGTCGGCCTCCTCGGGCGGCTCGGCGCCCGGCTGCCGCTCTCCCCGCGCATGGCTCTGCGTGACGCCGCGCGCAACCGGGGCCGTACGGCCCCGGCGGTCGCCGCCGTCATGGCGGCCGTAGCGGGGACCGTCGCCATCGCCACGTACACCTCCAGCGTCCTGGCGGAGCATGACTACGACCATATGCGCCCCCTCACCCCGGGCACCGTGGCGCTCGTGGCCGACGAGGCGACCAGCGTCGACCAGCTCCCCCTGGCACGGGCAGCCGCAGAGCGGAATCTGGCCGTCAGCGGCGGCCGCGCCGACATCGGGCGGACCTGGGCCGGCTCCGACTGCTCGGTCTACTACGAGGAGGAGAACGGCTGCGGCACCCTCGAACTGGTCAAGCCCACCGGCAAGGGCCATGACTGCCCCCTTCAGGGGCCGGGCGCCAAGAAGCTCGCCGCGAGCCTCTCCGCCGACGCGCACAAGAAGCTCATGAGCTCCCCCGCGTGCGTCGACGAGTACCTCACGGCGGGCGCGCTCTACACGGGTGACAGTCACATCGTCGTAGGGGACGCCGCACTGCTCAGGTCGTACGTGAAGCTCGACGACCCGGCGGCGGCCAAAGCCCTGGCTGCCGGGACTCCCGTGCTGCTCAACTCTGCGTACGCGCAGAACGACCAGGTCACGCTCAAGGCCGTGCACACGTACAACGAGCGCGACAAGAAGAACCGCAAGCTCCACCCGGGCAAGGCCAAGGCCACCACGGACCGGCTGGACGTCTATGTCGCGCCCGACAGGTACGCCGCCACCCCCGGGATCCGGATGATCCTTCCGCAGGACACCGCGGACCGGCTCGGCCTGCACAGCGCGGCGTACGGCACGGTCTACACCGTCGCGCATCCGCCGACGGACGCCGAGGAGCAGGCGGTGTCGGCCGCCTTCACCCAGGCCGGGAGCGGGATCTACCTCCAGGCGGAAAGCCCGGTGGAGAGCGGCGACGAGGATGTGATCCTGCTGATCCTCGCCCTGTTCGCGGGTGTGGTCACCCTGGGCGCGGCCGCCATCACCACCGGTCTTGCCAAGGCGGACGCGGAGGCCGACCTCACCACACTCAGCGCGGTGGGGGCGCCGCCCGGCGTGCGGCGTTCACTCTCCGGATTCCAGTGCGTGGTCGTCGCGCTCACGGGCGTGCTGCTCGGCACGGTCGCGGGCATCGTGCCCGCGGTGGCCCTGCGTCTGGTCGATCTGCGGGAGGCGATGGAGGCGATGCGTGAGCAGCCCATGGACTCGGCGTACACACCCATCGTGATGCCGTGGGAGACCGTCGGGCTGCTGGCCGTGGTCGTGCCGGTGCTGGCAGGGCTGCTGGCCGCCGCGTTCGCCGGGTCACGCACCGCCCTGGCGCGGCGCGCGGGGTGATCGTCCTCGGGGAACCGTCCCCGTGACGTGAGGCGGCGATCCGGTGCCCCCGAGAGAGTGGATCTTCACTTTTCGGGGGCACCACCGCGTCGCGGGGCAGGTGTGGGCGACAATGGCAGCATGGAAATGCCGAGGAATGAACGGTCGCAGGAGCACCCCCAAGTCCTCGTGGTGGGGCAGGACGGAATGGCTATCGGCGGAGGCAGCGGTGACGACGAGTCCCGCGAGATCCCGGTCACGGACATGGTCGAGCAGCCCGCGAAGGTCATGCGCGTCGGCAGCATGATCAAGCAGCTGCTGGAGGAGGTCAGGGCTGCTCCTCTCGACGAGGCGAGCCGGGTCAGGCTGAAGGAGATCCACGCGAGCTCGGTGAAGGAGCTCGAGGACGGTCTCGCGCCGGAGCTCGTCGAGGAGCTGGAGCGGCTGTCGCTGCCGTTCACCGAGGAGTCCGTGCCGTCCGAGGCCGAGCTGCGGATCGCGCAGGCCCAGCTGGTCGGCTGGCTCGAGGGCCTCTTCCATGGCATCCAGACGGCACTGTTCGCCCAGCAGATGGCGGCCCGTACCCAGCTGGAGCAGATGCGCCGCGCCCTTCCTCCGGGCGCCGGCCACGAGGAGGAGGAAGGCGGCATCGATCCGCACGGTCCGGCTCGCTCCGGCCCGTACCTCTAGGACGGTTCGTGGCCTGAGTCCGCACGACCGCGGTACGCACCGACGGGGCCCGGCACACATGGTGTGTGCCGGGCCCCGTGCGGGTTTCGGTACCGCTCGCGCGCGTGTCAGGAAGGCCTGCTCGGGCCAGGAAGGCCGTGCTGCGCGTGTCAGGAAGGCCTGCTCGCGTCAGGCCTTCGGCGCGGCCAGGAGGATCTTGCCGATGTGGCTGCTGGACTCCATCAGCCGGTGGGCCTCCGCCGCGTCCGACATCGGCATCGTGCGGTCCACGACCGGCCGTACGACGCCGTCGGCGAGCAGCGGCCACACATGCTCACGTACCGCCGCGATGATCGCGGCCTTCTCCGCGAGGGGCCGCGCGCGCAGGGACGTCGCCGTGACGGCGGCCCGCTTGCTCAGCAGGGCGCTCAGGTTCAGCTCGCCCTTGGCACCGCCCTGGAGACCGATGATGGCGAGACGGCCGTTCACCGCCAGGGCCCGCACGTTCCGGTCCAGATACTTCGCCCCGACGATGTCGAGGATCACATCCGCTCCCGCACCGTCCGTCGCCTGCCGCAGCTCCTCGACGAAGTCCTGCTCGCGGTAGTCGATGAGGATGTCGGCGCCGAGCTCCTGGCAGCGCGCCAGCTTCTCGGGCCCTCCCGCCGTCACAGCGACGCGCGCGCCGACGGCCTTGGCGAGCTGGATCGCCATCGTGCCGATACCGCTGGACCCGCCGTGGACCAGGAGGGTCTCACCGGGGCGCAGGTGGGCCACCATGAAGACGTTCGACCAGACCGTCGCGGCCACCTCGGGCAGCGCCGCCGCCTCGGCCAGGTCCACGCCGTCGGGCACGGGCAGCAGCTGTCCGGTCGGCACAGCCACCTTCTCCGCGTATCCGCCCCCCGCGAGCAACCCGCACACCTCGTCGCCCACGGACCATCCGGTCACTCCCGGGCCGAGCGCCGCGATGCGGCCCGCGCACTCCAGGCCGGGGTAGGCGGAGGCGCCGGCCGGGGGGTTGTAGAAGCCCTGCCGCTGCAGGACGTCGGCCCGGTTGACCGCGCTGGACACGACCTCGACGAGGACTTCGCCCTCGCCTGGTACGGGATCGGGCACCTCGGCCCATACGAGCGCTTCGGGGCCGCCGGGTTCGGGGATCGTGATCGCATACATGGCCGCGAGGCTACTCCGTGCAGAGTCCCGGGCCGGGGCGGACGTGCCTGCGCCGCGCCCGGCCCCTGACTTCGACTCCGGTCCGGCCCCTGCCGGGGGCCCTCAGGGTCGTTGGTTGGGCTGCTGCGGATGGCCTGTCGGCGGTGTACGGGGCGGCGAGGCACGCACGATCGTGATCACCCGGTCCGTCAACTGCAGGGGGCTGGCCGCCGGATCGTCGTAACCCAGCAGCCGGTGACCCCGCAGAACGGTGACCACCAGGTCGTCCGTCTCCCGGACGCTCTTGCCCACCTCGGCCTTTATCACCGGCCGTTCGATGAGATCCAGCCCGCTGCCCTGCTGGATGAGGTCCTCCATCACCGTGCCCGCGGTGGGGCTGAGGACGGAGAGTCCGAGCAGACGGCCTGCCGCGCTCGCGCTGGTGATCACGGCGTCGGCGCCGGACTGCCGCAGCAGCGGCGCGTTCTCCTCCTCGCGCACAGCGGCCACGATCTTCGCGCCCCGGTTGAGCTGGCGGGCGGTCAGGGCGACCAGGACGGCGGTGTCGTCGCGCTGGGTCGCGATGATGATCTGACGCGCCTTCTGGACCTCGGCCCGCAGCAGCACATCGCTGCGCGTCGCATCGCCCAGTACGCCCACGAACCCTTCGGCGTTGGCTGCTTCGATCACCTTGCCCGCAGGGTCGACGATCACGATCTGTTCCTTCTTCAGACCGGTGGCACAGAGGGTCTGGATGGCCGAGCGGCCCTTCGTTCCGAAGCCGACGACCACGGTGTGTTCACGCAAGTTGGTTCTCCAACGATTCAGCCGGAAGTCCTCCCGGGTCCGCTCCGTCAGGACCTCGAGAGTGGTGCCGACCAGGATGATCAGGAAGAGCACGCGCAGCGGGGTCACCAGCAGCACGTTGACCAGCCGAGCCGGGTCGCTGTACGGGACGATGTCGCCGTAACCGGTCGTCGACAGGGTCACCGTCGCGTAGTAGACGGCGTCGAGGAAGTCGACCTTGCTGTCCGCGTTGTCGTGGTAGCCGTCCCGGTCGGCCCAGACGATGAAGACCGTGATGGCCAGCACCGTGAGAGCCATGGCCAGCCGCTTGGCCACCTGGAGGAGCGGTCGGTCGACCTCCCGCCGGGGCAGAAGGACCCGGGTCGGGACCACATGTTCGTCCGCCCGCCGGGCCATCGCATCATGGCCGGGAAGTTTCACGTGAAACACCCTTCTGTCCACGGCGCTGCCGAAGCCCACGGCAGATCGAGGATCTCGACCTCGGTGCCGGACTTCACCCCGCCGGGCGGGACCACGGCCAGCCCGTCCGCGGCGGCGATGCCACGGAGCATGGCCGGGCCGTTGTAGTGCAGGGGTACGACGTTCTCGTCGCGATGGACGACGGGAATCAGCCGGGTGTCCTGCGGGTGCCCGTGCACCTCTTCGCGTACGGGCGCGCTGTAGCGGTCCTGAGCATGCCGGCCGGCGATTCCCCGGAGCAGGGGCTCGGCCAGCGTCAGCAGTCCGGACACCGCGGCGAGGGGGTTTCCGGGCAGGCCGATCAGGCAGGGGCCGCCCCCCGCGAGTTGCGCAAGAAGCATCGGGTGGCCCGGACGCACGGCCACCCCGTCGATCAGCAGCTCGGCCCCGATCCCCGCGAGGACGCGGTGGACGTGGTCCACCGGTCCTGAGGCCGTACCGCCCGTGGTGAGGATCAGATCGGCATCGGAGGAGACGATGGCCTGGCGGAGAGCGTCGGCGTCATCGCCGAGCCTCCTGGGCTCGGCGACTTCCGCGCCCAGAGAACGCAGCCAGGGAGCGAGCATGGGACCCAGCGCGTCCCGGATCAGCCCGTCGCGTGGAAGCCCCGCCGTGAGGAGTTCATCGCCGAGGACGAAGACGTCCACGCGGGGCCTCGGCATGACGACGAGCGCGTCGTACCCTGCGGCAGCCGCCAGCCCGAGGACGGGCGGGGTCACGACGGTGGCCACGGGCAGGAGTTCATCGCCGGACCTGCATTCCTGACCCCGGGGCCGGATGTCCTGGCCCTGCAGGACGTCGCGGGTGGCGTGCAGCAGCCCCTTCGCCTCGTCGCAGTGCGCGTGCTCGCTGCGGATCACAGCGGTGGCGTCGGCCGGCAGCCGTGCGCCTGTGGCGATCCGCAGGGCGTGCCCGTCGGGGAGCGGCTCCGTGGACGCACGCCCGGCGAGCAGCCCTTCTCCTCCGCGTACGGTCCAGGGGCCCGGCCCGGCGACGGCCCAGCCATCCATGGCCGAGGTGTCGAACGACGGCAGATCGGTGAGTGCGACCACGGCTTCGGCCAGGACATGGCCGAGAGCCCGGTCCAGGGGGAGGCGGTGGACTGCCAGGGGGGCGCCGCGCCCGAGGCGCTCCGCCAGTGCACGCGCCCCGGCCCAGGCGGTGGCCGTGGACCGGTGGGCGTGGGGGGAGGAGGGCGAGGACCCGTGGGCCGACTGCGGAGCCTGACGGCTGGAGGAGCCAGGGGCGCTGGAGGAGCCGGGGGCGATGAGGAAGCCGGAGTCGTTTGAGGAGCCGGAGTCGTCGGAGAAGCCGGGGTCCCTGGCGGCGCCCATGTCCCTGGAGGTGTCCGGGTCCCTGAAGACGCCGCCGGATGCGCCCGTGCCCGGCAGGCCTGAGGCTCTGGGCGGGCCCGCGCCCGGGGAGCCCGAGTCCGGCCGCCCCGGGGGCCGGGCGCCGACGAGAGCCAGTGCCTGCTCGACGGCCCGTTCCTCCGCGGCCGCGCGCTCCACGGCCGCCCGTTCAGCGGCCGCGCGCTCCGTGGCCGTCCGCGCGCCGGATGCCTGGGCAGCGGCCGCCCGTGCACCGGACCCTCCCGCGTCACCTCCGTGGGCGGTCATGGCGTGCCGGACCCGCTTCCCGCCGCCGTCTCCTCCTCCCACCGGAGCGCGAGGGCGACGGCCTTGCGGGAGGCCTCGGCCACCGCGTCAGCCGCGGCCTCCGGGCTCTTGCCGCTGCTCGCCATCGCCGCCGCGTACCCCACCAGGAAGGTGGTCAGCGGCGCGGCGGGCCGGGCCACGCCGTGCGCGGCATCGCGGGCGAGGTCCAGCAGGACGCCGGTGTCGACGTCGAGCTCGATGCCCAGTTCGTTCTTGACTGCGGTGATCCATTCGTCCAGCACGGTCCCATGCTCCCTGATCCGCGCCCGGGCAGCGGCAATGTCTTCCCAGGTGTCGCAGTCGAAAGAGGCCAGCGGGCCCGCCTGGACCCGGGCCAGATCCAGTTCGGTGGTCAGCAACCGCAGGGGGAGGCCGGCGAGGCCCCCGTGTTCGGTGGCGAGAAGGCCGAGCTCACGGCGCAGCGGCTCGGTCCGGTAGACCGCGACCAGCGGCTGGTCCCGGCCGTCCTCGTCGGTGCACAGGGCGCCCTCATGGATGTCCGGCTCCGCGGCGGCCAGCAGCGAGCGGACCGTCGACTCCCCCAGGAACGGCAGATCCGCGGAGAGCACCAGAACTCTCTCCGCGTCCGTGTGCCGCACACCAGCGCCCAGGGCCGCCAAGGGGCCGCCGCCCTGGGGCACTTCACGTGTCCAGGTAACGGGGCGCACGGTGGGCCTGCGCCCGCCCACCACCACGGTGGACCCCGCGTCGGCACAGACGGCCAGCACCCGGTCGAGGAGGGCACGGCCGCCCACATGGAGCCCTGGTTTGTCGGCCCCTCCGAGGCGCTTCGCAGCGCCTCCGGCGAGGACGATGGCGTCGTACGCGGTCATGCCCCCGAGTATGCGGGCCGCCCGCGCCCGGCGGCCCCCCGGGGGCCGAAATCACAGCGCGCGCAGCAGCACCGCCGGCTGTTCCACGCAGTCGGCGACATGGCGCAGGAAGCCACCGGCCGTGCCGCCGTCGCAGACCCGGTGATCGAAGGTGAGCGAGAGCTGGACGACCTGGCGGACCGCCAGCTCGCCCTTGTGCACCCAGGGCTTGGGCACGATGCGGCCGACGCCGAGCATGGCCGCCTCGGGGTGGTTGATGATGGGAGTCGAGCCGTCGACGCCGAACACCCCGTAGTTGTTCAGCGTGAAGGTCCCTCCTGTGAGCTGCGCCGGGGTCAGCTTCCCCTCCCTGGCGGCCTCCGTCAGTCGGGCGATCTCCGCGCCGATCGACTCCGTGTTCCTCGTGTGCGCGTCCCGGACGACCGGGACGACCAGGCCGCGCTCCGTCTGGGCGGCGAAGCCCAGATGGACGCCGGAGAGCCGCACGATCTCCCGCGCCTCGGTGTCCACCGTCGAGTTGAGCTCGGGGAACCTCGCCAGCGCCGCCGTACAGATGCGGGCCAGCAGAGCGAGCACCGACACCTTGGGCCCCGCGGCCGAACCGCCGGCGGCGTTCATCGCGGCTCGGGCCGCCACCAGCTCGGTGGCATCGGCATCGACCCAGCATGTGGCGTCGGGAATCTCCCGCCGGCTGCGCGACAGCTTCTCGGCGACCGCGCCCCTGACCCCGCGCAGCGCGATCCGCTCGCCCGACGACTCCGGCTCCGGCCCCGACTCCGGCCGGGACACCCGGGATGCGCCGACGGGGGCTTCTTCGTCCAGGGCTCTGATGGCGGACTCCACATCGGTGCGCAGAATCAGCCCGTCCCGTCCCGTACCCACGATCTGCCGGAGGTCGAGTCCGTGCCGGCGCGCCAGCTTCCGGACCAGGGGAGAGACGACGGCAACGGGGCCCTCCGGCCCGGCCCCTCCCGGCGTGGCAGGGATGTCCTGCACCGAGGCGTGGACCGTGGCCTGAGCCGGACGGGCTGCCGGGGGCGCCGCCGGGGCGTGGGGCGCCGAGGAGACCTGGGCGGGCCTGACGCGTCGCCGCCGCGCGGCCGGTGCGCCCGTGCCGTATCCGACCAGCACGTTGCCCGACGCTCCGGACCCGCCCCCGGCCCCGTTGCCGTTGCCGTTGCCGTTGCCGTTGCCGTTGCCGTTGCCCGAGGGTCCGCCGGACGCCTCGTGGCCGTCCGCGGACTCCGCGGATCCGACCGCCACCGTCAGCAGCGGCGCACCGACCGGGAGTTCCCCGCCCTCCTCGCCGAACCGTGCCGTCACCACGCCCCCGTAGGGGCAGGGGACCTCCACCATGGCCTTGGCCGTCTCGACCTCGACGACCGGCTGGTCGATGGCGACGACATCGCCGACCTCCACCAGCCAGCGGACGATCTCCGCCTCGGTCAGCCCCTCACCCAGGTCCGGCAGCTTGAATTCGAGCACCTGCGCCATCAGCTCTCGGCCTCCCACTGAAGACGTGCGACCGCGTCGAGTACCCGGTCCACACCCGGCAGATGGTGCCGCTCCTGCATCGGCGGCGGATAGGGAATGTCGAATCCGGCGACGCGCAGGACCGGCGCCTCCAGATGATGGAAACACCGCTCGGTGATCCGCGCCGCGATCTCACCGCCGGGTCCACCGAAGCCGGACGACTCATGCACGACCACCGCACGGCCCGTGCGGCGCACCGACGCGGCGACAGTCCCGTCGTCGAAGGGCACCAGCGAGCGCAGATCGACCACCTCGAGGTCCCAGCCCTCGGCCGTGGCCGCCTCGGCCGCCTCCAGACACACCGGGAGAGACGGCCCGTAGGTGATCAGGGTGGCGCTGCGGCCGGGCCGCCGGATCACGGCCCTGCCGATCGGCTCGACCGCGGCAGGGGCTTCGGGCGACCAGTCGGCCTTGGACCAGTAGAGCCTCTTCGGCTCCAGGAAGACCACCGGGTCGTCGGAGGCGATCGACTCCCTCAGCAGCCCGTACGCGTCGTCGACCGTGGCCGGCACGACGACGTGCAGACCGGGCGTCGCCATGTAGTACGCCTCCGAGGAGTCGCTGTGGTGCTCGACCCCGCCGATCCCGCCTCCGTACGGCACACGCACCGTGATCGGCAGCGGCATGGCGCCCGACGTCCGGTTGCGCATCTTGGCGACATGGCCGACCAGCTGCTCGAACGCCGGATACGCGAAGGCGTCGAACTGCATCTCCACCACGGGCCGCAGCCCGTACATCGCCATGCCCACGGCCGCCCCGAGTATCCCTGCCTCGGCCAGCGGTGTGTCCGTACAGCGGTCGTCGCCGAACTCCTTCGCCAGACCGTCGGTGACACGGAAGACGCCACCGAGTGTGCCGACGTCCTCCCCGAGTACGTGCACCGCCGGGTCCTCCGCCATCGAGTCGCGCAGCGCCCGCCCGAGCGCCTGCGCCATCGTGGCCGGCTTGGCCCTGCCGGTCCGTTCACCGGCCGTCGCGGCAGCGGTGCTCATCGTCCCTCCTCCGCGCCGCTCTCGTCGTCCGCGCCGTGCTCGGCGTCCAGCTCGGCGCGCAGCCGGGCCGCCTGTTCCCGCAGCTGGCCGGTCTGCTCGCCGTAGACATGAGTGAACAGATCCATCGGGTCGAGCACCGGATCGGCGTTCATCTGCTCCCGCAGCTCCTCCGCCATACGCTCCGCAGCCTCCCGCACCGACCCGATGCCGTCCTCGTCCAGCAGCCCGCGACCGGTCAGCTCCCGTTCGAGAAGCCTGATCGGATCGTGCGCGCGCCAGGTCTCCACTTCGCTGTCGCCCCGGTATCGCGTGGCGTCGTCGGCGTTCGTATGGGCTTCCATGCGGTAGGTGACCGCCTCGACGAGCGTCGGCCCCTCGCCCCGCCTGGCCCGCGCCACCGCCTCGCCGAGCACCTCGTGCATCGCTGCCGCGTCGTTCCCGTCGACCAGGCGTCCCGGCATCCCGTAACCCACGGCCTTGTGGGCGAGCGACGGGGCCGCGGTCTGCTTGGCCAGGGGCACGGAGATCGCGAAGCCGTTGTTCTGGACGAGAAAGACGACCGGGGCCCGCCAGACGGCCGCGAAATTCAGCGCCTCGTGGAAATCACCCTCGCTCGTCCCGCCGTCGCCGACCATCGCGAGCGCCACCACGTCGTCGCCCTTGAGTCGCGCCGCGTGCGCCAGGCCCACGGCATGCGGCAGCTGGGTGGCCAGCGGGGTGCACAGCGGGGCGATGCGGTGCTCACGCGGGTCGTACCCGGTGTGCCGGTCCCCCCTCAGCAGGGTCAGCGCCTGGACGGGGTCCAGGCCACGCGCCACTGCGGCGAGCGTGTCGCGATAGCTGGGGAAGAGCCAGTCCCGCTCCTCCAGCACGAACGCAGCCGCGATCTCGGACGCCTCCTGCCCGGTGCTCGACGGGTACACCGCGAGCCTGCCCTGCTTGGTCAGTGCGGTGGCCTGCGCGTTGTACCGGCGGCCGCGCACCAGCTCGGCGTAGAGCCTCAGCAGCAGCTCGGGGTCCGCGCCGGCCGCCGCATCCGTACCGAGCACGCGGTACGGCTGGGGATCCGGGAGCAGCGGCGCGGGATCGGTGAGCGGCTTCCAGGCCGGGGGCGGCGTGGGCCGGTAGGCGGCTGCGCCGGGCAGCTCCTGAACCGTCATGACAAGCACCTCCTGGCATCGGGATATATCGAGGAGTGTCGAAATCCACAGGAATGTCGGGTGTGAGCAGGGCACCGGTGTGGTGTGCCTCACCTACCGATTGTTCGGTCGTGGGGGCAATTTGGCTACAGGCACCTCCAGCCTGTGGACAAACGGTTCTCCACAGCCTGGGATAGGGACAGGTCGTCCACAACAGGGAGGCGCGGGCAGATGGCAGCTGAACAAATGGCCGACGGGGGCGCAGGAGCGGACCGCACCCCGCCCGCACGGCCTCTGGATTCCATCGACCGCTCCATCCTGCGCATCCTCCGGACGGACGGCCGCGCCTCGATACGGGCCGTCGCAGAGCGCGTCCACGTCTCGCGGGCCAATGCGTACGCCCGGATCAACAGGCTCGTCGAGGACGGCGTGATCCGCGGCTTCAGCGCACGCGTGAATCACGAACGGGCAGGACAGGCCGCCTCCGCCTACATCACGCTCAAGATCGTCCAGAACTCCTGGCGCACGGTGCGCGACCAGCTCCAGACGCTTCCCGGTGCCACCCACATCGCGCTGGTCAGCGGCGACTTCGACGTACTGCTCCTGGTGCACACCCCGGACAACAGGGCGCTGCGGGAGCTGGTCCTCACCAGGATCCAGGCCATACCCGAGGTCCTGTCCACCCGCACTCTGCTGGTGTTCGAGGAGACCGACCTGGGTCCGCGCCCGGAGCGTCCGGCCGAGCTCGCCTAGGCGGCGTGAACAGTCTCAGGGCTGTTGCTCTTCAGGCCGCCACAGGTACCGGATGTCCGGCTCACGTTCCTCGTTGCGGTGCCCGTCGGTGCATTCGCCGGCGACGAAGCCGTGCCGCTCGTAGAAGCGACGTGCCGACTCGTTGACCTGGAACGTCCACAGCGCCAGCCCGGCCGGACGGCGCTGCTTCGCCAGATCCACGAGCCGGCCGCCGATGCCCTGGCCCTGCCAGGCCGGATCGAGATAGAGCTGGTCCAGGTCTTCGCCATCCAGCACCATCATCGCGACGACCGAGTCTTCGAAGGTCGCCACCCATGTCTCCTGCCCGGGAACGACCACCGCACGGAACCAGGACCGGACCTGGTCGTCCGTATGTGCCCGGCGCACGCTCGGAAGCGCCGCCGTGAAGGAACGCAGCCACACCTCGGCCACCGCAGCTGCGTCGGAGTCGACCGCACGGCGGACGACAATGTTGTTGATCTCCACAGCAACGCATGCTCGCAGACCCACGATGCGACGGCATCCGAGTTCCCCGCGACGCTCGGACCAGTGCGGAACCCGCGGAACCTACGCGGTCACGGCACCGGGGGCGGCCGGGAGGGGCGGGGTCAGCCGGCCCGCATCCCTTCGAACGCGAGCTGGACGACCGTGTCGGCCAGCTGTTCCGCGTCCGGGGAGCCGCTCACCTGCGGCCGATACCACTCGACCAGCGAGTTCACCATGCCGAAGAGCAGCCGGGTCGCCAGGCGTATGTCCACGTCAGCGCGCAGGTCCCCCTCCGTCACCGCGGCCTTGAGCAGCTCGGACACCCGCTGGTCGAACTCGCGCCTACGCTCGAGCGCCCAGCGCTCCGTCGTCGTGTTGCCGCGCACGCGCAGCAGCAGCGTGACGTACGGCAGCTCCGCCGCGAGTACCTCGACCGTGCGGCGCGTGACGTATTCGACCCGGGCCATCGCCCGCCCCTCCGTGGCACCCGTCTCGTCGAGAATCCCGAAGAGCCCGTCGAGCGCCCGGCTCACCGCGCGCCTCAGGAGCTCTTCCTTGCCCGCCACGTGGTGGTAGATGGACGACTTGGAGATACCCGCCGCCTGGGAGAGGTGCTCCATGGACGTGCCGTCGTAGCCGCGCTCGTTGAAGACACGGACGGCGACGGCCAGGAGTGTCTCCGGGGTGTATGTGTCCCGCTTCGCCGTGGTCATGACCGCGATCCTCCCCCATGAGTTGTCCACAGGTTTCCCGGGGGCCTTGTCCCGACCGATCGTTCGGTTACTCTAACTCCGTCAGCACATCCCTGCCCGGCTCGACGAGGAGTTGGTCCGTCATGGCCGCCGAGCTTTCCCCCGAGAAGCTGTCCGAGATCCACCGCCCGACGCTCGACCAGGCCCTCGACGCGATCCGTACGCGCGCCTACTGGTCCCCGCACCCCGAACACCCGAAGGCGTACGGCGAGGGGGGTCTCCCCGGCAGCCTCGGTGCCGCCGAGGGCAAGGCCGCGTTCGACGCCGTGCTCGGCACCAGGCTGGATCTCGGCCAGCCGGGCACCGACGGCTGGACCGGCGCGGAGGTCTCGCCGTACGGACCGGAGCTCGGCGTCGAGTATCCGCACGCCGACCCGGACATCCTGCTCCCCGCCATGAGCGCCGCCATGGGCTCCTGGCGCGCGGCGGGCCCCGAGACGCGGGCCCTGGTCTGCCTGGAGATCCTCGCCCGCATCAGTGCGCGTACGCACGAGCTGGCCCATGCCGTGATGCACACCAGTGGACAGGCGTTCGTGATGGCCTTCCAGGCCGGCGGCCCGCATGCCCAGGACCGCGGTCTGGAGGCCGTGGCCTACGCCTACGAGGAACAGACCCGCACGCCGGCCGGCGCGGACTGGTCGAAGCCGCAGGGAAAGCGCGACCCGCTGCGGCTGCACAAGTCGTACACGGCGGCGGGGCGCGGCGTCTCCCTGCTCATCGGCTGCAACACGTTCCCCACATGGAACGGCTACCCGGGCCTCTTCGCCTCGCTCGCGACCGGCAATCCTGTGCTGGTCAAGCCGCACCCGAGGGCGGTCCTGCCGCTCGCGCTGACCGTGCTGCTGGCCCGCGATGTGCTGACCGAAGCGGGCTTCGACCCGAATCTCGTCGCCCTGGCTGCGGAACAGCCCGGCGAGGGCATCGCCAGGACCCTGGCGGTGCGCCCCGAGGTGAAGATCATCGATTACACGGGTTCCACCGCCTTCGGCGACTGGCTGGAGACCAACGCGCGGCAGGCCCAGGTCTACACGGAGAAGGCCGGCGTCAACACGATCGTCATCGACTCCACCGACAACTACCGGGGCATGCTCTCCAACCTGGCCTTCTCGCTCTCCCTCTACAGCGGGCAGATGTGCACCACCCCGCAGAACCTCCTCATCCCGCGCGAAGGCATCGAGACGGACGCGGGCGCCAAGTCCTACGAGGACGTGGTGGCGGACATCGCCGAGGCGGTGAAGGGGCTGCTCGGTGACGACGCCCGGGCCAACGGGCTGCTCGGCGCCCTGGTGAACCCGGACGTCAGGGCCAGGCTGGAGGGCGCCGAGTCCCTGGGTGACGTCGCGCTCGCCTCACGCCGGGTGACCAACTCCGACTTCCCCGACGCCGTGGTCCGTACGCCGGTCCTGGTGAAGCTCGACGGCACCAAGCCCGACGACGGGGCGGCCTACCTCTCGGAGTGCTTCGGCCCGGTCTCCTTCGCGGTCGCAGTCGGATCGACCGGAGACGCGCTGGACCTGCTGCGTCGCACGATCCGCGAGAAGGGCGCGATGACCGTCGGCGCGTACACCACCTCCCCTGAGGTGGAACGCGCGGTGGAAGAGGTCTGCTTCGACGAATCGGCTCAGCTCTCGCTGAATCTCACCGGCGGTGTGTACGTCAACCAGACGGCGGCCTTCTCCGACTTCCACGGGTCGGGCGGCAACCCGGCGGCCAACGCGGCGCTCTGCGACGGGGCGTTCGTCTCCAACCGCTTCCGGGTGGTGGAGGTCCGCCGCCAGGCCTGAGCGAGGACCTGGCCACCTGGCCGCTGTCACGCGTCGCGCGGATCCGGAACATCCGCGTACCGCTGCACCCAGGCGTGCATCGCGATGGCAGCGGCCGCACCGGCGTTGATCGAACGCGTCGAGCCGAATTGCGCGATCGAGCACACCATCGAGGCGTGCTTGCGCGCTTCCTCCGTCAGCCCCGGCCCCTCCTGCCCGAACAGCAGGACACACCGGCGCGGCAGCTCCGTCCGCTCCAGCGGCACGGCCCCGGGAAGGTTGTCGATCCCGATGATCGGCAGCTCCTCGGCCTCCGCCCAGGCGGTCAGGTCCTCCGTGTCCGGGTGGTGCCGCACGTGCTGGTAGCGGTCGGTGACCATGGCCCCTCGACGGTTCCAGCGCCGCCGCCCCACGATGTGGATCTCCTTCGCCAGGAAGGCGTTGGCGGTGCGCACCACCGAGCCGATGTTGAAGTCATGGCCCCAGTTCTCCACCGCCACATGGAAGTCGTGCCGCCGCAGGTCGAGATCGGCGACGATCGCCTCCCGCGTCCAGTACCGGTAGACGTCACCCACGTTGCGCCGGTCGCCGTGGGCGAGGAGCTCGGGGTCGTAACGCTCCCCCTCGGGCCAGGGCAGCGGATGCGGCCCGACACCGATCACGGCGCCGTACCCGTCGTCGTACTGGATCGGTTCCTCGGACGGGGCGGGCTCGGCTGCCGCCCGGGGCTCTTCTGTACTGCCGGTCTCGCTGGTCACCCGACGAGCGTATGGCCATCGCCGGCGCCGCCGCGCGTGGCCGTCTCTTCTCCCGTGCGGCGGGCCGGTCCCGCCCGGCGCTGCCCGGGGAGGCGGGGCCCGCCCGCCACGCGGGAGAAGAGACGCTGCCGGCCGCGCGACACCCGGTGGCCCAGCCACACCAGGAAGGCCGTCGGCAGGAAGACGGCGTCCGCCGCGATCATCGCCATGGAGAAGAAGGGCAGTCCCAGCAGGACGGAGATCCCCGCGTGCTCACCGATCATGAGGGCCAGCAGGACGTTCTTGACGCGCCTGTTGAACAGCGTGAAGGGGAAGGCCACCTGCACGACGACCGTCACGTACGTCAGCACCATGATCACCAGGCCGCTGGAGGCGACCACCCCGGAGAGCCCGGCCCACGGGGTGAAGTAGTCCAGCTTGAGCGGATAGTAGACCGCGGTGCCGTCCTGCCAGCGGGAACCCTGGATCTTGTACCAGCCGGCGGTCGCGTAGACCAGGCACACCTCAGCCATGATCACGAAGAGGGCGGCGTTGTGGGCGAGGTTGGCCACGACGTCGAGGAGGGCCCGCAGCTCATGCTCCGGCGCGCGCCGGTTCAGCGCCCACCAGGCGCCGTTCCCCAGCCACAGCACCCACAGCAGGGCCGGCAGCCACCAGGTGCCGCCGAGGCCTCCCATGAGGGTGGCGGGCAGGAGGACGCAGCCGAGTACCGCCCACAGCATCGGTCCCGCGACGTCACGGCCCGGCCGGCCTCCCTCCGCGAGGGATGCGGCGTCCCTCGCCGCACGGCGCGCGTCCAGGGACCAGACCCGCGCGCAACGGGTCAGCACCAGGTAGAGCGCCATCAGGTGGATGACGTTGTCGCCGCCGTCCCCCATGAAGATGCTGCGGTTCTGAAGGGAGAGCACCCCGGCCATGAACACGACGGACGTGGCGCGGGTCCGCCAGCCGGCCAGCAGCAGCGCTGCCGACACCAGCGAGAGCGCGTACACGGTCTCGAACCAGATCGTGCCGTCCGACCACATCAGGACGGTGAAGGCGTCGTTCTCGGCGATGAGCCGCCGCGCCATGTCCCAGCTCCACGGGCTGTCGGGGCCGTACAGCTCATGGCGGTGAGGCAGCTCACGCAGCAGGAACAGCAGCCAGGTGGCGGAGACACCGATGCGGACGACGGCGCTCTGATAGGCGCCGAGGGGGGCGGCTGTGACGCGCTGGAGGGCGCGGGCGAACGACCGGCCGACGGACCCGGCGCTGCCGGCGCCCTGGGCGCGGGTGGGGGCGCGGGTGGGCACAGGCTCGGATACGGGCTCGGGGGCGCTCATTTCGCCGCCTTCGCCGCGTGCGAGGCCTGATCCGTCGTGGCCGCCCCGGGGAGGTCGGACGAGGTGACGGTCCACCACGGGAGCTCCCGGTACTCCGCCCGGGTGCTGATCTTCTCGTCGCTCCACTCCGGGGCGCTGACGGAGCGTGTACCGGACCGCACCTGGATGCGCTCGACCGTGCCTCCGTAGCCGCGCTCGGTGAGACGCTGCATGACGATGCGGCGGATGTAGCGCTCGGACAGCTCGCCGCGCAGGCCGTTGGGCCGGTTCTCGCTGTCGTGGGACCCCGTGAAGAAGTCCCAGGCACGGCGCAGCTCGTTCTGGTCGACGTGGCTGGGGAGGAGGTTGCCGCGTATCGCCTGGCCGTCCTCACGCGAGAGATCCATCCAGCGTGTGACCTTGCTGCCGTCAGCGCCGTCGTCGGCCAGCTCGGCGCGTACGTGCACGGAGATGTTCTGCTGGAGCGGATTGGGGGCGAACAGCTTCCAGTTCTGCTCGAACTCCGGAAAGACCCAGTCGTCGACCACCTCGCCGTGCTGCTTCGTCAGCGTGTTGGACGGTGCGACGTACAGAAAGATCATGGCTATGTGTGCGCAGGCCAGCAGTGCCATGCCGGACAGCGCGAGCGCCGCGGCGATCTGGTACGGAAGCGAGAGCGCGGCCATGCCGCCGCCTGGACGGCGTCCGGGCGGTCCGGCGGCCGGTCCGTCGGCCGGTGCGGCCTCGGCTGGCGCGGCCTCGGCTGGCGCGGCCTCCGCATCCTGCCCCGTGTCCTGATGCGCTTCCCGATCCGCTCCAGGGTGGTCAGTCACGCCGGGCCAGGCGAGCTTCTTCCCGTCTCCGGTGCGCCCACCGTGGTCCGCATCCATCGTGCCCCGATCACCGTCGATCACCACTCAGTTATCCACAGGGTTGACACCCTACGGGCCTCCGACTCACCATTGAAGCCAAGGAACCGAACGATCGGTCGGTAGGGAGCCCGGGATGACGGCAGTGACTGCGGACCAGACGACGCAGGGGACGGCAGGCACGGCGGATGCGGCGGATGCGGAGCGTCTGGCGGCATTCGACGCCGCGGTGGCTGCCGACGACAGGATCGAGCCGCGCGACTGGATGCCCGACACCTACCGCGCCTCGCTGATCCGCCAGATGGCCCAGCACGCCCATTCCGAAATCATCGGCATGCAGCCCGAGGCCAACTGGATCAGCCGGGCTCCCTCGCTGCGCCGCAAGGCGATCCTGATGGCGAAGGTCCAGGACGAGGCCGGGCACGGCCTCTATCTGTACAGCGCGGCGGAGACGCTCGGGACCAGCCGCGAGGAGCTCCTCGACAAACTGCACGCAGGTCGGCAGCGCTATTCGTCGATCTTCAACTACCCCACGCTGACCTGGGCGGACGTCGGTGCGATCGGCTGGCTCGTGGATGGCGCCGCCATCACCAACCAGGTGCCGCTGTGCCGCTGCTCCTACGGGCCCTACGCCCGCGCGATGGTCCGGGTCTGCAAGGAGGAGTCCTTCCATCAGCGCCAGGGGTACGAGCTGCTGCTCGCCCTCAGCCGCGGCACCCCCGCCCAGCACGAGATGGCGCAGGACGCGGTGAACCGCTGGTGGTGGCCCTCCCTGATGATGTTCGGCCCGCCCGACGACTCCTCCGCGCACTCGGCACAGTCGATGGCCTGGAAGATCAAACGCCACTCGAACGACGAGCTGCGGCAGCGCTTCGTGGACATCTGTGTCCCCCAGGCCGAGGCACTGGGGCTCGCACTCCCCGACCCCGACATCCGGTGGAACGAGCAGCTGGGCCGGCACGACTACGGAGCGATCGACTGGACGGAGTTCCAGGAGGTCCTCAAGGGCAACGGCCCCTGCAACGAACAGCGGCTCACCCAGCGGCGCACGGCCCACGAGGAGGGCGCCTGGGTCCGCGACGCGGCAGCGGCTTACGCGGACAAGCACGCGGCACGTTCCGGCACCCCCGGAGACACCGCCCGGCCCGTGGAGGCGGCCGCATGAGCACGACCGACTGGCCCCTCTGGGAGGTGTTCGTGCGATCCCGGCGCGGGCTGTCCCACACGCACGCGGGCAGCCTGCACGCACCGGACGCCGAGATGGCCCTGCGCAACGCCCGCGATCTGTACACACGCCGCTCGGAAGGCGTCTCCCTCTGGGTGGTTCCCTCGACGGCGATCACCGCCTCCTCGCCGGACGAGAAGGACTCGTTCTTCGAGCCGGCGGGCGACAAGCCCTACCGCCACCCCACGTTCTACGAGATCCCGGACGGGGTGAAGCACCTGTGAGCGCGGCTCTCGCCCTCGGCGACGACGCGCTGGTGCTCTCGCACCGGCTGGGGGAGTGGGCGGGGCACGCCCCCGTGCTGGAGGAAGAGGTGGCCCTGGCCAACATCGCCCTGGATCTGCTGGGCCAGGCCAGGGTGCTGCTCTCGATGGTGGGCGACGAGGATCAGCTGGCCTACCTCCGCGAGGAGCGCGCCTTCCGCAACGTCCAGCTGGTCGAGCAGCCGAACGGCGACTTCGCCCATACGATCGCCCGCCAGCTCTACTTCTCCGTCCACCAGCACCTGCTCTACGAACAGCTGGCCGCCGGGCGGGGCGAGTTCGCGGATCTCGCCGCCAAGGCCGTCAAGGAGGTCGCCTACCACCGGGACCACGCGGAGCAGTGGGTCCTGCGCCTCGGTGACGGCACCGCGGAAAGCCATGAGCGCATGCAGCGCGCGCTGGACGCCCTGTGGCGGTTCACCGGAGAGCTGTTCGAGCCGGTCGAGGGAGTGGACGTCGACCAGGACGCCCAGCGCGACGGCTGGCTGGCGGCGGTCACCTCCGTGGTGGAGCGGGCCACCCTGACCGTCCCTCAGGGGCCGCAGTCCGGTTCCTGGACAGCAGGAGCGGGCCGGCAGGGACTGCACACGGAGCCGTTCGGGCGGATGCTCGCCGAGATGCAGCATCTGCACCGCAGCCACCCGGGGGCGTCATGGTGACCACGGAGACCCCGCTGGAGGCGGAGCTCCACCGGCTGGCGGGCTCCGTGCCCGACCCCGAGCTGCCGGTCATCACGCTGGACGAGCTCGGCGTGCTCCGCGGTGTGCGGGTGGAGGGGCCGGACAAGGTCACGGTGCGGCTCACCCCGACGTACACGGGGTGCCCTGCCATCGCGAGCATGTCCGCGGACATCGAGCGCGTGCTGCACGAGCACGGTGTCAGCGAGGTGTCCGTGGTCACGGTGCTCGCCCCGGCCTGGTCGACCGACGACATCAGCGATGAAGGACGCCGCAAGCTCGCGGAGTTCGGCATAGCGCCGCCGCGTCCCGGGGGCGGCACCGGCGGGCCGGTCCCGCTGACGCTCTCGGTGCGCTGCCCGCACTGCGGTTCCACGGACACGGAGCTGCTGAGCCGATTCTCCTCCACGGCGTGCAAGGCGCTGCGCCGCTGTGTGGCCTGCCGTGAACCGTTCGACCACTTCAAGGAGTTGTAGATGTTCCATCCACTCCGGGTCAGCGCGATCGAACGGATCACGGACGACGCGGTGGCCGTCACCTTCGCCGTGCCGCCCGAACTGCGTGAGACCTTCCGCCACACCCCTGGCCAGCATCTGAACGTGCGCTACCGCGTGGACGGCGAGGAGATCCGGCGGTCGTACTCGATCTGCGCACCGGCCACCGAGCAGCCGGGTGATCCCATGCTGCGGGTGGGTATCCGCCTGGTCGACGGCGGTGCGTTCTCGACGTACGCCCTCAAGGAGCTGGCCGTGGGGGACCAGTTGGAGGCGATGGCCCCGATGGGCCGTTTCGTCCTGACCCCGCGTCCGGGCCACTTCGCCGCGATCGTCGGTGGCAGCGGCATCACCCCGGTGCTGTCGATCGCGGCGACGCTGCTGGCGCGGGAGCCCTCGGCTCGCTTCTGTCTGATCCGTAGCGACAGGACGGCCGCGTCCACGATGTTCCTCGACGAGGTCGCGGACCTCAAGGACCGCTATCCGGACCGCTTCCAGCTGGTGACCGCGCTGTCGCGGGAGGAACAGGCTGCCGGGCTCCCCTCGGGCCGGCTGGACCGCGAGCGTCTCACCGGGCTGCTGCCCGCGCTGCTCTCGGTGCCCGATGTGGACGGCTGGTTCCTGTGCGGGCCGCTCGGCCTGGTCCGGGAGGCGGACGGAGCCCTGCGGGCACTCGGCGCCGACCGGTCACGCATCCATCAGGAGATCTTCCACGTCGCCGAGGAGACAACGGCTCTGCCGGCGGCTGCCCGGGTCGCCACGCCGTCGGAGAGCAGGCTCACGGCGACACTCGACGGGCGGTCGGGGAGCTGGCCGGTCCAGGACGCCGAATCGCTCCTGGACACGGTGCTGCGAAGCCGCTCGGACGCTCCGTATGCCTGCAAGGGAGGCGTGTGCGGGACCTGCCGGGCCTTCCTGGTCTCGGGCGAGGTGCGGATGGACCGCAACTTCGCGCTGGAGCCCGAGGAGACCGGGGCCGGCTTCGTCCTGGCCTGCCAGTCGCACCCCATCACCCCGGAGGTCGAGCTGGACTTCGACCGCTGACGACCGCTGACCTCCGCCGACCAACGCCCACGGGCCCCGGGCCGTCCGCGCACCCTTGCCCGCACAGGGGCCGGAACCCGTCCGCACAGGGGCCTCAGAGGACGAAGGCCGAGCTTCCGTCCTCCGTGACCATCGGGCGCCCGGCACCGTCCCAGGCCTGCATGCCGCCGTCGATGTTCACGGCGTCGAGCCCCTGCTGCACCAGATACTGGGTGACCTGGGCGGACCGGCCCCCGACACGGCACATCACATGCACACGCCGACCGTCGTCAGCCGCCTCGGTCAGCTCGCCGAAGCGGCCCACGAAGTCACTCATGGGAATGTGCAGCGCCCCCTCGACATGCCCGGCCGCCCACTCATCGTTCTCCCGGACATCCAGCACGAAGCCGTCGGACGGGACCGCCGCGGCATCCACCGTGGGCAGTGCAGCGAAATTCATGGGTAAGCCTTCTCTCGTACGTACGCGCCAGGGGCATCCGGAACGCTACTGCACCAGCCCCGCCAGCTCGTCCTCACGCCGGGACACATCCGCCAGAAGTTTCTCGCCGATGTCGTCCAGCAGCCGGTCGGGGTCGTCCGGCGCCATCTTCAGCATCGAGCCGATCGCGCTCTCCTCCAGCTCCTGGGCCAGAACCGTCAGCAGCTCCTTGCGGCGGCTGAGCCACTCCAGCCGCGCATAGAGCTCCTCGCTCTCGCTCAGCTGCCGCTCCGGCGTCAGGGGTCCCGCTGCCCACTCGGCTGCCAGCTCCTTCAGCGACGCCACATCACCGCGCCCGTAGGCCGCGTTGACACGGGTGATGAACTCGTCCCTCCGCGCCCGCTCCGTCTCGTCCGGTGCCAGATCCGGGTGGGCCTGACGAGCCAGCTCCCGGTAGAGCTTGCGCGCCTCCTCGCTCGGCCTGACCCGCTTCGGCGGCCGGACGGGCTGCTCGGTGAGCATGGCCGAGGCCTCGGGCGAGAGACCGTCCGAGTCCATCCAGTCGTGGAAGAGCTCGTCGACACCGGGCATCGGCATGACGATCGCCCGCGCCTCCTGGGCCTTGCGCAGATCCTCCGGATCTCCCGTCCTCGCGGCCCGCGCCTCCGCGATCTGCGCGTCGAGCTCGTCGAGCCGCGCGTACATCGGGCCGAGCTTCTGGTGGTGCAGCCGGGAGAAGTTCTCGACCTCGACCCGGAAGGTCTCCACCGCGATCTCGAACTCGATCAGCGCCTGCTCGGCCACCCGGACAGCTTTGGCGAGCCGCTCCTCGGGCCGGTCGGGGCCAGCCTTCGGCGCCCCCTGCGCAGGGGGCTCCTCCTGCACAGGAGGCTCGTCCTGCCGGTCCTGGTTCTGCCGGTCTTCGTCGTTCCGGGTGGTCGGCACCCCGGCGGCTTCGTGGGTCACCCGTCCAGCGTATGGCCACGGCCGACGCCACGGAGACACGGTGGCCGCAGGACCCGCTCAGACACCGAGCTCGGCGGCTATCCGCCCGGCTCGGACAGCCCGGACGAGCTCCGCGTGGTCCGCCTCGGTCCGGTCCGCGTAGGTCACGGCGAATTCGGCCACCGCCGTGTCCAGCTCGGCGTTCTTCCCGCAGTAGCCGGCGAGCAGCCGGGGATCGGCGCTGTGCGCATGGGCCCGGGCCAGCAGCGCGCCCGTCATGCGCCCGTAGTCGTCCACCTGGTCCGCCGCGAGCGCGGCCGGGTCCACGCTGCCCTTGCGATTCCTGAACTGGCGTACCTGATAGGGCCGGCCGTCGACCTCGGCCCAGCCGAGCAATATGTCGCTGACGACCTGCATCCGCTTCTGTCCGAGCACCACCCGGCGCCCCTCGTGCACCACCTCAGGCACCTCGAAGCCGGCCTGCGGGAGATAGGGGGAGAGCGCGGAGGGACGGGCCTCCTTCACCTGGAGGACCAGTGGCTCGCCACGGTGGTCGAGCAGCAGGACCACATACGACCGGGTGCCCACGCTTCCCGTGCCGACCACCCGGAACGCCACATCGTGGATCGCATAGCGGGCGAGCAGCGGGAGCCGGTCCTCCGAGATCGTCCCGAGGTAGGCCTCGAGCCCCGCCGCGACGGCTGCCGCCTCCGCGTCGGGCACCCTGCGCAGCACCGGAGGCGCGTCCACGAAGCGCCGACCGCCGTCCTCGGAGTCCTCCGTGGACCTGGCGGCGAAGCGGGCGCTGGTGTTGTTCCGCGCCTTGGCGGAGACCCGCTCCAGCGTTCCCAGCAGGTCCCGTGCGTCGGTGTGCGAGACGAGCTCCTCGTCCGCGATGGCGTTCCACGCGTCGAGCGCGGGCAGCCCGGCCAACAGACGCATCGTGCGCCGGTAGGCCCCCACCGTGTCGTACGCACCCTGCCGGCAGGTGTCCTCGTCCGCCCCGGCCATCCTGCCCGCGAGCACCAGCGAGGTGGCGAGCCGCTTGAGGTCCCACTCCCACGGGCCGAACACGGTCTCGTCGAAGTCGTTGAGATCGATGACCAGGTTGCCGCGCGCGTCGCCGTACAGCCCGAAATTCGCCGCGTGCGCGTCGCCGCAGAGCTGAGCGCCCACCCCTGTGACCGGTGTGCCCATCAGGTCGTGTGCCATCAGGCCGGCCGAGCCACGCAGAAACGCGAACGGCGTCTCCGCCATCCGCCCCACCCGTATCGGCGTGAGGCCGGGCACCCGGCCGTGGTTCGACTCCTCGACCGCCCGCACCGCGTCCGGCCTCCCGGCGGGCAGGACCAGGGAGCTGTGCGCGGACCTGGGCACCTTGAGCCTCAGCGCCTTGCCGGCCGCCTTCGGGGACACCGCCCCGGTCCCGGACGGCAGGGCGCCTCCGGCCACGCGCCGCGCGAAACCGGGAACGACCGGAATGCGCTTCTCCCCCGCCGCACGCTGTCCCGGCACAGCCGCCTCGACCTCGCCCATGGAACGCCGCCTCCCCCGCCCTCGTCAGCCGTTCCGTCCCGACCAACATCAACTGCGGACGACGGTACAGCCGCTCCGTCGCAGCCGTCTGCCCCTGTGGACAACCCAGGATCCGGCCTGTGGACAACCTCCGGGGGAGGCCAGGGTTCAGCAGCCTCCCGAGCCCCCCAGATAGGCGTCCGCCCACTGTCCGAGCTCCGTGAGTGCGGGCTCCATGGCCGCCCCCGCCTCCGTCAGCCGGTACGCCACCCGCAGCGGGGGCCCCTCGTCGACCTCACGCACCACGAGGCCGGCCGCACCCAGTTCCGACAGCCGGTCCGAGAGCATCCGCTCGCTGATACCCGGAATCGCCCGCCTGAGGTCCGCGAAGTGCACCGGCTGCTGCATCAGCACCGAGACGATCGGGCCGGTCCAGCGCTTCCCGAACAGCTCGAAGACGCGCGTGATGCTCGCATCCACCTGCCGACAGGACTGCTCGCTGTGATCCGCCATGCCCCCAAGAGTACTGCGCGGG
Source organism: Streptomyces sp. NPDC048565 (assembly GCF_040650935.1). Classification (NCBI taxonomy): domain Bacteria; kingdom Bacillati; phylum Actinomycetota; class Actinomycetes; order Kitasatosporales; family Streptomycetaceae; genus Streptomyces; species Streptomyces sp. NPDC048565. The sequence continues at coordinate 44,023 of NZ_JBEZIH010000002.1, forward strand.
CGTGCGGAGCTTATGAAAAGTAAGGGACTATGTTATTAATAGGTACGTACTGAAACGCGAGTATCGCGATCACCAAGCCGCACGCCGACCCCTACGGAGAACCCCATGGCCACGCTTCTGCACCTCGACTCCGCCGCCTTCCCTCAGGGCTCCACATCCCGGGAGGTGACCGCAGCCTTCGTCGCGGCCTGGCGCGAGCAGCACCCAAACGGCGACGTCGTGTACCGCGACCTTGCCGCCGCACCCCTGCCCCACCTGGACGCCTCGGCCATAGCCGCCGGCGCCGATGACACCCTGCGCGGGGAACTCGCAGCCGAGCTGGCCGCCGCGGACGCCGTGCTCATCGGCGCACCGATGTACAACTTCTCCATCCCGTCCACGCTGAAGGCATGGCTGGACCAGGTGATCATCGTCGGCCACAACGCGGGTCCGGACAGCCCGGTCGCCGGTACGCCCTTCACCGTGGTGGCCAGCCGAGGCGGTTCGTACGCCCCCGGAACCCCGCGCGAGGACTTCGAGTTCGTCCGGAACTACCTGGAGAAGGTCCTGACGGGCATGCTGGGCGCCGAAGTCGACTTCATCGTCCCGGAGTTGACGCTGGCCCACTCGAAGCCGGAGATGGCCGAGCTCATCCCCCTCGCCCTCGCCTCCCGCACCCAGGCGTTCACCGAAGCGGCAGAGAAGGCCAAGGCGCTCGCAGCGCGCCTCGCGGACTGACGTAGCTCCTGGGGCCCTGGAGCCCCCAGGAGGGGTCGGCCCGCGCGCAGCGTTCCTTGCATAACGGTCCGGATCCGATGTTTCACGTGAAACGTCAGATGCGGACCGTCAGACGACGAAGAACCCAGACAACGAAGAACCCAGCAAACGAAGAACCCCCGCACCGGATCTCTCCGGTGCGGGGGTTCTGTCGAACCAACCCGGCAGCCGCAAGCGACTGCCCGTTGTGCGCGAGGGGGGATTTGAACCCCCACGTCCCTAAGGACACTGGCACCTGAAGCCAGCGCGTCTGCCGTTCCGCCACTCGCGCATGAGTGGTGTTTTCAGACTCTCCCACCGAGTGGTGTGAGCGCCTGGCGACATCCGGAAGATTAGCACGCTGGACAGGGTGGATTCACATCCGTTGTTTCGCAGGACACGCGACGGGAACCGGGAACGCGGAAAGCCTGGCCCCACTCCTCCTGAGTGCACCCGGAGTGCGGGACACTGTCAGGAGGTCACCTCTACGATCCGTGTGAGAGGTGACACTCATCCACTGTGCAGACAAGGGGAACCAGCCGATTTCCCGACGCGTGGATACGATCAGTAAGCAGTACAGGGACGACGACACCGGAGGAGGTGCCCCATGGGAGTCATGAAGCGTTTCGAGCAGCGTCTCGAAGGTCTTGTCAATGGCACCTTCGCCAAGGTCTTCAAGTCCGAGGTGCAGCCGGTCGAGATCGCGGGAGCCCTACAGCGCGAGTGCGACAACAACGCATCGATCTGGAACCGCGAGCGGACGGTCGTACCCAACGACTTCATCGTCGAGCTCAGCACCCCGGACTTCGAGCGGCTCAGCCCGTACTCCGGGCAGCTGGGCGACGAGCTGTCCGGCCTCGTGCGTGACTACGCCAAGCAGCAGCGCTACACCTTCATGGGGCCGATCAAGGTCCACCTGGAGAAGGCGGACGACCTCGACACGGGTCTCTACCGCGTGCGCAGCCGGACCTTGGCGTCGAGTTCGTCACAGCAGGGCGGCCAGCAGGGCGGCCCGGCTCCCCACGCCCAGCCGAACCGTCCCGGGGCCCCGCAGGGGCAGGGCGGCTACGGCTACCCGCCGGCTTCCGCCCCGCCCATGCCCGCGGCCCCGCCGCCGAGCTCCGGGCGCTCCGGAGGCCCTTCCAGCGACTGGCGCCCGCCGGCCGCGTCCGGCCCCGCGCCGGACGCCCAGGTGCGGCGCTGGATCGAGATCAACGGCACCCGCCATCAGATCTCCCGCCCGACGTTGGTGATGGGACGAAGCACCGACGCCGACGTGCGGATCGACGACCCCGGCGTATCGCGCCGGCACTGTGAGATCCGGACAGGAACGCCCTCGACCATCCAGGATCTCGGGTCCACCAACGGCATCGTGGTGGACGGGCAGCACACCACCCGCGCTACGCTCCGCGACGGCTCGCGGATCGTCGTGGGCAGCACCACCATCGTTTACCGGCAAGCCGAAGGGTGAAGCGGGGGCAATGTCAGAGCTGACCCTGACGGTCATGCGGCTAGGTTTCCTGGCTGTTCTGTGGCTATTCGTAATCGTGGCCGTCCAGGTCATTCGCAGCGACCTGTTCGGTACGCGCGTCACGCAGCGCGGCTCACGCCGCACTGCCGCTGACGCCCGCCCGCAACAGGGCCGCCAACAGCAGCAACAAGCAGCGCCGCCTCAGCAGCGCCAGCAGTCCGGGCGTCAGCGCCGCGGAGCACCCACCAAGCTGGTCGTCTCCGAAGGCACGCTCACCGGCACCACCGTCGCGCTCCAGGGCCAGACCATCACCCTGGGACGGGCGCACGATTCAACGATCGTGCTGGATGACGACTATGCGTCCAGCAGGCATGCCAGGATCTACCCGGACCGTGACGGCCAGTGGATCGTCGAGGATCTCGGGTCCACCAACGGCACCTATCTCGACCGGACCCGGCTCACCACCCCGACACCTGTTCCGCTGGGCGCGCCGATCCGCATCGGCAAGACCGTCATCGAGCTGCGGAAGTAGTACGACAATGAGCGAGCGGAGCGAGCGAGCCGCCGCGGTCCTGACGACGGACCCGGCCCGGCTCCCGACCGGAGGGTGGGCAGTGTGGCTCGAGACCGGCTGTACCCCGAACCGACGGGCGAGGTGCGCATGAGCTTGTCCCTGCGCTTCGCCGCCGGATCGCACAAGGGCATGATCCGGGAAGGCAACGAGGACTCCGGCTACGCCGGCCCCCGCCTTCTCGCCATCGCCGACGGCATGGGCGGCCAGGCGGCCGGCGAGGTCGCCAGCTCAGAGGTGATCTCCACGCTGGTCCAGCTCGACGACGACGTCCCGGGCTCCGACATCCTGACCTCGCTCGGTACGGCGGTCGAGCGTGCCAACGACCAGCTGCGTGTCATGGTCGAGGAGGACCCCCAGCTGGAGGGCATGGGCACGACGCTCACGGCCCTGCTCTGGACCGGTCAGCGCCTCGGCCTCGTCCACGTCGGCGACTCGCGCGCCTACCTGCTCAGGGACGGCGTCCTGACACAGATCACCCAGGACCACACCTGGGTGCAGCGTCTCGTCGACGAGGGCAGGATCACCGAGGAAGAGGCCACCACCCACCCCCAGCGCTCCCTGCTGATGCGGGCGCTGGGCAGCGGCGACCACGTGGAGCCCGATCTCTCCGTCCGGGAGGTGCGCGCCGGCGACCGCTATCTGATCTGCTCGGACGGGCTCTCCGGCGTCGTCTCCCACCAGACGATGGAAGAGACCCTGGCCAGCTACCAGGGCCCGCAGGAGACCATCCAGGACCTCATCCAGCTCGCCCTGCGCGGCGGCGGTCCCGACAACATCACCTGCATCGTCGCGGACGTCCTGGACGTCGACAGCAACGACACCCTGGCCGGGCAGCTCAACGACACCCCGGTCATCGTCGGCGCGGTCGCCGAGAACCAGGCCGCCCAGGCGAACGACGGCAGCGCCATGGAGACACCGGCGGGCCGCGCGGCCGGCCTCGGCCGCCCCGTGCCGCCGCCGGCCGGGGGCTTCGGTCCTCCCGGCAGCGGCGACGACCTGGGCTACGGCTCAGGTCCGGACGGCGCCTTCGACTCGTACACCGACGACGACTTCGTCAAGCCACGCGGCCGACGCAGGTGGCTCAGCCGGTCCATCTACATCGTGCTGGCGCTGGCCGTCATCGGCGGTGGCGTCTACGGCGGATACCGCTGGACCCAGACGCAGTTCTACGTCGGCGCGAAGGGCGACAACGTCGCGCTGTTCCGCGGCATCAGCCAGGACCTCGCCTGGGTGTCCCTCTCGAAGGTCGAAGAGGACACCACGATCGAACTGAAGTACCTCCCGCCCTACTGGCGCAAGAAGGTCGAGGCGACCATCTCCCAGGGTGACCTCGCCGATGCCCGCAAGAAGATCAGCGAGCTCGACGCACAGGCCTCCGCCTGCAAGAAGGACGCGCAGCGCCGCGCGGCCGAGGCGGAGACCGATACCGCCAAGGACACGAACAAGGGCGAGACCGGCAACGCCTCCGACAGCACGTCAGCCACGTCGCCCGTCAAGGGGACCAAGAACGCGACTCCCACTCCCGGCCCCAGCCTCTCGGAGGAAGAGAAGAAGCTGGCCCTGCAGTGCGGTAAGCAGTAAGCCGTAGGGGGCCTTCAGCACATGAGCGTTGTCACCAACACCACCACCATCGGCGCGATCGATGCGCCGAGCAGGCGTAACACCGAGCTGGCGCTGGTCATTTTCGCCGTCCTGATCTCGGTGTTCGCGTACGCCAACGTGGGCCTCGCCATCAACGGCGAGCTGCCCGCGGGCATGCTCGGTTACGGGCTCGGCCTCGCGCTGCTCGGCGGTGTGGCGCACCTGGCCGTGCGCAGATTCGCCCCGTACGCGGACCCACTGCTGCTTCCGCTGGCGACGCTGCTCAACGGGCTGGGACTGGCCATCATCTGGCGCCTCGACCAGTCGGAGCGCTTCCGGGCACTCAAGACGTTCGCACCGGCCGCCTCCAAGCAGCTGATGTTCTCGGCGGCCGGCGTGGCCCTGCTGGTCGTCGTCCTGATCGTCCTCAAGGACCACCGCATCCTGCAGCGCTACACCTACATCTCCATGCTGGCCGCGCTGTTCCTGCTGGTCCTTCCCATGTTCTTCCCAGAGGTGAACGGCGCCAAGATCTGGATCAAGATCCCCGGCATCGGCACGATCCAGCCCGGTGAGTTCGCCAAGATCATCATCGCGGTGTTCTTCGCCGGCTATCTCATGGTCAAGCGCGATGCCCTGGCCCTCGCCAGCCGCCGCTTCATGGGGCTCTACCTGCCCCGCGGCCGTGACCTGGGGCCGATCCTCATGGTGTGGGCGTTCTCGATCCTCATCCTGGTCTTCGAGACCGACCTGGGCTCGTCGCTGCTGTTCTTCGGCATGTTCGTCGTCATGCTGTACGTCGCCACCGAACGCACCAGCTGGATCGTCTTCGGCCTCCTGATGTCCGGCGCGGGCGCGGTCGGTGTGGCCACGTTCGAGCCGCACGTCCAGGACCGTGTCACCGCCTGGCTCGACCCGTTCGCGGGCTGGGGCGAGATCGCCGCCAGCGAGCAGATGGCCAAGTCGCTGATGGCCTTCGGCTCCGGCGGCACGCTCGGCACCGGCCTCGGCCAGGGCAACTCCGACCTGATCGGCTTCGCCGCCAACTCCGACTTCATCCTCGCGACCGTCGGCGAGGAGCTGGGCCTGGCCGGGATGATGTCCGTCCTTCTCATCTACGGCCTGATCGTCGAGCGCGGCGTCCGCACCGCCCTCGCGGCCCGCGACCCGTTCGGCAAGCTCCTGGCGATCGGCCTGTCCGGCTCCTTCGCCATCCAGGTCTTCGTCGTCGCCGGCGGTGTCATGGGGCTCATCCCGCTGACGGGTATGACCATGCCGTTCCTCGCGGCCGGTGGTTCGTCCGTCATCGCCAACTGGGCGCTCATCGGGATCCTGATCAGAATCAGCGACACGGCCCGACGCCCCGCACCGGCACCCGCACCGTCCCCGGACGCCGAAATGACCCAGGTGGTCCGCCCGTGAACAAGCCGCTCCGCAGGATCGCGATGTTCTGCGGCATCCTCGTCCTGGCCCTGCTGATCCGCACGAACTACATCCAGTACGTCCGTGCCGACGAGCTGAACTCCAACGAGCACAACCGCCGCGTCCAGATCGAGCGTTACGCCCACGAGCGCGGCAACATCATCGTCGACGGCGAGCCCGTCACAGGGTCCGTGAAGACCTCGGACAGCGACTTCACGTACAAGCGCGTCTGGAAGAACGGCCCCATGTGGGCGCCCGTCACCGGCTACTCCTCGCAGGCCTTCGACTCCTCCCAGCTGGAGAGCATCGAGGACGGCATCCTCACCGGCAACAGTGACGACCTGTTCTTCGACCGCACCCTGTCGATGTTCACCGGTGAGAAGAAGACCGGCGGGAACATCGTCACCACCCTCAACGGCGCCGCCCAGAAGGCCGCCTTCGAGGGTCTCGGAGACAAGAAGGGCGCCGTCGCCGCGCTCGACCCGCAGACCGGCGCCATCCTCGCCCTGGCCAGCACCCCCTCGTACGACCCCTCGGTCTTCGCGGGCAACTCCATGAAGGACTCCGACGCCCGGCAGAAGCTCCTCAAGGACGAGGACAAGCCGATGCTCAACCGGGCGCTGCGGGAGACCTACCCGCCCGGCTCGACGTTCAAGGTCGTCACGGCCTCCGCGGCGCTGGAGAACGGCCTCTACACCGACATCGACGCGAAGACGGACTCCCCGCTGCCCTGGCGGCTCCCGCAGTCGACCAGACTGCTGCAGAACGAGAACAACATCCCCTGCGAGAACGTCTCTCTCCGGGAAGCCCTGCGGATGTCCTGCAACACCGTGTTCGGCAAGGTGAGCGACGACCTCGGCAACAAGAAGATGATCGAGCAGGCGGACAAGTTCGGCTTCAACAAGGAAGTCTTCACTCCGGTCCGGGCCGACTCCAGCGTCTACCCGAAGGACAACCAGCCGCAGAACGCGATGGCGGGTATCGGCCAGGCGTCCAACCGCGCCACCCCGCTCCAGATGGCCATGGTGACGTCCGCGATCGCCAACGACGGCAAGCTCATGCAGCCGTACATGGTCGCCGAGCGCCAGGCACCCAACCTGGACGTCATCTACACGCACGAGAAGGAGCAGCTCAGTGAGCCGCTCTCGGCGGAGAACGCCCAGAAGGTGCAGCAGATGATGGAGACCGTGGTCAACGACGGCACGGGAACCAACGCGAAGATCGATGGCGTCACTGTCGGTGGCAAGACCGGTACCGCGCAGCACGGCCTCGGCAACAGCGAGAAGCCGTACGCCTGGTTCATCTCGTACGCCAAGACCGACAGCGGCTCCCCGGTCGCCGTCGCCGTGGTGGTCGAGGACGGCAACGCCAACCGGGAAGACATCTCGGGAGGCGGCCTGGCGGCTCCGATCGCCAAGAGCGTGATGAAGGCGGTAGTCGACGGAAAGTAGTGACACCCGTCACAACTTCTGTCCACACCGGCACAGTGGGATACCGGTCGGATATCAGCTGACGGGTGCGGGCCGATCACGCGGGGAGGGCCCGGTAGCGTATGCGCGAACAGCGCACCGCCGGACCACACACGGGTGCGGTCGGGACTGACGGAGAGGGCTGGATCAGTTATGGAAGAGCCGCGTCGCCTCGGCGGCCGGTACGAGCTGGGCTCGGTGCTCGGCCGTGGTGGCATGGCCGAGGTCTACCTCGCGCACGACACCCGGCTCGGCCGCACCGTCGCTGTGAAGACGCTGCGGGCCGACCTCGCCCGCGACCCGTCCTTCCAGGCCCGGTTCCGCCGTGAGGCCCAGTCGGCCGCCTCGCTCAACCACCCCGCGATCGTCGCCGTCTACGACACCGGCGAGGACTACGTCGACGGCGTCTCCATCCCGTACATCGTGATGGAGTACGTCGACGGGTCGACGCTCAGAGAGCTCCTGCACTCCGGCCGCAGACTCCTGCCGGAGCGGACCCTCGAAATGACGGTCGGGATCCTCCAGGCCCTGGAGTACTCGCACCGCGCCCAGATCGTCCACCGCGACATCAAGCCGGCCAACGTCATGCTGACGCGCACCGGCCAGGTCAAGGTCATGGACTTCGGTATCGCCCGCGCCATGGGCGACTCCGGTATGACGATGACTCAGACCGCCGCGGTCATCGGCACCGCGCAGTACCTCTCGCCCGAGCAGGCCAAGGGTGAGCAGGTCGACGCACGTTCCGACCTCTACTCCACCGGCTGCCTGCTCTACGAGCTGCTCGCGGTCCGGCCGCCGTTCGTCGGTGACTCGCCGGTCGCGGTCGCGTACCAGCACGTGCGGGAGGAGCCGCAGCCGCCGAGCAACTTCGACCCCGAGATCACGCCCGAGATGGACGCCATCGTCCTGAAGGCACTGACCAAGGACCCCGACTACCGCTACCAGTCGGCCGACGAGATGCGCGCCGATATCGAGGCCTGCCTCGACGGCCAGCCGGTCGCGGCCACGGCGGCGATGGGCGCGGCGGGCTACGGCGCGTACGACGCCTACGGCAACGACCAGCCCACCGCGGCCCTGCGGCCCACCGACCCCGGCGGCGCCCAGACGTCCATGCTGCCCCCGGTCAATCCGGAGGACGGCAGCTACGACGACCGCCCTGACCGCCGGCGCCAGAAGAAGAGCAGCACCTCGACGATCCTCCTGGTCGTCGCGGGCATTCTGGTGCTCATCGGCGCGATCCTGATCGGCCGTGAGGTCTTCACCTCCAACGGTGGCGGCAACGACAAGCTCGACGTGCCGAACATGGTCGGTTCCACGGTCGCGGAGGCGCAGAAACTCGCGGACAACGCCGAGGTCACACTTGAGGTCGGGTCCAAGGAGCCCTGCGAGACGCAGGAGAAGGACAGGATCTGCAGCCAGACCCCGGACAAGGACAGCCAGATGGCGAAGGGCGAGACCGTGACGGTCGTCGTCTCCACCGGCGCTCCCAAGGTCGAGGTCCCCGACGTCCTGGAGAAGTCCGAGGACAGCGCCCGCAAGGCCCTGGAGGACAAGGGCTTCACGGTGAACGTCAAGACGGCCGAGTCCGACAAGACCCTGGACACGGTCATCGCCCAGGACCCCGAGGGTGGGACGAAGGCCGAGAAGGACCAGGAGGTCACGATCACCGTGGCCAAGGAGGCCACCCAGAACGTGCCGGGTGTGGTCGGCAGGTCGTTCACGGACGCCGAGGCGCAGCTGAAGGGCGTCGGCTTCATCAACGTCTCCAGGACCGATGTCGACTCGAATGAGCCCGTCGACACCGTGATCGAGCAGACCCCTGAGGCGAACAGCAAGGAGTCCAAGGACGTCCAGATCGTCCTGAAGGTCTCCAAGGGCCCGGCCGAGCCGGAGCAGGTCGGGGTACCGGACCTGCAGAACAAGACGCTGGCCGAAGCCAAGGACGCACTCGCCCAGGCGGGCCTGAAGCTGGGCACTGTGCAGGGGCAGAACGACGACAACGCACGGGTGATCGGCTTCCAGCCCCAGGCGGGTCAGATGGTCGACAAGGACAGCGCGGTCAATGTGCAGACCTTGCCGGGCGGGAACGGCAGCCTCTTCGGCCACCAGCCAGGTTAGGCGGACCGACGCACGTAGGAACGCCGCAGGGCCCCGGTCACCTCGAAGGTGCCCGGGGCCCTGCGGCGTTCCGGTGCTCTCCCGTGGCGCCTACCGCAGCTCCGCCGGCTTCGTACGGTCCCTGTCGGCCTTCTCGGTCCGCACCAGCTCGCCCCACACGATGTAGCGGTACTTGGACGTGTATACGGGGGTGCACGTCGTCAGCGTGATGTAGCGGCCGGCCTTCTTCACGCCCGCCTCCTCGGGCACCGGCGCGATCGCGTCCACATCGAACTTCGACGTCTGCGGCAGCTCCGCGAAGACCTTGTAGACGTACCAGGTGTCCTTGGTCTCGAAGACGACCGCGTCGCCCTTCTTCACCTTGTCGATGTTGTGGAACCTGGCGCCGTGCCCGTCACGGTGCGCGGCGAGCGCGAAGTTGCCCTGTGTGTCCGAGGGGAGGGCCGACTTCACGGGGTCCGTGTAGTAGCCGGCGATACCGCTGTTGAGCGTCTCGGTGTCGGTGCCCTTCTTGACCAGCACCTCGCCGTTCTTCATGGCGGGGACGTGGAGGAAGCCGATGCCGTCCCTGGTGTCCAGCGCTCCGGGACCGCCCGCCCAGCGGTCGCGGACGGTGTCGCCCTGCTTGTCGGCCTCACGGTCGGCGAGCACATTGGTCCACCACAGCGAGTAGACGACGAACAGGCCGAGCACCAGCCCTGCGGTGATCAGCAGCTCGCCGAAGACGCTCACCGCCGTCGCGACGGGATGCCGGCCTCTGCGGCGCACCGGGGCCGCCGGCTCGTCGGTGCGCTCTTCGTGCTCGGTCCTCGCTGCCACCGCACCCGTCCCTGTCGTGATGTCGTCCAGCCCGCGTCAGCCGACGAGCGCGTCGGGCTTCCCCTTGCTGCGCGGCCGTTCGTCGACCATTTTGCCCCACACGATCATTCGGTACGTACTCGTGAATTCCGGCGTACATGTCGTGAGCGTGATGTACCTGCCCGGACCGGTGAAGCCGGAACCCGTGGGCACCTCGTCGATCACGGACACATTGGACGGCGAGGTCTGCGGAAGGATCGTGGTCATCTCGTACGTGTAGTAGGCGTCCTGCGTCTCGACCACGATCGGATCGCCTGGCTTCAGCTTGTTGATGTAGCGGAAGGGCTCACCGTGGGTGTTGCGGTGACCCGCCACCGCGAAGTTCCCCTTCTCTGCCGAGGGCATCGCGGTCTTCAGCTTGCCGTCGGAGTAGTGACCGACCATGCCGCGGTCGAGGACCTTCTCCTTGCTGATGCCCTCGGCGATCGGCGCGACCACGTCCAGCTTGGGGATGTGCATGATGGCGAATCCCTTACCGGGTTCGAACTCCCCCGGGCTGCGCGCGCCGTTGGCCCAGTCGTCCTGGATCCTGTTCGTCTCCCGGCCGGCGATCTGGTCCGCGCGGACATTGGTCCACCACAGCTGGTACGTGACGAACAGCAGCATCAGCACGCCGAAGGTGATGAAGACTTCGCCGACGACCCGGCTGGCGACCACGGCCGGGCTGTCCTTGGCGGCGCGGGCCGCGCGCCTGGCCTCCAGCCGTGACATCGGAGCCGCGGGCACCGACGCCTCGGGCTCCTTGGCACGCGGAGGTTCGCCCCGCCGTCTCCCACGCCCCTTGGCCGCCGCCGCACGCCGTCGCTCCGCCCGGCCGCCCGTGGGAGGGGGTTCCTGGGCGGAGTCGGGGGCGGGCCCGGGGGCGGCTGATCCGTCCTCCTGGGACGCGTTCCGTGTATCGGCGGTCCGCAGAGCGACGGTCTCGTCGTTCAGGACCGGCAGGACGTCGGTGGCCGGCAGGACGTCGGCGGCCGGCCCGGTGGCGGGCGCGGTGGCCGGCCCGGTGGCGGGTGCGGGCTCAGGCGCGGGCTCGGGCGCGGGCTCGGGCTCGGGCTCGGGGACGGGTGCCGTCTGCGCCGGGGGATGCGTCCCCTGGCCGGACAGCGCGGCGGTCCCCTGCACGGTGCCCGCACCAGGGACCGTTTCCGGCCCCTGGTGCCCGTACCAGTCCCTCTGATAGCCCTCCGGGTCGTACCACTCACCCGGGGGCTCCTCGGGACCCTGAGCCGCCGCCTGTGGCATCTGCCCCGCCTCGCCGCCGAGGGGCTGGGCACTCTCCGCGCGGAACCAGGGCGAGGTGTGCTGGCCGGGCAGTGGATCGTTCAACGGGTCCGAGAGCTGCTCGACCGCCGCCTCGAACGTGCCGTCCGGTTCGTACGCTCCCTGTTCGTACGGGCCTTCCTGCCCGGCGTGGGGGCGGGGTGAGGTCACGCGGCGGCCTTGCCCACCACCGGTGCGAGCCCCGCCGATCTCCCGACAGCGCCCTTGTCACCGCACTGTTCCAGCCAGTTGGCGAGCATCAGGTGGCCGTGCTCCGTGAGCACCGATTCTGGGTGGAACTGCACGCCCTCCACCGCGTGTTCGCGATGGCGCAGACCCATGATGATGCCGTCGGCGGTGCGCGCGGTGACTTCCAGTTCGGGCGGGACGGTCGCGGGCTCCGCGGCGAGCGAGTGATAGCGCGTCGCGGTGAACGGGGACGGAAGACCGGCGAACACGCCCTTGCCCTCGTGCAGCACGGGGGAGGTCTTGCCGTGCAGCAGCTCCGGAGCCCGGTCCACCACGCCTCCGTAGGCGACGGCCATCGACTGCATCCCCAGACAGACGCCGAAAACCGGCACCCCGCCCCCCGCGCAGTGGTGCACCATCTCGACGCAGACGCCCGCCTGCTCGGGAGTGCCCGGGCCCGGGGACAGCAGGACGCCGTCGAAGCCGTCGTCGGCGTGCGCCGTGGTCACCTGGTCGTTGCGCACGACCTCGCACTCGGCGCCGAGCTGGTAGAGGTACTGGACGAGGTTGAAGACAAAGCTGTCGTAGTTGTCGACGACGAGAATGCGTGCGCTCACTGACCGGCTCCTGCTCCGCTGGTGCCATCGCCGTCCACCGTCACATCACCGAACGGGAGCAGAGGCTCCGCCCAGGGGAAGACGTACTGGAAGAGCGCGTAGACAACGGCCAGGACGAGCACGAGCGAGATGAAGCCCCGCACCCATGCGTTGCCCGGCAGATGCCGCCAGATCCAGCCGTACATGCTGTTGCCTCCATTCGGTACGGCACCAGACTAAACGGCCGGGGCTCAGGCGTGGGTCAGCTGTGGAAAGCCGCTGTCAGCCCACAGGCTGCGCGTCATGGAGATCCACGGTGCCCGAATAGCCGGGAAGCTTCAGCTTGTCGTGCTCCTCGACCTTCCATCCCAGCCCGTACGCCTTCACGTACAGCTGGTAGTTCTGGATCGCGGTGGAGCCGTCGAGCGCCTGCTTCAGCTTCCCCCGGTCACCGACGGCGGTGACCTTGTACGGAGGCGAGTAGACCCGCCCCTGCAGAATCAGTGTGTTGCCGACGCAGCGCACCGCGCTGGTGGAGATCAGCCGCTGGTCCATCACCTGGATCCCACGGGCTCCGCCCTCCCAGAGGGCGTTGACGACGGCCTGGAGGTCCTGCTGGTGGATGACCAGGTCGTTGGGCTGCGGATCGGGGTATCCGGGGTTGGCTGTGGCGTCGGCGGGGGCGTCGTCCAGCGTGACGGAGAGCGCCTCACCCGTGACCTCCGTGGTACCCGCGGCCTTCTCCAGCGCGTCGAGCCGGGCGTCCTCGGCGCTGGTGCTCCCGTCGTCACGCCGGGCGAGGGTGTCGATGTCCTCGCGTACGGAAGCGGTCGACTCGTCCAGCTCCGCGTTCTTCTCGCTGCGCTGCTGAATGAGGTCGGAGAGTTTCAGCAAAGAGGAGTCTGTCCGGATGTCGGTCCCCTTGGCCGTATTGGCGCTGGTCACGAAGATGAGCCCGGCCAGGGCGAAAACGGCAGCGGTGAGGCCTTGGACCGGCCACCGGGACATACGCCGGGCCGGACCTCGGGGAGAGTCGGCAGAATTGCTCAACGTACCCTTATCTCCTTAGGCGCCACGGAAGCACTACGCTAACGGACGCCCCGGGGAGGCAGCATTCCCCCTCGCGCCCCGGCGCCAGCCACAGATCCCTGCGCGGTCACGCAGCGCATCGACAGGAGAGTCCCTCGTGCCGAAGTCACGTATCCGCAAGAAGGCAGATTTCACGCCCCCGCCGACGAAGCAGTCGACGAGCATAAAGCTGACCAACCGCAGTTGGGTGGCGCCGGTGATGCTGGCGCTCTTCCTGGTCGGTCTGGCCTGGATCGTGATCTTCTACGTCACCGAGGGCGATCTGCCGATCGACGCTCTCGGCAACTGGAACATCGTGGTGGGCTTCGGCTTCATCGCCGGTGGCTTCGGCGTCTCCACGCAGTGGAAGTAGCTCTGCCCTGAAGTTACCCACAGAGTTATCCACAGGTGGGGGAAAAGGTCAGACGATCTGTGGATAACCTCTCTCGAAGTTGACGCCGGTGTGACTACACACTTACGCATCGCGGGAGGGTGTGCCCCTTGTCCTGGCTGGTAGAACCCGGTTCAGCGACAAGGGGCACACCTGTTCCCCACGTCATGCACAAGATCCGGCACGCTCTGTGGACAACCGCACCCCTGGAGCAACCAATTCCGCTCAGGTGAGCGCGGCCGTCCTGAGGAGGACGGCGATCACGACCACCATGAAGACCAGTGCGCAGGCGCCGTACTGCACAAGATCCCGGCGCTCACGCGGGGCGTGGACCATGGCGATCGCGATCAGCGCCCCGGCGACAAGCCCGCCGACATGCGCCTGCCAGGCGATCGCTCCCCACGGATTGAACGTGAAGATCAGGTTCACCACGAGAAGGGCGATCACCGGCCGCATGTCGTAGTTCATCCGGCGCATCAGCACGGCCGTGGCACCCAGCAGGCCGAAGATGGCACCCGAGGCGCCGAGCGAGCCCTGCGCGGGGTCCGCGATCCAGTAGGTGAGAGCGCTGCCCGCCAGTCCGGAGAGCAGGTAGAGCGTGAGATAGCGGGCACGGCCGAGCGCGGCCTCCAGCGGTCCGCCGAGCCACCACAGTCCCAGCATGTTGAAGGCGATGTGCCACACCTCCTGGTGCAGGAACATCGACGTCACCAGGCGGTACCACTGCCCCTCCGCCACACCTTCGATGCCGGCCGACGGATCGCCCGAGTAGGCGCGGCCGAACAGCAGCAGATCATCGACCAGCGGATATCCGGACTGCTTGGAGATCAGGACCGCGACGAAGACCGCGAGATTGATACCGAGGAGGATCTTGGTGATCAGCCTGGGGTCGGCGGCCACGCTTCCGCCCGCCAGGGTCCGGGGCCGGCTCGCCGCGGGGTGGTGACCCGTACCGGTACCTTCACGGACGCACTCCGGGCAGTGGAAACCCACCGAGGCCTCGATCATGCAGTCCGTACAGATCGGCCTCTCGCACCGCGTGCAGCGGATCCCCGTCTCCCTGCCCGGGTGCCGGTAACACGTCGGTGGACCGCCCGCGGCCACGGACCTGTCCTGGTCTTCCGGCGGCTGCTGGTCCATCGGTCACGGCCCCTTCGGTCCTCGTCCGTACAGGGGGCACACATACGACCGCCCCGCTCGCCCGTTATGTAGCAGTACGGATGAGCAAGGCGGTTGGTTCCCGCACGGTGGGCGGCCTGTCAGGTCAGCGGCCCCGGCGGGGGCCCCACACCCTCCGGTCAGCGGGTCTCGATGACGACCGACTCGATCACCACGTCCTGGAGCGGCCGGTCGGTGCGCGGGTTGGCCGGCGCCGCGGCAATGGCGTCCACGACCTTCCTGCCCGCCTCATCGGTGACCTCACCGAAGATCGTGTGCTTTCCGGTCAGCCAGGCGGTGGGCGACACGGTCACGAAGAACTGCGATCCGTTGGTGCCGGGTCCTGCGTTGGCCATCGCCAGGAGGTACGGCTTGTCGAACGCCAGGTCCGGGTGGAACTCGTCGCCGAACTCGTATCCGGGGCCGCCCGTGCCGTTGCCCAGCGGGTCGCCGCCCTGGATCATGAAACCGTTGATGACGCGGTGGAAGACAGTGCCGTCGTACAGCTTGTCGTGGGACTTCCGCCCGGTCTCCGGGTTGGTCCACTCACGCTCACCCGTGGCGAGCTCGACGAAATTCTTGACGGTCCTGGGCGCGTGGTTCGGCAGAAGCCGGATCTCGATGTCGCCCAGATTCGTCTTCAAAGTGGCGTAAAGCTCCTCGGCCACGATCTGCCTTCCCTGAGTCTTCGCTGATGACCACCGATCCTCGCACGCGGCACCGGGTCCTCCGCACGGTCACAGCGCGGGATGGGCGGCACTCACCTCGTTGCCCGCTTTCCTGCACCTTTCCCACACGTACTGCGGGATTTATGCGCCCAACTGCCCGACGACACGGAGCGCGCCTGCGCGAACCGTGGCATCGTCGGCAACACGCTCCCCTTGCACCGCATTGCCCGAGAATGATGTTCATGACCCGGATGCCCGTCCCGCATGGCGCTCCAGTCGCCGGCGGGCATGATTTCGAATTGGGTGGATAGGCGGAGTACCTACCCGCCACCAATGAGGAGGATCCCGTGACCCGCATCGACAGCGTGCGCGCCGCAACCTACTCGGCGAAGGACAGCGCGCAGCACGCCGCGGAAGTGGTGGCGCCTTACGCCGACACGGCCAAGGAACAGGCCACGCACTACGCGACCGAGGCTCGCGCACGGCTCGCGCCCAAGGTGTCGAAGGCAGCCGCGCAGGCCCGCGTCCAGTACGGCGCGTATCTCGCACCACGTATCGAGCAGGCGCTCACCCATGTGCCCCCCAAGGTCGACGAGGCCGCACAGAGGGCCGCCACTCGCACGCGCAACGCCGCCCGCACCGCTGCGGACTACACCGTGCCGCGCGTCGAGTACGCGGTGGCGGCGAGCCGGCCTGTGGCCGAGGAGGCCACCGCACGCAGCACGGCCGCGCTTGCGGCTCTCCGCGGCCAGGTGACGGCCCAGGAGATCCAGAAGCTGGTGCGCAAGCACGAGCGGCGGGCCAAGGCAGGCCGGGCGGCCAAGTACTTCCTCGTGCTGGGCGCCCTGGCCGGCGGAGCCTTCGCCGCCTGGAAGTGGTGGGACAAGCAGGCCAACCCGGACTGGCTGGTCGAGCCCCCCGCTCCCACCGAGGTGGCCGACGACCGTGCCCCTCTGACCTCGGTCGACGGCAGCGGCTCGACCGTGCTCGACCCGGAGGTCCGCGCCAAGCAGGCCAAGGACGAAGGCGGAGCCGGTTCGGACACCGCGAAGGGCGACGGCGACGACCGCGGCTGAGCACCGCCCACTCCGGAACGACAGCGGAGAGGGGCGCCGGAGGACCACATGGTCTCCGGCGCCCCTCTCCGTTTCACGTGAAACCGCACACAACGGGGGTCACTCACGTGAGGGGGAGGTGACGGGGAAATCGAAATAGGTGTCCGGATACGGTTCGTCGGCCAGGGTGTAATGCCACCACTCGCAGTCGTACGCGGCGAAACCGCAGGCTTCCATGAGGGTACGGAGGTGCCGACGGTTTCTCGCTTCGGCTTCGGTGATCCCTTGTGCTCCATGGTGCGAGAGGGAATCCATCAGGTCATGGCCACCGCCCATGGCGACGATCTCCTGAGAAGCGCGGTCGTAGAGCGTGAGATCGACGGTGCTGCCCCGGCTGTGCCCCGACCTGGCGGCGACGTAGCCCTGCTCGAACATCTCGGCCCGGCCGATGTTCGGATAGTGCCGGGCCTTTGTGCGGCCGTCCTCCGGCTGCTGTGACCAGCGCACGAAGCAGTCGACGGCGCGCTGCGGGCGGTAACCGTCCCAGAGAAGCAAGCCGAAGCCCTGGGTCTCGGCCTTCTCGCACACGCGCTCAAGGGCTTCGCACAGCGCCCTCGTGCCGACGATCCGGTTGGCCAGGTACCCGTCCACGGGGCTGCCGGTGAAGTTGTCCCATGTGGCGTACTTGGCATCCCAGCGCATTCCGGGGAGTCCGGGGAGTCCGGGGAGTCCGGGGAGTCCGGGAAGTCCGGGGAGTCCGGGAAGTCCGGGAAGTCCGGGAAGTCCGGATGAGAGTTCGTCGATGAAGACGAAGTCGCCCTTCGCCGCCTTTTCCCCCTTCACCGGCTCTTCCCCGTCAGGGCCAACGACAGGAGCCGGTCCAGGACTTCACCGAGCGGCACTCCAGCGGCCGCCATCATGCGCGGGTAGCGGCTGTACGAGGTCATGCCGGGAAAGGTGTTCACCTCGTTGAGGACCACTGTTCCGTCCTCCTTGAGGAACATGTCCACCCGCGCGAGACCGCCGCACCCCAGGGCGCGATACACGGCCATGGCCGTCTCCTGGACAAGCCGGCGCGATGCCGCCGGAATGTCGGCGGGAACGATCGCCGTCGAGTTGTCGGAACCGGTCTCCGGTGCGTCCTCCTGGTGGATCCGGAAGAAACCGTGGGAGAGCGCGATCCGGTCCACCTCGCCCGCCATCAGGTCGAGTTCGTCGCCCAGGATGGCGCATCCGATCTCGCTGCCGACGACGGCCTCCTCGATCAGCACCTTCGCGTCGTACCGCCGTGCGGTCTCCACCGCGCTCCGCAGTTCCTCCGCCCGGGACACCTTGGTGACGCCGAAGGACGAGCCCGAACGCGCCGGCTTCACGAACACCGGACAGGTGAGCTGCTCGGGGTCGATCGCCTGATCCGCCGTGACGGTCCAGAAATTCGGCGTCGCGATTCCCGCGCTTCCGGCAACGATGTAGGCGAGGGATTTGTCCATGCACAGAGCGGAACTCTGTATGTCGCAGCCCACGTAGGGGATACCGGAGAGCTCGAGCAGCCCCTGCATCGCCCCGTCCTCGCCGCGCTTGCCGTGCAGCACGGGCAGCACGACGTCGAGAGGGATCGTCTCGTACCGCTCCTGCCCCTGTCGTTGGACGAGCAGTCCGTGCACGGTGCTGTCCGGTGACAGTGCGGCCGGACGGCAGTCGCCGTTCTCCCACTCCGCGTGGGGGCCGTCACAGAGCTTCCAGGCGCCGTCCTTCGTGATACCGACGTAGAACGGTTCGTACTTCTCGGTGTCGAGGTTACGGGCGACCTCTTGTGCGGACTTGATGGAAATGGGGTGCTCTTCGGAGCGTCCGCCGAAAATGATGCCGACCTTCAGCTTATCCATGCTGATTCTCGCTTTCGAATTTCAGACAGTTGGCAAGGGAGTTCTCGACCGTGTCGCGCAGGGCATGGTCCGTGTAGTAGGCGGTGTGCGGGCTGATGAGCACATTCGGGAGCTCTTGCAACCGCAGCAGCGACTTGCTTCCCATGGGCCTGGTGCGCCAGTCGGCGTAGAAGATTCCTTCCTCGCCCTCGACGACATCCAATGCAGCGCCGCCGAGCCTGCCGCTTTCCAGTGCCGAAACCAGGGCTTCGGTGTCGACGAGCGCCCCACGTCCGGTATTGACGATCAGTGCACCCTGTTTCATCTGCTCGATACGCTGCCGATTCAGCAGGTGATACGTATCCGGGGTGAGCGGTGTGTGGAGCGTGACCATGTCGCTCTGCCGCAGCAACTCGTCGAGAGTGACGTATTCGGCAGGGGTCTTCGGCCGCTTGTCGTGGGCGAGTGTCCGGCAGCCGAATCCCCGCAGCCTGTCCACGACCGCGGCGCCGATGCGACCTGTGCCGATCACGCCGACGGTCAGATCGCGCAGTTCCCTGCCGCGTACTGCGTTCAGCCGGTAATCGTGCTCATCCGCACGCCTGATGATGGATTTCGCGTCGCGCACGGCCATCAACATCAGCATCAGCGCGAAGTCGGCCACACTGTCCGGCGAGTAGCTGACGTTCCCCACGGTGATGCCGATGCTCTCCGCGTATTCCACATCGATGTGGTTGCACCCGATGCTCCGCGTGGATATGTACGTCACGCCGGCTCGGCCCAGTACAAGGAGAGCAGAATTGGTGACGGGGGTCTTATGACCGACGCTGACGGATCGGCTTCCGGACGCCAGGTCGGCATT
The DNA here is from genome assembly GCF_040650935.1 of Streptomyces sp. NPDC048565. Lineage (NCBI taxonomy): Bacteria > Bacillati > Actinomycetota > Actinomycetes > Kitasatosporales > Streptomycetaceae > Streptomyces > Streptomyces sp. NPDC048565. The sequence continues at coordinate 63,363 of NZ_JBEZIH010000002.1, forward strand.
CGCTTCGGATACCGGTGCGTCTGTGATGGCCGGCGTCACACCGAAGCGAGGCGCCAGCTCCCGAAACAAGACGGCCTCATCCGGGCCGCACCCATAGATGGTGATGCGGGACGGTTCGCTGTAGGTCATACGTACAGTCAAAGCGTCGTCGTGTTGCCGGGACGTATGAGGTTTTCGATATGCCGGCAATATACCGTGGCGCATTGACTGGATACATGACACACAAGGAATCAGCGTGATCCCCCTCAGCCTCGGCGAGATCGCCGCGGTCGTCGGTGGGACGGTCGAGGGCAACGCGGCCGTGAAGGTGACCGCGCCGGCCGTGCTCGACAGCCGGCAGGCCGAGCCGGGCGGCCTCTTCGTCGCCTTCGCCGGTGAGCACGTCGACGGCCACGAGTACGCCGTCCAGGCCGGGCGGGCCGGCGCGGTGGGTGTGCTCGGCTCCCGGCCCACACCGCTGCCCACCGTCGTCGTCGAGGACGCCCGGGCCGCGCTGCAGGCGCTCGCCGCACACGTCGTGGCACGGTTGCGCGACAGTCTCACCGTGGTCGGGCTGACCGGTTCCCAGGGCAAGACCGGCACCAAGGACATGCTGGAGGCCGTGCTGTCGAGCGCCGCGCCGACGATCGCCACGATCGGCTCGCTCAACAACGAGCTCGGTGTGCCGCTCACCATGCTGCGCGCCGACGCGGACACCCGGTTCCTCGTCCTGGAGATGGGCGCCCGCCACATCGGCGACATCGCCGAGCTCACCGGCCTGGTCGCACCCGACATCGGCGTCGTCCTCAACGTGGGGCAGGCCCACCTCGGCGAGTTCGGGTCGCGCGCGGCCATCGCCAGGACCAAGGGCGAGCTGGTGCAGGGGCTGGCGCCCGGTGGCACCGCCGTCCTCAACGCCGATGATCCCCGGGTGGTCGCGATGCGTGCGCTCACCGACGGTCCCGTGCTGACCTTCGGCCGGGCGGAGCACGCCGACGTACGGGTGCTCGGTCTGAACCTCGACCGGCTCGGCCGGCCGTCGTGCACACTGCGGACAGCCAACGCCTGCGCACCCGTCGCACTGCCGCACGTGGGCGCCCACCAGGCGCTCAACGCATCGGCCGCCGCTGCCGCGGGACTGGCGGCCGGCGTGCCCCTCGACCTGGCCGCGGCGGCGCCGGCCACCTCCTCCCTGTCGCAGTGGCGCATGGAGCGGCGCGTCCTCGCCGGTGGCGCGACGCTGCTCGACGACACCTACAACGCCAACCCCGACTCGACCCGCGCGGCCCTGGACGCGCTGGCGGCGATCGAGGGCGGGCGCCGCATAGCCGTACTCGGCGAGATGCTTGAACTCGGCGTAGGCAGCGAGGCCGAGCACCGCGGCATCGGGGAGTACGCAGCCTTCCGGGCCGACGTGGTGGTCGCAGTCGGCGAGGGGGCCCGGCCGATCGCCGACGGCGCGGGAGAGCGGGCGGTGGTGCTGGCCGACAACGACGCGGCTGTCGACTGGCTGCGCGGTCATCTGACCGTCGGCGACGTGGTGCTCGTCAAGGCCTCCCGTGGGGCGCGCCTGGACGAGGTCGCCGCCATGCTCGCGTAACCGCGCTCGCGTGGTTCGCCAAGGTGAGCGGGAGGATCCTCGTCGCCGTGCCTTTCGGGGGCCGCCGCCCGAAGACCGCATGGCGCCGAAGGCCCAGGTGGACGCCCGACGACGTGGCCGGGCTCCGCCCTCAGCCGTTCGGCGCGCCGGACCGGCCGACGCCCTTGGCGAGGCGGGTCATGGGTCAACGTTCCGGCAGGAGTTGATCCCGGGTGCCGTCAGTGCGGGGCAGGTCTCGCAGGAACCGGGACGACCGCCCTGCCTGGGTGACGTATCCGCGGTTCCGGTAGAACTCGTGTGCGGCCTGCCGACGATCCGCACTGGTGACCTCCATGCGGAGGCATCCGCGCGTGGCGGCGAAGGCCTCCGCGGCCACGACGAGCCGGGAGCCGACGCCACGGCCACGGGCTCGATCGGTGACCACCAGGGCCACGATCCGGCCCCAGGTGCCCTCACGTTCGAAGAACGGGCATACGTGGACGGCGATGACCCCGATCAGGTCGTCGCCGGTCTCGGCCACGTATGCCGCGCTGGACGCGTCCTCGGCCCAGGTCTGGATCCGGTTCGCCGTCACTGCCTGGCCGGCGGGCGGATGGCCCAGCTGGTCCAGCAGCTCGTTGACGGCCGGGGCGTCGGCGCGCCGTGCCGGTCGGATCTTCATGTTCTTCACCCTGTCGTCGTGGCGGTCTCGCGGTACCCCGAAACCGGCCCGTCGGCTGCGTGCCCGGCCGCACCTTCACCCCGGCCGGAACGGGATCCGGACCTATCGCCCGCGCCGCTTCATGTAGCGGTCGAAGGCCCGGTAGACCATCGGCCGCAGTGGCAGGTCCCACTCGCCGACGTACCGCACCACCCGACCGCCGGTGCCGGCCTTGAACTGGATCAGCCCGACGTGCGGGTCGTCGGCATCGAGGGTGGGGGTGATGCCGCGCAGGTCATAGACGTCGCAGCCGGCCGCCAGCGAGTCGCGGACCATCGTCCACTGGCAGGCGTTGGAGCCGCGCACCTCGCGCTTCTCGGAGGAGGAGGCGCCGTAGGCGTACACCGCGTGTGCGCCGACGCGGACCAGGACGGTGGCGGCCACCAGGTCCCCCTGGTGGCGGGCCAGGTAGAGCCTGATCCGCTCCGGATCCTCGGCGCTCAGCGCGGCGAACATGGTCTCGAAGTAGCGCAGCGGCCGGGGTGTGAAGCGGTCACGCCCGGCGGTGTGGACGTAGAGGTCGTGGAACGCCTTCAGGTCCTCGCCGACCGTGACCTCGACGCCCTCCTTGGCGGCCTTCCTGATGTTGCGGCGCCAGAGCTGGTTCATGCCCCTGAGCAGGTCGTCCTCGGTCCTGCCGGCCAACGGGATCTCGTACTTGAACTGCGGATGCCCGACCCCGAAACCGTCCTCGGGGCTCTGCGACAGCCAGCCGGCGTCCCTGAGCCGGCTGGTCACGCCGGCGCCGACCGGGTCGGCATACTGGCCGGGCAGGCCGGTGAGCCGCTTGGTGCCCGGGTCGGAGATGCCCTCCTTCACCTGGGCGGCGCTCCAGGTGTCGGTGCACACCGGCGGGCCGATCCGGATCGCGAACGCGCCGTGTTCCTTGAGGTAGGCCGCCAGCGGGTCGAGCCACGCGCCGATGTCGCCGGTCCAGTCGATGACCGGGCCCTCCGGCAGGTAGGCCAGCGTGAAGCGCTTGAGCCGCGGCACCGGGCGGTGCAGGACAAGCCCGGCACCCACCAACCGCCGGCCGTCGAACCAGCCGAGGGACTCGCCGCGCCACTCGGTCTTGACGCGGGCCCATGCCGGAGTCTGCAGGAAGCTGACCGAACGCTGTGCCCGCACGAACGCCAAGTGCTCGGCGGCACTGATCGGTCCGACGGTCGGGCTCACGCCCGCTGTTCGTGCTGGTTCGCTGTAGGACATGCCTTCAGTCAAGGTGGTGGGGTGTTGTCGGCACGTATGGGATTTTCGATACGCCGACGACATGTGCCGGCTCGTAGCCTTGAGCACATGCGTGTCTTGATCGTCGAGGACGAGCCCTATTTGGCAGAAGCCATCCGCGATGGCCTGCGGCTGGAAGCGATCGCGGCCGACATCGCAGGTGACGGCGACACCGCTCTGGAGCTGCTGAGTATCAACGCGTACGACATCGCCGTGCTCGACCGCGACATCCCCGGCCCTTCCGGCGACGAGATCGTCAAACGCATCGTCGCCTCCGGCAGCGGCATGCCCGTCCTCATGCTCACCGCAGCCGACCGTCTCGACGACAAGGCATCCGGGTTCGAACTCGGCGCCGACGACTACCTCACGAAACCCTTCGAACTCCTGGAGCTCGTGCTCAGGCTCAGGGCCCTCGATCGCAGGCGCGCCCACAACCGGCCGCCGGTGCGAGAGATCGCGGGCCTGCGCCTCGATCCGTTCCGTCGCGAGGTCTACCGCGACGACCGCTACATCGCGCTCACCCGCAAACAGTTCGCGGTCCTTGAAGTCCTCGTCGCCGCCGAGGGCGGTGTCGTCAGCGCCGAAGAGCTCCTGGAGCGCGCATGGGACGAGAACGCCGACCCGTTCACCAACGCCGTACGCATCACGGTCTCCGCCCTGCGCAAACGCCTCGGCGAACCCTGGCTCATCGCCACCGTGCCGGGCGTCGGCTACCGCATCGACACAGCACCCGTCAGCGGGCACGGGGGTGGTGACCACGGATAGGCGGCCCGGCCTGAGCATCCGCCTCAAATTCACCCTCAGCTACGCCGGACTCCTCACGCTCGCGGGGGCCTTGCTGCTCGTCGCCGTAGGAGTGTTCCTCCTGGGATCGGGGTGGTTGCGAACCAACGAAGCGGGGGCGGTACGAGAAAATCCGGTCATCCAATTCGTGCGCGCCTTCGCCCCGACGGCAGCCGCGGTAATGGTCTTCCTTCTGGTATTCGGCCTCCTGGGAGGATGGTTCCTCGCCGGACGCATGCTGGCCCCCCTGGACCGCATCACGCACGCCACCCGCACGGCCGCGGCCGGATCACTGTCCCACCGGATCCGTCTGCCGGGCCGCAAGGACGAGTTCCGCGAACTCGCCGACGCCTTCGACACGATGCTCGCCCAGCTCGAAGCACACGTCGCGGAACAGCAGAGATTCGCCGCCAACGCCTCGCACGAGCTGCGTACCCCGCTGGCGATCTCGAAGACACTCATCGACGTCGCCCGCGCCGATCCGCACCACGACACCGGCGAACTCGTCCACCGCCTCAACATCATCAACACCCGGGCCATCGATCTCACCGAGGCACTGCTCCTGCTCAGCCGCGCCGACAGGCGGTCCTTCACCCGAGAACGCGTCGACCTGTCCCTCATGGCGGAAGAAACCACCGAGACGCTTCTCCCCCTCGCGGAAATGCGCGGTGTCGTCCTCGAGACCAGCGGCGACATCGCCCCCGTGCTCGGATCACCGGCGCTCCTGCTCCAGCTGACCACGAACCTCGTGCAGAACGCGATCGTCCACAACCTGCCCGAGCACGGAAGCGTATGGGTCCGCACCAGCGTCCGCCCCGACACTGTGGTGCTCACTGTCGAAAATACGGGCGAGCAGCTCTCCCCCCAACTGGTCTCGACCCTCACCGAAGCCTTCCAGCGCGGCACCGAGCGCATCCACAGCTACCACGCAGGCGTCGGCCTCGGCCTGGCCATCGCCAAAACGATCACCCAGGCACACGACGGAACACTCACCCTCACCCCTCGCTCCGCCGGCGGGCTCCACATCACTGTGGAACTACCCGCGACAACCCCGCACACCGACAGGTAGCGGGTCAGGGACGCGGCTTCGAGTCCGACACCGCTGAAGCAGCCGGCATGCTCGTGACCAGCGACATCAGCCGTGCTCCGTTCGCCCCGTCCCGGGAGACGCCCGCGAGAAGTTCGGTCTCGGCGTCGAGGCGTTCGTCAGCACCACCGCGCTGACATGTCAGCACGGAACCGGCAAAAAAAGGTCCCCTAACCGCGTTTCCGCAGGTCAGGGGACCTCTACTGATGTGGAGCCTAGGAGATTCGAACTCCTGACATCTGCCTTGCAAAGGCAGCGCTCTACCAACTGAGCTAAGGCCCCGAAAACAGGACACCGCAAGACACATCCCTGCCGCGACGTCCGTCGCAGAACAGAGTACCGGGTGACCCCCCGAATCCTGCAAAATGATTGGGGCTCCCGGCTCGCAGCGGCTCTCCGTAAGATGCAGGACGAGGTTCGCAGCAGCGAAGCCGCAGCGAAGGGGAGACGCAATGGATGCAGCGCAGCAAGAGGCGACGGCCAGAGCCCGGGAGCTCCAGCGCAGCTGGTACGGAGAGCCGTTGGGCGCGCTCTTCCGTCGGCTGATAGATGACCTCGGCCTCAACCAGGCACGCCTCGCAGCGGTGCTCGGGCTGTCAGCCCCCATGCTGTCCCAGCTGATGAGCGGACAGCGGGCCAAGATCGGCAACCCCGCGGTCGTGCAGCGGGTCCAGGCCCTTCAGGAGCTCGCGAGTCAGGTCGCGGACGGCAGCGTCAGCGCGGGAGAGGCTGCCGACCGGATGGAAGAGATCAAGAAGTCACAGGGCGGATCGGTCCTGACCCACACCGGCCAGACCTCCTCCACGGGTGGGGCCCCCACCGTGCGCCGTGTGGTCCGCGAGATCCAGTCGCTGCTGCGGTCGGTCTCGGCGGCCGGCGACATCATCGATGCGGCGGACTCCCTCGCCCCGGCCCACCCCGAGCTGGCAGAGTTCCTCCGGGTGTACGGAGCGGGACGCACCGCGGACGCGGTCGCGCACTACGAGGGCCATCAGAGCTAGCACCGACTCCAGCACCCGGGGGCCGTCCCCGGGAGGGCGGAGCCGTGGCAGTATCCCGACAGCCGGGGCACGAACCGAAACGGGAACGGGAGCGGGCGCAGCGCAATGGGTGAGGTCTTCGCTGGTCGGTACGAGCTGGTCGATCCGATCGGACGGGGTGGGGTCGGCGCCGTCTGGCGAGCCTGGGACCACCGCCGCCGACGGTACGTGGCGGCCAAGGTCCTGCAGCAGAGCGACGCGCACACGCTGCTGCGCTTCGTCCGTGAGCAGGCCCTGCGGATCGAGCATCCGCATGTGCTCGCCCCGGCCAGCTGGGCCGCCGACGACGACAAGGTCCTCTTCACGATGGACCTGGTCAGCGGGGGGTCGCTGGCCCATGTCATCGGCGACTACGGCCCGCTCCCCCCGCGATTCGTCTGCCTCCTGCTCGATCAGCTGCTGTCCGGGCTGTCCACGGTGCACGCCGAGGGGGTCGTCCACCGCGACATCAAGCCGGCCAACATCCTGATGGAGGCGACCGGTACGGGCCGGCCGCATCTGCGCCTCTCCGACTTCGGCATCTCGATGCGCAAGGGCGAGCCCCGGCTCACGGAGACCAACTACGTGGTGGGAACGCCCGGTTACTTCGCACCCGAGCAGATGATGGGAGCGGAGCCCGACTTCCCGGCGGACCTGTTCGCCGTCGGTCTCGTCGCGCTCTATCTGCTGCAGGGTCAGAAGCCCGACTCCCAGGCGCTGATCGAGTACTTCGCCGCGCACGGCACCCCGGGCGCACCGAACGGTGTGCCGGAGCCCTTGTGGCAGGTTCTGGCGGGGCTGCTGCAACCGGACCCGCACGCCCGTTTCCGTACGGCCACGGGTGCGCGCAAGGCGCTGACGGCAGCGGTCGAGATGCTGCCGGACGCCGGTCCTGACGACGACCGGGTCGAGGTGTTCGACCAGATCGGCCCGCTGCCCGCGGGCTTCGGACCGCAAGGCCCCCAAGGCCCCGAAGGACCCCCCGCAGGCCCCGAGACACCCGGCAGCAGCCCTCAGGCGTCCGCAGGGGCCGCCGGAGGCACACCGCCCGCCCCACAGGCCCCCCAGCCCTCGCAGCAGCCGTACGCGCCGCAGAGCCCCGGCCAACAGCCGTACGGGCCACCGCCGTCGATGTCGGAGACGGGCAGCTTCCACCTCGCCCCGCCCCCGCAGCACTCCGCGCCGATTCCGCACCCGGCGCAGCCGCACACACCGTCCGCCCCGGTTCCGGCGCACTCGGCGTCCCCCTACGCCGCCGAGGGCGCGCAGGACCTCTCCCAGGCCGCCACATCCGCTGTGCCGTACGGGACGCCGCCCACCCGCGCCTACACGGCCCAGGGCCCGATGGCTTCGAACGCCGGGACACCCGCGCCCGCGCCGTTGCCCGTCAAGCGGCCGGGACCGTCCCCGAAGGTGACGGTCCCGGTGCTCGTGGTGGCGCTGATCTGCTTCGCTGTGGGGATCTGGGCACTCACCCAGGCCTGAGGAGCCCGCCCTACCAGGCCTGTGGCGGACCGCCGTACGGCGACTGCCCGCCCGGCGCCGCCGGTACGGCCCGGCGCCTGGCCAGCAGCATCCATGCCCCGAGCCCCAGCACCAGGACGGACCCCGCGCCGATGCCCGCAGCGGCGACCGTCCTCATCGTGTCGCTCTTACCGGCCTCCGGCGCGCTCTGTCCGCTCCTGGCCATGTCCCTGTCGTCGTCGGTGACCCCGAAGATCCCGGCGTCCCCCTGGTAGGGCGACGCCTTGCTGTCGCCCACGACCTTCACCTTGAGCGTCAGCCCGATGGGGTCGTTCCCGTAGTCCTCGGCGACCTCGGGCGAGAGGGTCACCGAGAGGTAGTACCAGCCTGCGAAGCGCATGGCGCTGACGTCCGTACCCGAGTCGTACCGGTTCTCGTACGCCACCGGGGGCAGCGGATCCAAGGCCACGGAGTTGGGCGCCCCCGAGTACGACAGGGTCGCGTCGGCGACATGACCGCCCATCGGGTTGTCCAGGGCCAGTGCCAGGGCGTTGCCGAGGTAGTCCGTCGACTTGCCGCTGTTGCTCAGCGCGGCCGTGGTGAAGATCTGCTGGCCCCAGTCGACGGGCACCCGGTAGAAGAGGGTCTGCCCCGGCTCGATGGCGTCCACCCACTCGCCGGACTCCAGGCTGGTGGCGTCGTAGAAACTGGTGCCACCCGACCGCTTCTGCTTGCCGGAGGGCGGGGCCGGCGAGGCGGATGGCCAGTTCTCCGGTGCCTCGGTCGGCAGGGACGCACCGTCCTTCGGCGCCGGCTCGTTCTCGAAGCGCAGCTCCAGGTCCCAGGCCTCGGGGGACGACGTCGCCTCGCTCTCCCGCTCGATCAGGACGTTGTACGTCCCGCTCGCCGCACAGGTGGTGCTGTCCTTCTCCACGGTCCGGTCGGCGTACGCGGCGATGGGGCGGGGGAACTCCGCCGACTCGAAGTGCGCGTTTTCGGAGCCGCACTCGGTGTCGTCGAGATCCCTGATGCTGATCGTGATGCCGTCGCCGTAGGCCACCTTGCCGCCGGTCTTGGGGACGGCCACCGCGGAGACGTACGCATCGGTCCTGTCGTCCAGCTCCAGGCGGTAGTAGAGCTTCTGGCCGTCCTTGATGGAGCTTCGGTAGACCGACCCGGGCTTCAGCTCCGCCGCGTCGGCGTTGGTCTCCGTGCCCTGGACCGTGGTCGCCGCGGGGTCGAAGGTGTACGCCGCAGGGCCGTCGGCCGCGTGCGCCTGCCCCGGCAGCGCCGCCGCCGCGCACACCGCCGCGATCACCGCGAGCGTCACCCGGCCCCTGTTGCGCTGCCTGTTCACGCACGTCCCCCCGTCGTCTGCCTGCCTGTCCTGCGCCGGCCGCGTACGAGCAGGAACCCGACGGCCAGTACGACCAGGGCGCCCGCTCCGCACACGGCCGCGATGCCGGTCCATCCTGCCCCGCCCGCACCACCGCTGTCTGCGGCCCCAGCCGTATTGCCGCCATTGCCCGACTTGGCACCGCCGGCCTTCTCCGCCAGGGCAGGCGCCCCGTGCTGCGGACCTGCCAGCTCGTCCCCGACGACCGCCACCCGCAGCACCACACCGATGCGCGGGTTCTCGGCGATCTCTGCCGCCTTCGCCCCGAGCGTCACCGCGATGTAGAAGCCGCCGTCGGCATGCACCGGCCGGACCGCCGACCGGGACTCGTAGCGGTTGGTCCAGGCGACCGGGACGGACCCCATCCGCAGCGCCGCGGGCTTCCCGCTGTACAGCGTCATCGAGCTGAACCCGCTGCCCCCGTCGACCGGGAAGCGCGCCGGCGTGAACAGCTGTGTCCCGCCGTACGAAGAGGCGGCCGAGCCGTCCACCGTGGGCTCGTTGGCGAACTCGACGTCGTAGCGGACCTGTTGGCCCCATCCCGCGGGCACCTTGTACCAGAGGGTCTGCGACGGCAGGATCCGGTCGCGCCACACGCCCCGGCCGAGCGACGTGGCGTCGTTGAAGCCGGTGCCACCCCGCACATCACGCGGATCCCCTGTCGGCAGCGCGGCGTGCTCGTCGCCCTTGCCGTACTCCGTCCTGGACTGCGCCGGGGTGACTCCGTCGGCCAGCGGCTTCTCCACGCCGTACACCAGCTCCAGGGGCCAACGGGCGCTGTCGGAAACCTTCTTGCTCTCCCGCTCGACCACGAGCCGGTAGTGGCCCGCCTCGTCGCACCTGCGGTCCCCGTCCTCCGAGGGGATCCGGGCCACTGCCGAGGTCAGCGGGGTCGCACCCTCCTGCTGGAGGAAGCGCCCGGTGTCCGAATCGCAGGTGCCACCGCCGTCGTACACCAGACCGGTACTCAGGGCGTCGAGGCTGTCGACGGCCGCACCGGGCTGGGGCACCGCGGTGGCCGCGAAGTCCGCCGTGGAGGCCGCGTCGAGATCCACCGCGTAGTAGCGCTTCTCGCCGGGCCCGATGGTGTCCAGATACTGGCCGGGAGCCATCGAGGGGGCCTTCGCCGTGGTGGCCCCGCCCTCGATCCGGTCACCCTTCAGGCGGTACCCACCGGCCGAGAGCTGTGCGGACCGCTGGAGTTGGCGGGCGAGCGCGTCCGCGTCCGGGGCGTCGTAGTAACGCCCGTTACCCGCCTCGGCGATGCACTCCAGCTGCTCCCTGGCCGCACCCTCGACCTGGAAGCCCACGGTGTCGATCCGCAGCCCGACGCCCTCCCTGCCGAGCTGCTCGGCCACCTCGCAGGGCTCCGGCGTACCGCAGTTGTCCTCACCGTCGGAGATCAGCAGGATCGTGCGCGTCCCGATGGCACCGCCCGAGGCCTCGGGAAGGTCCTCCGCGGCCTTCTGGAGGGACAGCCCGATCGGGGTGTCACCCCGGGGCCGCACCCCCGCCACGGCCTTCTTCATGGCCGCACGGTCCAGCGCGCCCACCGGACGTACGAGCCGGGTGTCCGTGCAGCCCTGGGGCCGGTCGGCGCCGTACACCCGCAGGCCGGCCGGATGCCCGTCAGGCAGCGCGTCGACCACGGTCCCCACGGCCGCACGGGCGCTCTCCATCCTGGTCCGGCCCGTGCCGTCGTCATCCGCCATGGAGCCCGACGAATCGAGCACCATGACGAGACTGCCGCCGCCCTCCGCACCGTCCTGCCCTTCGGCGCCCCCGGCGGCCGGCGCGGTCGCCGCGGCGGGCAGCACCCCCGCCACCAGGGCGAACAGCGCCCCACCGGCCATGACGGCCACTCCTGTCCTGCGGCGGTGCGTCCCCGCCCTCATCCGTGTACTCACGGATTCCCCCTCGGCCACCCGTACCTCACGATTGCTTTGCTCATGCAAGCTAACGATTTGCTGAGGTGAACTCAAGGGTGCGGCCGTCACGGTCCCGCAACAGCGGGCCCCGGACAGCAGAAAGCCCCGGCCGCTCGGCGACCGGGGCTTGTAGCAGACTGTTCCGTCTCACACACCTGAACCTGCGGGCACGGAGTCGGTCGCCTCCGTCCACAGATCCTGCTCGGCGCGATCCGCCTGGATCTGGCGGTACACGAGGAGCCCGCCGATGGCGGCCAGTGCGACCAGGAGAAGCTTCTTCACCGCGCGACCTCGTCTTTCCTTGACGTAAGGGACTTCTGGCGCCCGACTATACACACCGGCCGATACCGATCGGTGACCTCCCCGGCACCCGGCCACCGGCCGCTCCGGACCCCTGTCGAGACCCCCTCGGCACCCGCACGACGGCTTTTCCGAGCCGGTTGAACCATAAGAGTGGTGTTCATCGGAAGATCGACGTACAGGGGGCGTCGGTCCCGGTTTCCAGGGCCCCGATCCACATCATCGGAAAGGTAAGCAAACCGGACCACCTGAAAGCGAGGGGCCATGAGCACCTTCAGGGTCAAGAGCATCTGGACCGCCTTCATCACCGCCTTCTTCGCACTTCTCGCGTCGCTGGGCCTCGCCACCGCCCAGGCCACGGCCGCGGAGCCGACGGTCACGAGCCACGAGCACACGGGTGCGAACCCGGCAACCCCGACCACGCCGTCGGTGCGATGGACCCTTCCGCGTGACAGGGCGCTGCCACCCACGATGAAGCAGCGCATCCGCGCCGAGGCGCACGGCTCGTCGCCGGCCGCCCGCCAGCTGTCCACCGACACCACGGACGCCGTGCACGCGACGCACAGCGCCCACTCCGCGCACAGCGCCACACCCGCCGGGGGCTCGGCCCTCCTCCCACCCTGAGGGCGCCGCTGACGCCCCCAGGCCCCTGGTCCGGTTCACACCGGCGGGGGCCTTTTCCATGTGCCCGTACGCGCGCACCCTGCTCCGGGGGGCCAGTACGGCAGGCACGGCAGACATCGCAGGCCCGTCGGCACCGCGGCCACGGCAGGTCGGCCCGTCACCCCGTCTCCTGCCCACCGGCCGCCCGGCTCCCCCGGCACACGACGAAGGCCCCCCACCGTCTCCGGTGAGGGGCCTTTCGTGCTGGTGGGGCTAACAGGATTTGAACCTGTGGCCTCATCCTTATCAGGGATGCGCTCTAACCAACTGAGCTATAGCCCCGCCGCGCTGCTGCGCTGACTTCTGAAGATTAGCGCACGTCGGGGCCAGTCCCAAAATCGATACCCGGCGTCCTACTCGTCCTCGGCGAGCGTGAGCTCCACGCCGCCCACGAAGCCCGCCGAGAGGTTGTAGATGAACGCGCCCAGCGTCGCCAGCGCGGTGGCCAGCACCACGTCGATCACCGCGATGACCGAGGTGAAGATGAGGACGCGCGGCAGCGACAGGAACGACTGGAGGTCGAAGCCGTTGCTCTCGTTCGAACCGGTGGCCTCGCTGATCGTGCCGCCCACCGTCTCGAAGACGCCCATCGCGTCCATGACCATCCACAGGACCGCGGACGCCACCACCGTGCAGATGCCGAGTGCGATGGACAGCAGGAAGCTGACCTTCATCACCGACCACGGATCGGCCTTCGCCACCCTCAGACGCGCCTTACGGGTGCGCGGAGTGGTCCGCGCACCTGTCCGGGGCAGCCGGGTCGCCTGCGACCCGCCCACGCCCTGTGCACCGCCCTGCGTTGCACCACCTTGTGTGCCTCCGCCGCCCTGCGTACCGCCCACAGAGGACTGGTACGCCTGCGGCGGGTGATAGGGCCCAGCCTGGCCCTGGGCGGGCTCCCGCTCACCGGGCAGTGGCCCGGTCGCGTACCCCTCGTACTGCGGCTGAGGTCCCCGAGTGTCCGTCACAGTGCCCCCTTGGGAGTCCGTGGCAGGGCCACGGACGCCGTTCGCGCCTGCTCCGGAAGCGGCCGACCCGGCGCCCGTGGCTCCACTCACGCTCTACTCCTCGTGCTCCCCGGCCGAAGGCGCCGTGCCCTCGACTGTGCCCTCGACCACGCTCGCGGCATCGGCCTCGACCGTGGCGCCTTCGGCCTCATCGGTCCCGTCGACCTCTTCGGCCTCGCGACCGGCCTCGGCGTTGCGCGCGATACCGACGACGGCATCACGCTTGCCCAGATTGATCAGTTGGACGCCCATGGTGTCACGGCCCGTCTCCCTGACTTCATTGACTCGCGTACGAATCACACCACCGCCGAGCGTGATGGCGAGGATCTCGTCCGCTTCCTCCACCACCAGTGCACCGACGAGCGAACCACGGTCCTCGACGATCTTGGCGGCCTTGATACCCAGGCCGCCGCGACCCTGGACGCGGTAGTCGTCGACAGCGGTCCGCTTCGCGTACCCGCCGTCGGTGGCAGTGAACACGAACGTACCGGGCCGGACAACATTCATCGAGAGCAGTTCGTCGCCCTCGCGGAAACTCATGCCCTTCACGCCCGAGGTGGCGCGGCCCATCGGCCTGAGCGCGTCGTCGGTCGCGGTGAACCTGATCGACTGTGCCTTCCTGCTGATGAGCAGCAGGTCGTCCTCGGCCGACACCAGCTCCGCACCGATCAGTTCGTCGTCCTCGCCGCTCTCCGTCTCCCGGAGGTTGATCGCGATGACGCCACCGGAGCGCGGCGAGTCGTAGTCCTTGAGCGAGGTCTTCTTCACCAGACCTCCCTTGGTCGCCAGGACCAGGTAGGGCGCGGCCTCGTAGTCGCGGACCGCCAGGATCCGCGCGATCTGCTCGTCCGGCTGGAACGCCAGCAGGTTCGCGACGTGCTGGCCACGCGCGTCCCGGCCGGCATCCGGCAGCTCGTACGCCTTGGCCCGGTAGACACGGCCCTTGTTCGTGAAGAACAGCAGCCAGTGGTGCGTCGTCGACACGAAGAAGTGGTCGACGATGTCGTCTTCCCTGAGCTTGGTGCCCCGCACGCCCTTGCCGCCGCGCTTCTGCGAGCGGTAGTCGTCCGTCTTCGTGCGCTTGACGTAACCGCCGCGCGAGATGGTGACGACGATGTCTTCCTCGGCGATGAGGTCCTCGATCGACATGTCGCCGTCGAAGGGCACCAGCTTGGAGCGCCGGTCGTCGCCGAACTTGTCGACGATCGCCGCCAGCTCCTCGCTGACGATCTGACGCTGCTTCGCGGGCGAGGCGAGGATCTGGTTGTACTCGTTGATCTTCGCCTGGAGCTCGTCGTGCTCGGCGGTGATCTTCTGGTGCTCCAGCGCGGCCAGGCGGCGCAGCTGCATCTCCAGGATCGCGTTCGCCTGGAGCTCGTCGATCTCCAGCAGGCCCATCAGGCCCTCACGCGCGATCTCCACCGTGTTGCTGCGCCGGATGAGGGCGATGACCTCGTCGATGGCGTCCAGGGCCTTGAGGAGGCCTCGCAGGATGTGCGCCCGCTCCTCGGCCTTGCGCAGCCGGAACTTCGTCCGCCGGACGATGACCTCGATCTGGTGCGTCACCCAGTGCCGGATGAACGCGTCGATCGACAGCGTGCGCGGCACCCCGTCGACGAGCGCCAGCATGTTCGCGCCGAAGTTCGACTGCAGGTCGGTGTGCTTGTAGAGGTTGTTCAGCACGACCTTGGCGACCGCGTCACGCTTGAGCACGACGACCAGCCGCTGCCCCGTACGCGAGGACGTCTCGTCGCGGACGTCGGCGATGCCACCGACCTTGCCGTCCTTGACCAGGTCGGCGATCTTCTGCGCGAGGTTGTCCGGGTTGGTCTGGTACGGAAGCTCCGTGACGACCAGGCACTGCCTGTTCTGGATCTCCTCGACCGCGACGACCGCCCGCATGGTGATCGAGCCGCGCCCGGTGCGGTACGCCTCCTCGATGCCCTTGCGGCCCACGACCAGCGCGCCGGTCGGGAAGTCCGGGCCCTTGATCCGCTCGATGAGCGCGTCCAGGAGCTCCTCGTGCGAGGCCTCCGGGTGCTCCAGGTACCACTGGGCGCCGGCGGCGACCTCACGCAGGTTGTGCGGCGGGATGTTGGTCGCCATACCGACCGCGATGCCCGCGGAACCGTTCACCAGGAGGTTCGGGAAGCGCGCCGGCAGAACCGTCGGCTCCTGGTTGCGGCCGTCGTAGTTGTCCTGGAAGTCGACGGTCTCCTCGTCGATGTCCCGGACCATCTCCATGGACAGCGGCATCATCTTGCACTCGGTGTACCGCATGGCCGCGGCCGGGTCGTTGCCCGGGGAACCGAAGTTGCCGTTGGAGTCCACCAGCGGCATGCGCATCGACCAGTGCTGTGCCAGCCGCACGAGCGCGTCGTAGATCGAGGAGTCGCCGTGCGGGTGGTACGTACCCATGACGTCACCGACGACACGGGCGCACTTGTAGAAGCCCTTCTCGGGCCGGTAACCGCCGTCGTACATCGCGTACAGCACCCGGCGGTGCACGGGCTTGAGACCGTCCCGCACGTCGGGCAGCGCACGCGACACGATGACGGACATCGCGTAGTCGAGGTAGGAGCGCTGCATCTCCGTCTCGAGCCCCACGGGCTCGACACGCATGCCGACGCCCGGGACGGCGGGCTCCTCATCGGGCATCACAGGGGTGTTCTCGTCGGCCATTGCTGGTCAAAGTCCTTTCGCGCTGCGGCTTGGAGGGTCCGTCTCCTGATCGCCGGACCCTCCTCCTTGTTCGGCCGACTCAGATGTCGAGGAAGCGGACGTCCTTGGCGTTGCGCTGGATGAACGAGCGCCGCGCCTCGACGTCCTCGCCCATCAGCACGGAGAACAGGTCGTCGGCCTGCGCCGCGTCGTCCAGCGTGACCTGGCCCAGTACACGGTGGTCGACGTCCATCGTGGTGACGCGCAGCTCCTCGGCGTTCATCTCACCGAGACCCTTGAAGCGCTGGATCGAGTCTTCCTTGATCCGCTTGCCGTTCTGCTTGCCGAGCGCCACCAGGGCGTCGCGCTCGCGGTCCGAGTACGCGTACTCGAAGTCGTCACGACCCCACTTGATCTTGTAGAGCGGCGGGCGCGAGAGATACACGTGCCCGGACTCCACCAGCGGCCGCATGAACCTGAACAGGAAGGTCAGCAGCAGGGTGTTGATGTGCTGGCCGTCGACGTCGGCGTCCGCCATCAGGATGATCTTGTGATAGCGGAGCTTCTCGATGTCGAAGTCCTCGTGGACCCCGGTACCGAAGGCCGAGATCAGGGCCTGCACCTCGGTGTTCTGGAGGATCTTGTCGATCCTGGCCTTCTCGACGTTCAGGATCTTGCCCCGGATCGGCAGGATGGCCTGGTACATCGGGTTACGGCCGGACTTGGCCGAGCCGCCTGCGGAGTCACCCTCGACGATGAAGATCTCGCACTTCGTCGGGTCGTTGGACTGGCAGTCACTCAGCTTGCCGGGCAGCGAGGCGCTCTCCAGCAGCCCCTTGCGACGGGTCAGGTCGCGGGCCTTACGGGCCGCGACACGGGCCGTGGACGCCGCGATGCCCTTACGGATGATGTCGGCCGCTTCGTTGGGGTTGCGGTCGAACCAGTCCGTCAGCTGCTCGTGGACGACCTTCTGGACGAAGGTCTTCGCCTCGGTGTTGCCCAGCTTGGTCTTCGTCTGCCCCTCGAACTGGGGCTCGCCCAGCTTCACCGAGATGATCGCCGTCAGACCCTCGCGGACGTCCTCACCGGTGAGGTTGTCGTCCTTCTCGCGCAGCAGCTTCTTGTCGCGCGCGTAACGGTTGACCAGGGAGGTCAGCGCGGCGCGGAAGCCCTCCTCGTGCGTACCGCCCTCATGCGTGTGGATCGCGTTGGCGAAGGAGTAGACGCCCTCGGTGTACTGCGTGTTCCACTGCATGGCGATCTCGGCCGAGAGGAGTCGCTCCTTGTCCTCGGCCTCGATGTCGATCACCGACTGGTGAATGAGGTCTCCCTTACGGGAGTTCAGGTACTTCACGAAGTCGACGATGCCGTCCTCGTAGTGGTACGTGACCGTCCGGGTCGGCTCCTCCTCGGGGACTTCGGACGCCTCGGCGCTGTCCGCGCCGGCCGTCGCCTTCGCCGCCTCACGCTCGTCGGTGAGCTTGAGGGTGAGGCCCTTGTTGAGGAACGCCATCTCCTGGAAGCGGCGCGAGAGGGTCTCGAAGGAGTAGTCGGTGGTCTCGAAGACGTCTCCGTCGGCCCAGAAGGTGACGGTGGTCCCCGTCTCCTCGGTGGCCTCGTGACGGGCCAGCGGGGCGGTCGGGACACCGAGCTTGTAGTCCTGGGTCCAGCGGTAGCCGTCGGTCCTGACCTCCACGGCGACCCGCGTGGACAGGGCGTTGACGACGGACACGCCCACGCCGTGCAGACCGCCGGAGACGGCGTAACCGCCGCCCCCGAACTTGCCGCCGGCGTGCAGCACCGTGAGGACGACCTCGACGGCCGGCTTGCCTTCGGAGGGCACGATGCCGACCGGGATACCGCGGCCGTTGTCGACCACGCGCACCCCGCCGTCGGCGAGGATCGTGACGTCGATGGTATCCGCGTGCCCGGCCATCGCCTCGTCGACCGAGTTGTCGACAACCTCTTGCACGAGGTGGTGGAGACCGCGCTCACCGGTCGACCCGATGTACATACCGGGTCGCTTGCGGACCGCGTCCAGGCCTTCGAGCACGGTGATCGCGCTGGCGTCGTACGAGGCGGTGCCCTCGCCGTGCTCACCGGCTGTGGACGGGATGTTCTCGTTGGGGTTGCCGGAATCGGCCACGAAGCGCCCTTTCTGGCACAGCACAGGCCGTTCTCCGGCTGGCGGGAGCGGCTGCGTCGTTCGGCTTGTATCGACGACTCCCGCGGAGGAGCGGGATTGTGCACCAGTCTACCGGTAGCGCCGACATGAATGGGGGTTTGCCGGTGCCTGAGTACGCATGTGCCGCCCTGGATGAGCGGCTCACGACTCCCCATATTCAGGAAGGGGCCCTGGGAGGCTCACGACGTCATTGCGCGCTTCGGGCTGTCAACCTCCCGCTACGGTGAGGGACGCATCGCACTCCTCGCGCGATCCAAATCCCCCCATAGCCGTACAGACCGGAAGGGCCGAGGCTTCGACGAACCGGGACAGACGCGGGCGAACCACTGCCCGGGCCGTCTCCGCCACATGTCGGTCCATGCGGGATGCGGACGAGGAAAAGCCCTGCTCAGCCGTAGGTGTCGCCCGGCCCCTTGCTCCCAGGAGTCCTCAGAGGGCCGAATCTGCGCTGCGGACCGCCAGGACCGAGCACTTTGATCATCCGCACGGTGCCATGGCCGAGGTCCGTGTTCAGCCGGGCCACCAGCTGCGGCGCCAGCAGCCGCAGCTGCGTCGCCCACGCCGTCGAGTCGCACTGCACCGTGAGAACCCGCTCGGCCGGATCCTCGTCGTACCGCACCGGCACACAGTGGTTGGCCAGATCGTCACCGACGATCTGGGGCCAGCGGCCCATCACCCCGCCGACCGCCGCCGGGGTCTCCCAGCCCCGCTCGGTGATCAGCCGGTTGATCGCCGAGCCCAGGGCCAGCGGATCACGGCCGTCGGACCGGGCGCCGGACCGCAGACCGCCGCCCCGTCTCGCCTGGTTCTTCTGCTGCGCCGCGGCGCCCCTGGCGCGGGCCTGCTCCTTCGCCGCGCGGAGGGCCACCCGCGCCAGATCCACGCCGGACACCTCCGGCTGCTTGGCCGGGCCCGGTGCCTGCCCCTGCTCCGGGGGCCCCGTGGGCCCCTGCGCGTCCGGGCCGCTCACAGCCGCTCCACCGCCCCCGCGGACACCGCGTACCTGGCTCCCGCCAGCACCCCGGGGACGTCGTCGTCCACGGCCGCCGTCACGAGTACCTGCTCACCGGGGGCCACCAGCTCCGCCAGCCGCTCGCGACGGCGCGCGTCCAGCTCTGCGAACACGTCGTCGAGCACCAGCACCGGCTCGTTGCCCTCGGTGCGGAGCAGCTCGTACGAGGCGAGCCGCAGCGCCAGGGCGTACGACCAGGACTCGCCGTGGCTCGCGTACCCCTTGGCCGGCATCCCCCGCAGGCCGAGCACCAGGTCGTCGCGGTGCGGACCGACCAGGGTCACCCCGCGCTCGATCTCCTGCTTGCGCGCCGCTACCAGGGCCGCCATCACCTGCTCGTACAGCTCCTCGCGGGTGCGCGCGGGTCCCACATCGGCACCGGCCGAGCTGCGGTACTCGAGCGTGACGGGTCCGCCGCCGGGGGCCACGTCCGCGTACGCCTTGTCCGCCAACGGCGACAGGGTCGCGACCAGGTCAAGACGCTGCGCCAGCAGCTCCGCCCCCACCCGGCCCAGGTGCTGGTCCCACACGTCGAGCGTGGACAGGTCCATCGACCGGCCGCCGTGTCTGCGGGCCATGGCGGCGGACTTCAGCAAGGTGTTGCGCTGCTTCAGCACCCGGTCGTAGTCGGAGCGGACCCCGGCCATGCGGGGGGACCGCGCCGTGACCAGCTCGTCCAGGAAGCGCCGGCGCTCGCCCGGGTCGCCCTTCACCAGGGCCAGGTCCTCGGGGGCGAAGAGCACCGTCCGCACTATCCCCAGGACATCGCGCGGCCTGACCTGGGACGACCTGTTGATACGGGCCCGGTTGGCGCGGCCCGGATTGAGCTCGAGCTCGATCAGCTGCGAGCGCTCGCCCTGGGTGACCGCGGCCCGTACGACGGCGCGCTCCGCGCCCATGCGCACCAGGGGGGCGTCGGAGGACACCCGATGGCTGCCGAGGGTCGCGAGATAGCCGACGGCCTCCACCAGATTGGTCTTGCCCTGCCCGTTGGGCCCCACGAACGCCGTGACGCCCGGGTCGAGAGGAACCTCGACCCGGGCGTACGAGCGGAAGTCGGCCAGCGAGAGATGCGTGACGTGCATGGTCGCCGACCCTTCCGACTGCGTGTTCTGTTTCGCGCTGCTTCTTGTCCTGCTTCTCGCCTTACTTCTTGTTCTCGACCGCGTGGCCGCCGAACTGGTTGCGCAGCGCGGCGATCATCTTCATCTGCGGCGAGTCGTCCTGGCGCGAGGCGAAGCGCGCGAACAGGGACGCGGTGATCGCGGGCAACGGCACCGCGTTGTCGATGGCGGCCTCGACCGTCCACCGGCCCTCACCGGAGTCCGCGGCGAAGCCACGGAGCTGGTCGAGGTGCTCGTCGTCGTCCAGGGCGTTGACCGCCAGGTCGAGCAGCCAGGAACGGATGACCGTGCCCTCCTGCCAGGAGCGGAAGACCTCGCGCACATCGGTGACGGAGTCGACCTTCTCCAGGAGCTCCCAGCCCTCGGCGTAGGCCTGCATCATGGCGTACTCGATGCCGTTGTGGACCATCTTGGCGAAGTGGCCGGCGCCGACCTTGCCCGCGTGGACGGAACCGAAGTCACCCTCGGGCTTGAGGGCGTCGAAGACCGGCTGGACCTTCTCGACGTTCGAGGTCTCGCCGCCGTACATCAGGGCGTAGCCGTTCTCCAGGCCCCAGACGCCGCCGGAGACACCACAGTCGACGAAGCCGATGCCCTTGATGCCCAGCTCGACCGCGTGCTTCTCGTCGTCCGTCCAGCGGGAGTTCCCGCCGTCGACGACCACGTCACCGGGGGAGAGCAGCTCGGCCAGCTCGTCGACGGTGGACTGGGTCGCGGCACCGGCCGGGACCATCACCCATACGACGCGCGGACCCTTGAGCTTGCCCACAAGCTCTTCGAGACTGTGGACATCGGCGACGTCCGGGTTGCGGTCATAACCGATGACCGTGTGGCCTGCGCGGCGGATGCGCTCGCGCATGTTGCCGCCCATTTTGCCGAGGCCGACGAGACCGAGCTCCATCAGAGATTCCTTTTGCGTTGTGCCGATTCGTACCCGGGACCGAGCCTACGCCCGGCCGGGACGGCACGGCGGGGTGCAGCGCGGAGGGCCCGCTCTGCACTGAGCTGCCCGCCGAGAACTGCCGTGACAGGGAACGACCGCCGGGTCAGCCGGAGAGCCGGACCGGCATGATCAGGTACTTGTACGCGTCGTCCGCCTCGGCGTCGACGGCCGGCCGGCCACTGAGGAGGGCGGGCTTGGTCGACGTCGTGAAGGAGAGCTGCGCGACCGGGGAGTCGATCGCGCTGAGCCCGTCCAGCAGGAAGGTCGGGTTGAAGGCGATCGAGATGTCCTCGCCCTCCAGCACGGCGTCGACACGCTCCACAGCCTGTGCGTCGTCACTGGAACCGGCTTCGAGGATGAGCACACCCTGCTCGAAGCTCAGCCGCACCGGGGTGTTGCGCTCGGCCACGAGAGCCACACGCTTGACGGCCTCGACGAACGGGGCGGTCTCGATGACCGCGACCGAGTTGAACTCGGTGGGGAAGAGCGTCCGGTACTTCGGGAGGTCGCCCTCCAGGAGTCGCGTGGTCGTACGGCGGCCCGCACCCTCGAATCCGATGAGCCCTTCGCCGGCGCCCGAGCCGGACAGCGCGAGCGTCACCGTGTCACCGCTGGTCAGCGCCTTGGCGGTGTCCAGGAGCGTCTTGGCGGGCACCAGGGCCACCGCCGAGGCCTCGGGGTTCTCCGGCTTCCACAGGAACTCGCGGACCGCGAAGCGGTAGCGGTCGGTCGACGCGAGGGTGACGGTGTCGCCCTCGATCTCGATCCGGACGCCGGTCAGGACGGGCAGCGTGTCGTCACGCCCGGCCGCGATGGCGACCTGGGCCGCCGCGGAGGCGAAGACCTCGCCGGGGACGGTGCCCGTGGCGGTCGGCATCTGCGGCAGTGCCGGGTACTCCTCCACAGGCAGTGTGTGGAGTGTGAACCGCGAGGAGCCGCAGACCACGGTGGCCCGTACACCGTCTGTGGAGATCTCCACCGGCCGGTTCGGCAGGGCGCGGCAGATGTCGGCGAGCAGCCGGCCGGAGACGAGCACCGTGCCGTCCTCCTCGATCTCCGCGTCCACCGAGACCTTGGCCGAGACCTCGTAGTCGAAGCTGGAGAAACTGAGGGCCCCGTCCTCAGCCTTCAGCAGAAGGCCCGCAAGAACGGGCGCCGGCGGACGGGCCGGGAGGCTGCGGGCCACCCAGGCCACCGCCTCCGCGAGTACATCGCGCTCCACCCGGATCTTCACCGGAACCGCCTCCTGCTGTTGCTCGCTCGCCCTGCTGGCCTTCGTCGTCTGACCGGGGCTCCCCGCCGAGGGGCTGGGGAGACCACCGGGGTCCAGTCTGACGTACGGCGCCGACACTCGTTGCTGCTCGGGGTCAAGTCGCGCCAAGAGGTTCGCCGAGCTCGCCGCTCGAGTTGTGCACAGGCCCCACTTCGAAGCTGATTCCTGGCTAACTCTGAGTGGTAGTAGTAGTAGGCCCTGTGGAAACCGTGGATAACGTCGTTTTCGCAGGTCAGAAGCTGTTTTTTGTCCACCGACCCTGTGGGTGGCACCGGTGGACAACTCTGCGTTTCTGTGGACACGCGAAAGTTCTGCACACCCGATGCACAGGGCGGGGTGACTTCTCCCCAGGCCTGTCCCCAGCTTTACCCACGTTCCCCACAGCCCAACCAAGGGACCTGGTGTGACGCCTTTCACTCTCGACAGTGAAAGCGGGTGTCGCGTTGCCGAACAGTGGACAGGGCTGTGGAGAAGCTGGGGACAACAGGGCCGAGCCTGTGGGCTGCCGGTGGACAACGTCATCGAGGCCCTGTGGACGAAAAATCTGTCCACAGGCTGTGGATCATCGTTGACCACAAATCCCCAGGCATGTGACCTGGCCTGATGGAGTATCGGCAGCCGGCCCTGTGGACGCAATCTGGACAACTTCGCAGTCCCCAGGCTGTGGACGCCAGATTTCCCGTTTTTCTGTGGAGAAGGGCCTGTTCAGGGCCAGTATTCGAACACTCCGCAGGGAGCCCGCCGGATCAGGACGACGAAAGGGCGCCTCCCGAGGACGACGTACGTCCTCAGGAGGCGCCCTCGGGCGCTGCACCGAACGGCGGGCGAAGGTGGCTGCCTGCCGGTGGGTCAGCCGTTCTTGATGCGGTTGGTGAGCTCGGTGACCTGGTTGTAGATGGAGCGGCGCTCCGCCATCAGGGCCCGGATCTTCCGGTCGGCGTGCATCACCGTGGTGTGGTCGCGACCGCCGAACTGAGCGCCGATCTTGGGCAGGGAGAGATCGGTCAGCTCGCGGCAGAGGTACATGGCGATCTGGCGCGCCGTCACCAGGACGCGGCTGCGCGAGGATCCGCAGAGATCCTCCACCGTCAGCCCGAAGTAGTCAGCGGTCGCCGCCATGATGGCCGGCGCGGTGATCTCGGGAGCCGAGTCCTCGCCGCCCGGGATCAGATCCTTGAGCACGATCTCGGTCAGGCCGAGATCGACCGGCTGCCGGTTCAGGCTCGCGAAGGCGGTCACACGGATGAGAGCGCCCTCCAGCTCGCGGATGTTGCGCGAGATCCGGGAGGCGATGAACTCGAGTACCTCGGGCGGGGCGTTGAGCTGCTCCTGCACGGCCTTCTTACGGAGGATCGCGATACGCGTCTCCAGCTCCGGAGGCTGCACATCCGTGGTGAGGCCCCACTCGAACCGGTTGCGCAGCCGGTCCTCGAGGGTCACCAGCTGCTTGGGCGGCCGGTCGGAGGAAAGCACGATCTGCTTGTTGGCGTTGTGGAGCGTGTTGAAGGTGTGGAAGAACTCCTCCTGCGTCGACTCCTTGCTCGCCAGGAACTGGATGTCGTCGACCAGGAGGATGTCCACGTCGCGGTAGCGCTTGCGGAAGGTGTCGCCCTTGCCGTCGCGGATCGAGTTGATGAACTCGTTGGTGAACTCCTCCGAGCTCACGTACCGCACCCGGGTGCCCGGGTAGAGGCTTCGCGCGTAATGCCCGATGGCGTGCAGCAGGTGGGTCTTGCCGAGCCCCGACTCCCCATAGATGAAGAGGGGGTTGTACGCCTTCGCGGGGGCCTCGGCGACGGCGACCGCCGCAGCGTGTGCGAAGCGGTTGGACGCACCGATGACGAAGGTGTCGAAGAGGTACTTCGGATTCAGCCGGGCGTGCGGCTCCCCGGTCCCGGGCGGCGGCGCGGAATGCGTGCCCATGGGGCCGCCGCTCGTCCTGCCGGTCCCCGGACCGTTCTGGCGGTGCTGGGGCTGCTGATCCTGCGGGTCGTGGCGGTCGCGGCTGTCGCGCTGCTGCTCGTAACCCTGGTGCTCGGGCGGCTGCGGACGGTAGTCGTGCTGCGGCTGCTGCGGGCGGGGGCTCGCGTACGGATCGCGGTCCTGGTAGCCGCCGTGCCTGGGCTGCCAGGAGAGGTCCTCCTGGGTGCGGGGCCAGGCTCCGGGCTCGGGGCGGTGCTGCTGGTAGTCCGGGTAGGCGGGGCGGGCCGTCGGCATGCCGTCGTCGGACGGCCGGGGGCCGTAGTTGTCGTACCCGTCGTTACGCGGGGGCTCGTCGTGCTGCGGCCCCTGGTAGCGGTGGGACTGCTGTCCCTGGTGGGGCTGGTGCATCGGGGGCGCGGGCGGAGCCGGGGGCTCACCCGCGGAATCGTCGACGGTGATCGCGATCCGGATCGGCCGTCCGCACTCACGGGTGAGCGTCTCGCTGATCAGCGGCGCGAGCCGGCCCTCCAGGACGCGCTTGCCCCACTCGTTGGGCACGGCCAGGAGCGCGGTGTCGGCGACGAGTGCCAGGGGCTGGCAGCGCTCGATCCACTGCTTGTCCTTCGGCTCGATGCCCTGCTGGCCCTCCCCGAGGAGTTGTTCCAGCACTCGCGGCCACACTGCGGCAAGATCGGCAGGTACGTCAGCCACAAGGCACGCTCTCTCGCATGTCCCACGAATGTGTACTTCTCGGGACGGGATGGGTCGGGACGGGTGAGGCCCGGCAGGCAGGAAGGAAAGGAAACGGGGTTCAGCCACGGTAGTCAGGCCGACCCGCGCGGTTCAAGTTGTTGTCCACAGGCTGTGTACAGCAGGGGGTCGTGCGAAGCTGGTTTGACCGGATGGCGTAGCCGCGCGTACCGTGACCAGGTCGAGTTGTCGATGGCTGCTGCCGCCTGCCTCCGATGGGCAAACATCACGATCTGTGATTGTGAAGCGGTGCACTAGGGCGTTTACGCGAGTTCCTCGTGGGCGCACGGTGACAGCCAGGCGATGTCCCGCCAACACACGAATCATTTCTGGAGCCCCCGAGTGAGCAAGCGCACCTTCCAGCCGAACAATCGTCGTCGCGCCAAGACCCATGGCTTCCGACTGCGTATGCGTACCCGTGCCGGCCGCGCGATTCTCGCGAACCGTCGCGGCAAGGGTCGCGCCAACCTGTCCGCCTGATCGCGGCCAGGTCATGACGTGCTGCCTACCGAGAATCGGCTGAGGCGGCGCGAGGACTTCGCGGTCGCTGTACGCCGGGGACGTCGGGCCGGACGCCCGCTACTCGTCGTACATCTACGCAGCGGTGCTACGGACCCGCACGTGACAGGGGAGAGTGCTCCCCCGCCGCGTGCGGGTTTCGTTGTCAGCAAAGCAGTGGGTGGAGCAGTCGTTCGCACCGCGGTGAAGCGGAAGCTTCGCCATCTGGTCCGCGATCGGCTTGCTCAGCTGCCCCCCGGTAGCCTTGTTGTCGTACGAGCATTGCCCGGATCGGGCGACGCCGACCATGCACAGCTGGCCCGAGACCTGGACGCCGCCCTTCAGCGGCTACTGGGAGGGGGCGCGCGATGAAGTACCCGCTGCTGGCTCTCATCAAGCTGTACCAGTGGACGATCAGCCCGCTTCTCGGGCCCGTCTGCCGTTACTACCCGTCGTGTTCCCACTATGGATATACGGCGATCGACCGGCACGGTGCGATCAAGGGAACAGCGCTGACCGCATGGCGCATCCTGCGGTGCAATCCGTGGTCACCCGGCGGCGTGGACTACGTACCGCCACGCAAACGTCCGCGTTGGCACGAAATGCTGCGCAGCTGGGTGCGTGGCGGCAAGGGCGGGGACTCCGCCGCCGATGTGCCTACCGGGGGGTCGGTCTCCGAACCTCTGAGCCCGGCCACAGAGACCTCGCCCAAAGCTCAAGGAGCCTGATTAGTGGACACGATTGCCAGTCTGTTCAGCTTTATCACCACACCTGTTTCGTGGGTCATCGTCCAGTTCCACAAGCTGTACGGAGCGCTCTTCGGCGATGACACGGGGCTGGCCTGGGGCCTGTCCATCGTGTCCCTGGTGGTCCTGATCCGGATCTGCCTGATCCCGCTTTTCGTCAAGCAGATCAAGTCGACCCGGAACATGCAGGTCCTGCAGCCGAAGATGAAGGCGATCCAGGAGCGCTACAAGAGCGACAAGCAGCGTCAGTCCGAAGAGATGATGAAGCTGTACAAGGAGACGGGTACCAACCCGCTTTCCTCGTGCCTTCCCATCCTGGCGCAGTCCCCGTTCTTCTTCGCCCTGTACCACGTGCTCTCGGCCATCGCCTCGGGCAAGACGATCGGTGTCATCGACCAGCCGCTGCTGGACAGTGCCCGGCAGGCACACATCTTCGGCGCCCCGCTGGCCGCGAAGTTCATGGACAGCGAGGACAAGGTGCAGGCGCTCGGCGCCTCCCTGACCGACGTCCGTGTCGTGACCGCGATCATGATCGTGATGATGTCCGCGTCGCAGTTCTTCACGCAGCGCCAGCTGATGACGAAGAACGTCGACCTGACGGTCAAGACCCCGTACATGCAGCAGCAGAAGATGCTCATGTACGTCTTCCCGCTGATCTTCGCCGTCATGGGCATCAACTTCCCCGTCGGTGTTCTCGTCTACTGGCTGACCACGAACGTCTGGACCATGGGTCAGCAGATGTATGTGATCAACCAGAACCCCACCCCGGGCAGCAAGGCGCAGGACCAGTACCTGAACCGCCTGCTGAAGAGCGTGACCGCTCATGGCGAGGTGCGTGGCAGGACGCGGCGCAACACCGTCAAGCGGCTCGTCGCCAAGGGGCCCGACCGTAACGACATCGAGCGCAAGTTCATCACCGGTCTGGGCAAGCTGGGTCTCGCCGCCCAGGAGGACGGCTCGGTGGAGAAGAGCGAGGCCGCCGTTCTCGAGGCCGAGGGTGGTGCTGCGGCCAAGCGGCAGCAGCCCAAGCGTCAGACCAAGGCGAAGCGTCACACCGCGGCCCCGTCGGGCACGGCGAAGAGCTCCGACGCCACCGACTCCGGCTCGGAGTCCAAGACGTCGGAGTCCAAGACCTCTCTGGACAAGCAGGACGCATCCCCGGACGACAAGCCGAAGCAGGACGACAAGCCGAAGCCGGCGGGCAAGTCCGCCGCGTCCGGCTCCTCACGCCAAGCCAAGTCAGGACAGCGCAAGGGCGGCCAGCAGCGGCCCAAGCACCCGTCCAAGAAGTAAGAAGGAGTCCATCCGTGACGGAAGGCACCACCACCACGGCCGCTGAGGGCAGCGACACTCTGACCCGCCTCGAACAGGAGGGTGAGATCGCGGCTGACTACCTCGAAGGCCTGCTCGACATCGCCGACCTCGACGGCGACATCGACATGGATGTGGAGGCGGACCGGGCCGCGGTCTCGATCCTCAGCGAATCGGCTCGTGACCTGCAGAAGCTCGTGGGCCGCGATGGTGAGGTGCTTGAGGCGCTCCAGGAGCTGACGCGCCTGGCTGTTCACCGTGAGACCGGTGACCGCAGCCGCCTGATGCTGGACATCGCCGGCTTCCGCGCCAAGAAGCGTGAGGTTCTCGCCGCGCTGGGCGGCAAGGCCGCGGATGAGGTCAAGAGCTCCGGCGAGCCCGTGAAGCTGGAGCCGATGACGCCGTTCGAGCGCAAGGTCGTGCACGACGCGGTCGCGGCAGCGGGTCTGCGCAGCGCGTCCGAGGGCGAGGAGCCTCAGCGCTTCGTCGTCGTCCTCCCGGCCTGACCGGACCCTTGTACTGTCGGCCCCGCCTGTTCACAGGCGGGGCCGATCTTTGTCAGCCTGATAGTCAGCGTGCTAGTGCGGTACGGAAGGACGGTCCCCGTGACGGAGGAAGCAGAGCTCCCTCAGGCGCCCCAGGAGGCGCAGGCGGTATTCGGTGAGTTCTTCCCAGAGGCTGTCAGGTACGCGGAGCTGCTCGCGGACGCGGGCGTCAAGCGAGGGCTGATCGGTCCGCGTGAGGTGCCGCGTCTCTGGGAGCGCCACCTGCTGAACTGTGCGGTGCTCTCCGAGGTGGTTCCCCAGGGCGTCACGGTGTGCGATGTGGGTTCGGGGGCGGGACTCCCGGGGATCCCGCTGGCCCTGGTACGCCCCGACCTGAAGATCACGCTCCTGGAACCGCTCCTGCGGCGTACGAACTTCCTTCAGGAGGTTGTCGAGCTTCTGGGGCTGGACCATGTGACGGTGGTCCGCGGTCGGGCCGAAGAGGTGCTCGGAACGCTCCAGCCCGTTCATGTGGTGACCGCCAGGGCGGTTGCCCCGCTCGACCGGCTCGCCGGATGGGGTGTGCCCCTCCTCCGCCCGTATGGGGAGATGCTGGCGCTCAAGGGAGGCACGGCCGCGGAGGAGATCCAAGGTGCTCGGGCCGCGCTGAGCAAGCTCGGAGTGGTGGAGACCGAGGTGCTGCATGTCGGTGAGGGGCTGGTCGATCCGGCGGCCACGGTGGTGCGTGTGGTGGTCGGGGAAAGTCCGGGCGGTGTGAGGTTCGCCGCAAAGCGGGCCAAGGCCGCACGGGTGAGTCGAACGCGGCGACGTCGATGAGCGCTAGCTCGGCGAGTTCCCTATATCCCTGTTAGTGCAGTTAAAGCTCTTTTGCCATGATGCTCCATGCAAGCAGCGATATGCGCCGCCTGCGGAGTGTCGGGAGCCCGCCGCTGTACTGCGGAGGCATCGTGTTTCACGTGAAACGTCGCTCTCTCCTGCAGGGAATCATCGGTCGCGGTCGTGCGGCTGCCGCACCGCGCGACCGTAAGCCCGTACGGGCCCCCGAGTTGTCCACAAAACCGGATTCATCCACAGAAGAGTCGGCCTCGCTGGTTCACGACCCCGAAAGCATGGCAGGCTCTGTTCATTGCGAGCCTGAAGTCGAGGAGAGTGAATCCTTGCGGTCCGACGCCGACATCGCGGGACCGATGACCGATCCGGTCCCCGGTCCCCGTACCGAGTCCCTGGGGGACGGTGTTTCACGTGAAACACCACCGCCGATGGACGACACACCTATTGGTCGTGCGGCTCAGCTGGCGGTCGAGGCCCTCGGCCGCGCCGGCGAGGGGCTGCCACGGCCGGACCGGACACGCGTCATGGTCGTGGCCAACCAGAAGGGCGGTGTGGGTAAGACGACCTCGACGGTCAATCTTGCTGCTTCGCTCGCGCTGCATGGTGCACGCGTCCTGGTGGTGGACCTCGATCCGCAGGGGAATGCCTCCACGGCTCTGGGAATCGACCATCACGCGGAAGTCCCCTCCATCTACGACGTACTGGTGGAGAGCATGCCGCTCTCCGAAGTGGTCCAGCCGGTCCCGGACGTCGAAGGGCTCTTCTGTGCACCGGCGACCATTGATCTCGCGGGCGCGGAGATCGAGCTGGTATCGCTGGTGGCGCGGGAGAGCCGGCTCCAGCGGGCGATCCAGGCCTATGACCAGCCGCTGGACTACATCCTCATCGACTGCCCGCCCTCGCTCGGCCTGCTGACGGTCAACGCGCTCGTGGCAGGAGCCGAGGTGCTCATCCCGATCCAGTGTGAGTACTACGCACTGGAGGGTCTCGGGCAGCTGCTGCGTAACGTCGATCTGGTGCGGGGGCATCTGAACCCCGATCTCCATGTATCGACGATCCTGCTCACCATGTACGACGGCAGGACCAGGCTTGCCTCGCAGGTCGCGGAGGAGGTGCGCAGCCACTTCGGCAAGGAGGTGCTGCGGACCAGCATCCCGCGTTCCGTGCGTATCTCGGAGGCGCCCAGCTACGGGCAGACCGTGCTGACGTACGATCCGGGCTCCAGCGGGTCCCTGTCGTACCTCGAGGCGGCTCGTGAGATCGCGTTGAGAGGCGTCGGGGTGCATTACGAGGCCCAGCACGCACCCACGGGCGAACCCGCCCACACGGGCGTCCAGAACAGTCAGCAGAGCCATTCGGAGGGCATGCAGTGAGCGAGCGTCGTAGAGGGCTGGGGCGTGGGCTCGGTGCACTGATCCCCGCAGCTCCTCAGGAGAAGTCGGGCGCGAGCCCCGGGGCCGGTACGAATGCGGGGGGCTCGTCCCCCGTGATGACCGCCGAGCGCGGAGTGGCCGCCGCGAAACTGGCCGCACTCCCCTCCGGACCTCTCGTCCCGGAGCCGAGTTCTCCGGTCGGCGAGCCGGAGCCCGCCACCGGGCAGAGCGACTCCGCCGGGGCCTACTTCGCCGAGCTTCCCCTTCCTTCGATCACACCCAACCCCAGGCAGCCGCGTGAGGTCTTCGACGAGGACGCTTTGGCCGAGCTGGTCACCTCCATCAAGGAGGTCGGCCTTCTCCAGCCCGTCGTCGTGCGCAAGGTCGACGAGGACCGCTACGAGCTCATCATGGGCGAGCGGCGTTGGCGGGCCTGTGGCGAAGCCGGGCTGGAACGCATCCCGGCCATCGTCCGCGCGACGGACGACGAGAAGCTGCTTCTGGACGCACTCCTGGAGAACCTGCACCGGGCTCAGCTGAACCCTTTGGAAGAGGCGGCGGCGTACGACCAGCTGCTGAAGGACTTCAAGTGCACGCATGACCAGCTGGCGGACCGGATCGGCCGGTCACGTCCGCAGGTGTCGAACACGCTCCGTCTGCTGCGGCTCTCCCCGCCGGTGCAGCGCAGGGTCGCCGCAGGGGTTCTCTCAGCAGGGCATGCGAGGGCCCTGCTGTCGGTGGACGACTCGGAGGAGCAGGACCGGCTGGCGCACCGCATCGTGGCCGAAGGGCTGTCGGTGCGTGCGGTGGAGGAGATCGTGAACCTCCTCGGATCCGAGCCTACGAGTTCCGCGAAGCCAAGGGGTCCCAGGGCCGGCGGCCGGGTCGCACCGGCGCTGACGGATCTGGCTTCTCGTCTCTCGGACCGGTTCGAGACCCGGGTGAAGGTCGATCTCGGGCAGAAGAAGGGGAAGATCGTCGTCGAGTTCGCCTCGATGGAGGATCTGGACCGCATTCTTGGCAGCCTCGCTCCCGGCGAGGGACGCGTGCTGGAGCAGAGCATCGAGGAAGAGCAGGCCGAGGCGGACGAGGCCTGATCCGCACGCGGCCCTGAGGGCGGGCCGGGTCCGGGAACTTCCCGGAACCCGGCCCGCCCTTTGCCGTCTCTCGGTGTCCCCATCACCTCTGGGTGGTTACGATGCGTTCTGGTAGGGCGTATCCACCACCGTGATCCACCTCAGAGGAGGCGGGGGCCGTGCGATCAGTGAATCGCAGCCACCTGGTGACAGTCGGTTTGGGGCTTGGCGCTGTCGGGGGGTTCGTCGGCAGTCTGTTCCGAGAACGGAGTGCGCTTGCAGCCGCACGTGATGCGGGGGGCGAAGGAAGTGGGGAACCGCCTACATGGGGCGACGACTCGTACCGCTCACACTGGACAACCTTCCGGATCTCCCCAGGCGCTGCCGCTCATGTGTCTTCTGGGAGCTTGATCCGGTCAGTGGAGAAGCTGCGGTAAAGGCGGGCAGACCTGAACACGAGAAGGAAGCCTGGATCTCCGCTGTGCTGCTGGAGTGGGGCTCCTGCGGGCGGGTCGTCTATGTGGACGATGTCGCGGTCGGCTTCGTTCTCTATGCACCGCCTGCTTACGTCCCCCGTTCCACGGCGTTTCCCACCAGCCCCGTGTCCCCTGATGCCGTCCAGCTGATGACCGCGTTGATCGTGCCGGGTTTCCAGGGACAAGGGCTGGGGCGCGTGATCGTGCAGACCGTTGCCAAGGACTTGCTGCGGCGAGGCTTCAAGGCGATCGAGGTCTTCGGTGATGCGCGCTGGAAGGAGCCCGCCTGTGTGTTGCCCGCAGATCACCTGCTCGCGGTCGGCTTCAAGACGGTACGCCCTCACCCTGTGCATCCGCGGCTGAGGCTTGAGCTGCGTACGACGCTCTCCTGGAAGGAAGACGTCGAGCTGGCATTGGACAGGCTGCTGGGTGCCGTACAGAAGGAACCGGTGCTACGGCCCCTCTGACTCCCGCGGACTCCCGTGATGGACGGCTGAGGAACATGCAAAACGGGCTCACCCTGCGGGGTGAGCCCGTTTCACGTGAAACAGCGGGTACTACTTCTCGGCGATGAAGCCCTCGAGGTCGCGGAGAATCGCGGCCTTCGGCTTGGCACCGACGATGGTCTTGGCGACCTCGCCACCCTGGTACACGTTCAGCGTGGGGATGGACATCACGCCGTACTTTGCCGCGGTGGCCGGGTTCTCGTCGATGTTGAGCTTGACGATCTCGATCTGGTCGCCGTGCTCAGCCGCGATGGCCTCCAGCGAAGGCGCGATCTGGCGGCACGGGCCGCACCAGGCGGCCCAGAAGTCCACCAGCACGGGCTTGTCGTTCTTCAGGACGTCCTCATCGAAGGAGTCGTCGGTTACGTTCTTCAGGGCGCCGGCCACGGCGACCTCCTTAGCTTCGCGGGGGTGTGGGTTCGGGGGAGACGATCAGACTGCCGGGGTCTTCTCCGGCTCGGCGAGCTGCTGGTCGGAGAGCGCGGCCAGGAAGCGCTCTGCGTCGAGAGCTGCGGAGCAGCCGGTACCGGCGGCTGTGATGGCCTGGCGGTAGGTGTGGTCGACGACGTCGCCGGCGCCGAAGACACCCTCCAGGTTGGTGCGCGTCGAGGGGGCCTCGACCTTGAGGTAGCCCTCGTCGTCCAGGTCGAGCTGGCCCTTGAAGAGCTCCGTGCGAGGGTCGTGGCCGACAGCGATGAACAGGCCCGTCACCGGAAGCTCGGAGGTCTCGCCGGTCTTGGTGTTGCGCAGGGTGAGGCTGGAGAGCTTCTGGTCCCCATGGACCGTGGCGACCTCGCTGTCCCACGCAAACTTGATCTTCGGGTCGGCGAACGCGCGCTCCTGCATGGCCTTGGAGGCTCGCAGGGAGTCGCGGCGGTGCACGATCGTGACGGACTTGGCGAACCGGGAGAGGAAGGTCGCCTCCTCCATGGCGGTGTCGCCGCCACCGACCACGGCGATGTCCTGGTCCTTGAAGAAGAAGCCGTCGCAGGTCGCACACCAGGAGACACCGCGTCCGGAGAGCGCGTCCTCGTTGGGCAGGCCGAGCTTGCGGTGCTGGGATCCCGTGGTGACGATGATGGCCTTGGCGCGGTGCACTGTGCCTGCGGTGTCCGTGACGGTCTTGACGTCTCCCGAGAGGTCGACGGAGATGACATCGTCGGGGAGGAGCTCGGCGCCGAACCGCTCAGCCTGGGCGCGCATGTTGTCCATGAGCTCAGGGCCCATGATTCCGTCCTGGAAGCCCGGGAAGTTCTCCACGTCGGTGGTGTTCATCAGTGCGCCGCCGGCGGTGACAGCGCCCTCGAACACCAGAGGCTTCAGCGATGCGCGAGCGGTGTACAGGGCGGCGGTGTAACCAGCCGGCCCGGAGCCGATGATGATCACATTACGGACGTCGCTCACGGGTTCTTCCTCGTCTCTACAGACTGCCTACTGCCTACTGGGGTCGGTTCCACGACTCTCACCCCACCCAACGGATCCTACGGGCCATGCATTCCCTGAATACCGGCCCGGCTCCCGGCAGGGCGCTCAGGGGCGTGCGTAGGAGTGCGTGAGCAGTAGCTGCCCCTTGGTCGTGGGGGTGGAATTCACGCAGGCTGAGTCGACGACATAGGCCTGGACGCGCGTCGAGTCGGTTGCATGGGGCAGCACGACAAGGAAGGCGGCCGTCCCTTCGTAGCTTCCTTCTTCGATGGCCAGCGCAGGCGCGTCCCGGCCCGTGCCCTGCTGCACGCAGGGCGGAACATCCACGATCGGCGCGAGCAGGGGACTACGGGGTGGCGAAGCATCGGGGGATGTGTCCCCCGGCGACGACTTGGTGCCCAGAGACGGCTTGCCCGGGTCGGATTCCTGAGCCTCGGAATCACGCGTCGCGCTGAGCAGCGTATGGACGCGGCCCTCCAGAGTGCCCTGCGAGAAGTCCCCCGGGCTCTGTTCCGCGGCGCTGACTCCATGGTCGGCCTTCCCGACGGCCGAATCCTGGGAGACCTGGAGCAGGAAGACGCTCATGCCGACAGCCGCAGCACCGAAGGCCGTGCCGAAGATGACTGTGCGGCGTCGGCGGCGGGTCCGGCTCCGGCCGGGGCCGGTGGCGCCACGAGGATGACCCGCCGGTGGCCCGGAGGTGACCATGCTCTCGGTCGTTGTTTCACGTGAAACAACGAGGGCTCCGGCGGGTGCCGGGGAGGAGGCCGCAGCTTCCGATGCGAGTGCGGCGTCGACCCGGTCAGCAATGTCGTCGGGCATGCGCTCCTGGAGGGGCAGTGCAGCCCCCAGCAGGGAGCGGATCTCTTCCAGCGAGGAGTGGACGTCTGCGCACTCTTCGCACGCGTCGATGTGGTGGCGGAGTTCCGCCTCGCGAGACGGTGGTAGGAGGCCCTCCGCCAGGTCGGAGATCTCCGCGACGTCCGGGTGCTGAGCCGCGTCGGCTGTGTATGTCATGCGAGCCCACCTCCACCCTTCACGCCGGCAGGGTCGCTGTCGCCTGCGTCTCTTGGCCCTGACGCAGGTGGGACGGATGGCCCCTGCCTCCGGTTCCTTTCCATGGGGACGTCCTTGCCGTCCTCTCTGTTGATACGCAGATGGGCCAGCAGGGGGAGCAGTCTGGCCCGGCCTCGGGCACAGCGGCTCTTCACGGTGCCGGTCGGCACGTCGAGGATGCGGGCAGCTTCCGCGACGGGGTACGCCTGCATGTCCACGAGGACGAGGGCGGCGCGCTGCTCAGCCGGCAGAGTGGCCAGCGCGGCCAGTAGCTCTCGGTGCAGGTCCTGCCGTTCGGCGGGGGCCTCGGCCGATTCGTGAGGCTCCATGAGCTGGTCGAGCCGCTCGGTGTCATTGACCGGAGCGGTCTTCCGGGAGGCCGTCTTACGG
Source organism: Streptomyces sp. NPDC048565 (assembly GCF_040650935.1). Lineage (NCBI taxonomy): Bacteria > Bacillati > Actinomycetota > Actinomycetes > Kitasatosporales > Streptomycetaceae > Streptomyces > Streptomyces sp. NPDC048565. The sequence continues at coordinate 98,581 of NZ_JBEZIH010000002.1, forward strand.
GCACGGTCCAGGCAGGCATTGACGGTGATCCTGTGCAGCCATGTGGTGACAGCTGACTGGCCACGGAAGGTGTGGGCGGCGCGGAAGGCGGAGACGAGCGCGTCCTGCACCGCGTCGGCGGCCTCCTCGCGGTCGCCCAGCGTGCGAAGGGCCACGGCCCAGAGGCGGTCACGGTGCCGTCGTACGAGCTCGCCGAAGGCGTCAGGTTCGCCTGCGACGTGCTGGGCCAGGAGATCGTGATCGCTGATGCCGGCGAATCTGGCGTCGTTCAACGGTGAGCCCCCTCCCCTGGTGCCGTCAGCTGCCTGCCACCGTCAGCTCGTGATCTTGATATCCGAGACCTTGCCCCTGTAGTTGCCGTCTTCACTCATGGGCAGTTTGGTCAGCCAGACCAGAACGTACCGCGCCTGCACCGGCTTGTCGGGCTTGAGGGAGACCTTCGTTCCGGATCCCTTGGCGGCCTTGGTGAAGCCGTCCGGCATCGCGGGAATGGACGAGGCTTGCGTGGTCCTCAGCTCGACGGAGGTGTCGCCGCCGAGGAAGGACACCTTGACCTTGCCCACCTGCTGGACCTTGCCGAGGTCGAGAACGACTCCGACGCCTTCCTTGAGCCGCCCGAAGTCGGCGCTGTAGTAGCCGTCCGTGCTCCAGTAGGAGCTGGTGTCCCCGTCGTAGACGTTCTTTATCGAGCCGGGCTTCTCGGAGCCGTCCGCGCCGAGCGGGTCATAGTCCTTGGCTCTCACGATCGTGATGGGCTTGCTGGGCTCGGAGGCGTTGTTGTCGTCCCCTCCGTCGTCGGCGGTCTGCGTCGGGGCCGGTTCCCCGGAGTCACTGTCCCGGTTGAGCACGGTCTCTGCCAGCTGCCAGCTGCCGAGGCCCAGAGCGGCGATGAGCAGCGCGGACACGGCCCACTTGAGGACCTTGCCCGTACGGCTCTGGAGCGGGGGCGGAGGAGCGGTGATGACCGGCTGGGTGGCGGAGCTGGGCCTCACCGAGGGGCGCCCGTAGGTGCCCTGCTGATAGGTCGTGCGCTGGTACTCGGGCGGTGCGGTGAAGGTGGGTTCCGGGGGGAGGATGCGCGGCATGGCCGCGACAGCCTTCGCCAGCTCGTCCGGGGTGGTGCAGGGCTGTTCCTGGCGCGACGCGGTGGCGCCGTCGTTGGCGAGCGCGCGCATGGCGAGTTCGGACAGACCCCGGTGGACGCCCGCCCGCACCTGGTCCGGTGGGATCAGGCCCAGGTCCTTGGGGAGCCCGGAGAGGCCGTATGCGTCGCTCTCGTAGGGCCAGCGGCGGGTCAGGGACGCGTAGAGGAGCGCGCCGATGGCCTCGGTGTCCGTCCGGAGCGGCTGATCGGCGGTGATGCCGCGCAGTGCGGCATTCACGGCCAGGCCGCGGATCCGGTACTGGCCGGTGGAGCTGCGCAGTACGGCACCGGGAGTGAGGCACAGATGTGCCAGTCCTTCACGGTGCGCGGCCGCCATGGCCTGGGAGATCTGGCTCACGAGCTGGTAGGCGTCGTGGGCTTCGAAGGGGCCGGCGGCCAGCAGAGCCGTCAGCTCGGTGGCGTCGGGGAGCCATTCGTGGACGACGTAGACGACGTCGTCCTCCTCCACGGCGTCCAGGACCTGGACGAAGCGCGGGTCACCGAGCAGCGCGGAGGAACGGGCCGCGGCCAGCACCGAGCGGGCGCGCGGATGATCCGCGGTCAGCAGGTGAACACCTACCGCGCGCCGCAGCTTCTCGTCGACAGCCCGCCAGCTGCTGAATCCGTCCAGTCGGGTGACGCACTCCTCGAGGCGGTAGCGTCCGGCCAGCTTGTGGCCGCTGTGCAGGTCGGGCGACGCCGGTACGGCGTCCGAGCCGTCACGTTCGCTCTCCGCGTCCTGAGGGCCCGCGCCCTCCGCCTCTGCGTCCTGGGTTTCTGCCGTCCCGTCGGTCGTGGCCGCGTCCGCCTTGGCGGTCAGCGGCTCGTCGCCGCTGTTGTCGGCCACGTCGACAGCAGCCGTGCTACGTTCCGCCACCGTCGTTCCTGCCTCCCCATCCGTTGCGCGATGCCAGCCAGCTCTGCACAGTCACGCCAATTGTGCCCACACTCCGGCGCTATGCACGACACGCGGTGTCCAGCGATGGTTGTGCGGCTCGGGTCGTGTATCAGCGTCCGAGGCGACCACGGACCATGCCGACCATGCCGTTGAGCTCTTCGATACGCATCTTCTTCGCAGCGACGAAGAAGACACCCAGCAGGGCGACGCTGCCACAGACCAGTGCCACCACGGACCCGCCGGCACCGTCGCCGAGGGCCTTGAGGAGAACGAAGCCCAGCCCGCCGCCGACCACGGCCGCGGGGATCGCGGCCAGGCAGAGACGGGCGTAGGTGCGCACCACACGGGCGCCGTCGAGGTCGCCTCCGAGCCGGTTGCTCAGACGGCGCCAGGCGATACCGACGCCCACCGCGTAGGCCAGTCCGTAGGCGGCCGCCATTCCTACGACTGCCCACTGGGCCGGAAGAATCACGTAGCAGAGGGCGGCGGCCGCAGCGTTGACCGCTGCGACGATGACCGTGTTGTAGAACGGGGTGCGGGTGTCCTCGTACGCGTAGAAGCCGCGGAGCACGACGTACTGCACGGAGTACGGAATGAGGCCGAGGCCGAACGCCATCAGGATGAAGCCCATCGACCGTGCGGCCTCGGTGCCGCTCGACGCGTAGAGCAGGGTGCACATCGGCAGGCCGAGCGCCAGGAAGATGAAGGCGACCGGCACGATGGCCACCGCCGAGTTGCGCAGACCCTGCGAGATGTCGTCGCGGACGGCCCCGGGGTCGTTGTCATGGGCGGCGCGGGAGATACGGGGCAGCAGGGCCGCCATGACCGACACGGTGATGATGGCCTGCGGCATGCCCCAGATCAGCTGGGCGTTGGAGTAGGCGAGGAAGCCCGAGCCGTCCTTGCCCGCCAGCTTGCCCGCCGATGTCGCCAGCTGGGTGACGACCAGGACGCCTGCCTGGTTGGCCAGGACGAACAGAACCGTCCACTTGGCGAGCTTGATCGTCTTACCGAGCCCATGGCCCCGCCAGTCGAAGCGCGGGCGGAAGCGGAAGCCGGCCTCGCGGAGGTACGGGATCATGGCCAGCGCCTGGACCACCAGGCCGAGCAGCGTGCCGATGCCCAGGAGCCGCACGCCCTCCGGCGGGATCGTCTCCACGCCCATCCGGGATTCGGCCGAGGTGCCGTAGACCCAGATGAACAGGCCGAAGGTGAAGATCATGACGATGTTGTTGAGGACCGGGGTCCACATCATCGCGCCGAACTTCCCGCGGGCGTTGAGGATCTGCCCCATCACCACATGGACGCCCATGAAGAAGATGGTCGGCAGGCAGTAGCGGGCGAAGGTGACGGCCACGGTGTCCGCCGCCGGATCGTTCGCGATCGTGCGCGACATGAGGTGCACCAGTTGCGGCGCCGCGAACACAGCGATCGCGACGATGGCGCCGAGGGCGACCATGACCAGCGTCAGGAGCCGGTTGGCGTACGCCTCGCCCCCGTCCTCGTCGTCCTTCATGGACCGCACGAGCTGAGGGACGAAGACCGAGTTGAGTCCGCCGCCCACGGTCAGGATGTAGATCATCGTCGGCAGGGTGTAAGCGATGGTGAAGCTGTCGCCGAGCAGCGCCGCACCCAGCGCCGCAGTGATCACGAGGCTGCGGACGAAGCCGGTGAGCCGGGACACCAGGGTGCCGGCGGCCATCAGCGCACTGGACTTCAGTATTCCCGCGCCCCGGCCGCCGGACTTCGGAGGCACGGGTGCCGGAGCCGCATCGGGCTCGGCGGGGGGGCCGGGAGGCCGGCCCGACCCCTCCTGGTCGCGGAAGAGGTGCGCGAAGGCGTCCTGCTCCTCACGGTCGTCGGCGGCCTGGGTGACCAGGTCGTCCACCCCGACGTACTGGGTGGTCGCGGCATTGTCCCCGTACGGAAGGTGCCGGGAAGGGCCTGCGGGCTCGGGAGGCGGCGTCTGGGCCCAGATGCGGGGGTCGGGGGCGTACTGGGCGGCCGGAGGCTGCTGGTAGAGGGCCCCTGGCTCCTGATAGGTGCCCGGGGGCGGTGGCGGATGTGAGGCGCGGTCGTAGAGCGCCTCGGCCACCGGATCCTGCGCGGCGAGGTCCTGGGCACGGTACGGGTCGTGGTCGTACGCGTGCTGCAGGTAGGGGTCGGGGGCCTCCCCGTTCTCGCCGGCGCCCGGTGGCACGGGCGGACCGCTGGAAGACCCAGCTCCGCCCGCGCCCTGCCCGCGGTCACCGTCGTACGGCGCGTTCATCGAAACCCCACCTCATTGTCCCCGGCCGACAGGCCCCGACAGACATCGCTCAACGGTCCACTTTCTCACCCGGGCCCGATGGGTTGCCGCTTTCCGGACCGGTGTCCGGCGTCGGGTCACTCGGCTGCTCGGGTTCACCGCCGTTGTTCTCCACCGCGCCGCCCGCGACGGTGCGCTTGCGGTGGGTGTACATCCTGATGCCCGCCAGGACCAGGAGCAGCAGCCCGCCGGCGATCACCAGGAGCACTGTCGGAGTGACTTCCGAGACCTTCACCGTGAAGGTCATCGGTTCGCCGTAGGGCACACCGTCCGCGGTGAAGAGCCGCGCTGTGACCTGTGCCTGCCCGTTGGCGTTGGCCGAGGCGTCGAATTTCACGGACTGGCTGTGGCCGCCCGCGATCTCGACGGGCTGTTCGGCGACTGCTCCGCCGTCGTTGAGCTTGAGTCGGGTGGAGTTGCCCGACGTCAGACGCAGTACGAGGTGATCGACCCCCTGGACCAGCTTGTTCTGCACGGTCACGGGGATCGTCGCGCTGCGCCCGGACAGGGTGACATCCGACTTGGTGATCAGCTGGACCTCGGTGGTGAGGCCCTGCAGATAGGTGCGGACTTCGTCACGGTAGCGCTGTGCCTCCAGAGGCCTGCCGCGCCACGACGTCGACACGGCGCGGTTGACGGCGTTCCCGAAGGGGGTCACCACCCGGTCGGGCTGCGTGAGGATGACCTGGAAGCTGTTGAGCGAGTCCTGTGTCGTCCTGATGTCCTGGAACGCCTGGGTGGGCAGCTCCTGGCGTCGTAGCTTCTTCGGGTACTGGGAGGCCGAGGGCACTTTGGTGGTGGCTTGTTCGTCGGGCTTCTCATCGGCTGCCGCGGGCAGATCGGCGGCCTGGGTCCAGTGCTCGGCGGTGAGGGCCTGCAGGGCGCGCGCCATGCTCTGTGCCTGGGCGGCGGTGGGAGTCCGCTGCGGGGCGACGACGATGCTGCGCTCCTTGTCGGGAGCCTGCTCCGTCACTGCCAGCGTCTGGGCCAGGAACTTCTGGACGGCGAGGGTGGAGGCGCCCGCCTTGGACATGTCGCCGGTGAACGCGGTGGAGAGTCGGTAGTCGGCGACGAGGGCGGTGGTGCCGCCACCGATCGGCCGCGCCGAAGTCGGTGTGTAGGGCAGCCCGCCGGTCTCATCGAGGCTGTCGCTGCGGGCGATCACCTTGTGAGCCCCGGCCGAGGTGGCGACGTCGACGACCGAGGGGTCGATCGCACCGTCGACCGGCCAGGCGAAGTCGGTGTCCGGCTTCACATGAAGAACGGTCTCCACCGTCGTGCCCGCGACCTCGGTCGCAGTCTGGAGGTGGCTGAGGGCACCCGAGACGTTCTTCCCGCGGTGGGCGATGGACGCGAGGTCGGGGTCCGCGAAGGGCAGAGCCACCACCGTGCCGTCCTTCACGGCCCCTTGCAGAGCCGTGAGCCACTTCTTGGCGATGGCCTGGTTCGTGCCGGCGACCGTGGTGTCGCCGACCTTGACCTGGTAGTTCTTGGCCATCGCATCGACGGAGGCCAGCAGATCCGGGTCGATCACCCAGGTGACGGGGAGCTGTCGGCCCAAGGAGACCAGCTGTTCCAGCCGACCGCCGGGGGCGAGCTCCTGAGCCAGGTCGTCATCGGCGAACACGGGGGTCTGCTGCTCGTCGGAGCCGGTCTCGGCGGTGACATGCGCCGAGGCGATCAGCGGCCAGAGGAAGGTGAGCTTGGTCCTGCTCTCGGTGTCCTCCGGCTGCCACGGCAGGAAGGTCCGCTGGATACCGAGCACCTGGCCGTTGGCGTAGTCGGTGGTCCGGCCCGTGAGGGACACCCCGAGCTGGTAGACGCCCTCGGCGCCCAGGTCCAGCTTGTCCACCGGAACGGCGAGGGTGAAGTCCTGACTGACGCCGGAGGCGAGCTTGGGGACCTTCAGCGTGTACGAGCCGCCGACCTTGGCCGGGTCACTGCCGGGCAGGTACCCGGTGCGTTCGGCGGCCTCGTCGACCGCACCCCTGCCGGACAGCGTCGGCCCGACGCGCAGGTCGACCTCCCCGTCCGTGACCGTCTTCTTGCCCCTGTTGGTCAGCGTGCCGGAGATGGTGAGGGTGTCGCCCTCCACCGGTGCGCTGGGGGCGAGCGTGTCCAGGGACACATCGACGGTGCTCGATCCGGTCGGTGCCTTCGTGGCCCCCTCGGCGTGAGCGGAAGGCGCCGCTGGGCCGGCCAGAAGGCCGGCGATCAGCGGTGCCCCGACGATCAAGGAGGCCGTACGCCGGAGCCACCGGCGGGCAGGGGAGGGATTCATCCCCTGAAAGTCTGCCGCCTCGGCCACGCGTACCCGTCCCTCATCGTCGTCGGCTGGTGCCGGCCTCGCCGGTCTCTGCGTCCCCGCATGGTAACGATGCGCCCGAGGCCTGAGTGCCAGGCACCGGACTTACATGATCGAGAGAGTCTCGCAGGGCCGCGATAAACGATGACGCCCGGGCCGGTCGGTGCACGTACCCTTTTCTGTTGTGCCGAACGCCAACGAAGACAGCCCCCGTGCACTGAGTCAGGTGCAGCACCGCGCAGTCAGTGAACTGCTGCGGGTGTCCCCCGTCGCCGATGACCTGGCCCTCCGATTCCAGGAGGCCGGATTCGGCCTTGCCCTGGTAGGCGGGTCGGTCCGCGATGCGTTGCTCGGCAGGCTCGGAAACGACCTGGACTTCACGACCGATGCCCGCCCGGAGGACGTACTCAAGATCGTGCGCCCCTGGGCCGACTCGGTCTGGGAGGTCGGAATCGCGTTCGGCACCGTCGGCTCGCAGAAGGACGGCTACCAGATCGAGGTGACGACCTACCGCTCGGAGGCGTACGACAGGACCTCGCGCAAGCCTGAGGTCTCCTACGGCGACTCGATCGAGGACGACCTCGTGCGCCGTGACTTCACGGTCAACGCCATGGCGGTCGCTCTGCCGCAGAAGGAGTTCATCGACCCGCACGGCGGCCTCGACGACCTGGCTCAGCGTGTATTGCGGACACCCGGGACGCCCGAGGCCTCCTTCTCCGACGATCCGCTGCGCATGCTGCGCGCCGCACGCTTCTCGGCGCAGCTGGACTTCGAGGTCGCTCCCGATGTCGTCAAGGCCATGACGGATATGGCGGGACGTATCGAGATCGTCTCGGCCGAGCGGGTCCGTGAGGAACTCAACAAGCTGCTGCTCTCCGGGCACCCCCGCAAGGGGCTGGGGCTCCTCGTGGACACGGGTCTGGCCGACCATGTGCTGCCCGAGCTCCCGGCCCTGCGTCTGGAAAGTGACGAGCATCACCGGCACAAGGACGTCTATGAGCACTCCCTGACGGTCCTGGAGCAGGCCATCGATCTGGAGGAGGGCGGCCCGGACCTCGTGCTGCGCCTCGCTGCCCTGCTGCATGACATCGGGAAGCCGAGGACGCGGCGCTTCGAGAAGGACGGCCGGGTCTCGTTCCACCATCACGAAGTGGTGGGAGCCAAGATGACCAAGAAGCGGATGACCGAGCTCAAGTACTCCAACGACATGGTCAAGGACGTCTCACGGCTGGTGGAGTTGCATCTGCGCTTCCACGGCTACGGGGACGGGGAATGGACCGATTCCGCGGTGCGCAGGTATGTGCGGGACGCCGGGCCGCTGCTGGACCGGCTGCACAAGCTGACGCGCTCCGACTGCACGACGCGGAACAAGCGCAAGGCGAATGCCCTGTCGCGTACGTACGACGGGCTCGAGGAGCGCATCGCGCAACTGCAGGAGCAGGAGGAGCTGGAAGCGATCCGGCCCGACCTGGACGGCAACGAGATCATGCAGATCCTGGATGTGGGCCCCGGGCCGGTGATCGGCAAGGCGTACGCGTTCCTGCTGGAGCTGCGGCTGGAGAACGGTCCGATGGCGCGCGATGTCGCGGTCGCCGCTCTCAAGGACTGGTGGGCCACACAGAGCTGAGGCTGTGTTTCACGTTTCACGTGAAACACAGCAGTGCGCTGTGGGTGGGCGGTGCTGTTTCACCGTGAGGGGCGTTGTTTCACGTGAAACAACGCCCCTCAGTCGTTGACGCGGGCGCGCTGGAGCGCGATGCTCACGCGCCGCCGCCGAAGCATGGCCAGCGAGACGATGGCGTAGAGCGCCGCCACGGTGACGACCACGACGACGGACCGGCCGTCAGGAGGCAGCGCGAGAGCGGACATGCCGGCTGCGGCGACGAAGGCGACGTTGAACAGCACGTCATAGAGCGAGAAGACCCGGCCGCGATAGGCGTCGTCCACGGATGTCTGCACCTCCGTGTCCGTCGCGATCTTCGCCCCCTGGGTCACGAGCCCCAGAACGAAGGCCGCCACCAGCATGGGGCCAGGGGTGAACGGGAGCCCCAGGGCGGGCTCCAGGACGGCGGCTGCTCCCGCGCAGCCGGCCAGCCAGCCGTAGCGCCCGTAGCGCCCGACTGCCCACGGAGTCATGACGGCCGCGACGAAGTACCCCGCGGCCGAGGCGCCGAGCGCGAGGCCGAGGAGCGCCAGACCGTCGGACTCGCCGTCCGCCCAGGCGTAGCGGCACAGCATCAGCACCGTCACCGTGAGCGCTCCGTAGCAGAAGCGGAGCACCGTTATGGCCGCGAGCGCGTGTGCCGCGTCCCTCCGCTCGGCCAGATGGCGCAACCCCGCGACCAGGCCGCGGGCGGTCGTGGTGAAGGCCTCCCGCAACGGCACATGGTGCAGATTCGGATCCGGGCCGAGAAGTGTGCGAGGCAGGGTGATGGCAACGAGGGCCGACAGCAGGTAGAGCACCGCGCCCAGCAGGACCACGGTGGCGTCGGATCCGTCCGTCAGTAGCCGGATGGCCAGGGCGAGGCCTCCGCCGGCGGTGGCGGCAAGCGTTCCGGCCGTCGGGGAGAGGGAGTTGGCGAGGACGAGCTGATCCGTCTCGACGACGCGAGGCAGTGCGGCGGACAGCCCGGCCAGCACGAAACGGTTCACGGCGGTGACGCAGAGGGCCGAGACGTAGAAGAGCCAGTCCGGAACGGAGCTCAGGAGCAGCAGGGCCGTGCAGCAGGCCAGCGCGGCGCGCAACAGGTTGCCGTAGAGGAAGACCTGGCGGCGGGGCCAGCGGTCGAGCAGGACTCCTGCGAAGGGGCCGATCAACGAGTACGGGAGCAGCAGCACAGCCATGGCGGAGGCGATGGCTCCTGGCGTCGCCTGGTTCTCCGGCGAGAAGACGACGTAGGTGGCGAGCGCGACCTGGTAGACGCCGTCGGCCGACTGGGAGAGAAGTCGTACGGCGAGCAGGCGACGGAAGTTCCGAAGGCGCAGGAGGGCGCCCAGATCACGCACGACTGGCATGAGTGCAAGGGTCACACATGTGGGGGGTCTCCGGGCGGATTGCCCGGGGACCCCCCGACATGGAGAAGCAACGGTGAAGCAGTGACCCGCGGGTCAGCGCTCGACGTCGCCGTTGATGAACTTCTCGACGTTCTCGCGGGCCTCGTCGTCGAAGTACTGGACCGGCGGGGACTTCATGAAGTACGAGGAGGCCGAGAGGATCGGGCCACCGATGCCACGGTCCTTGGCGATCTTCGCGGCACGCACGGCGTCGATGATGACACCGGCGGAGTTCGGGGAGTCCCAGACCTCGAGCTTGTACTCCAGGTTCAGCGGGACGTCACCGAAGGCACGGCCCTCGAGGCGCACGTACGCCCACTTGCGGTCGTCCAGCCAGGCCACGTAGTCCGAGGGGCCGATGTGGACGTTGTCCGCACCGAGTTCGCGGTCACGGATCTGCGAGGTGACGGCCTGCGTCTTCGAGATCTTCTTGGACTCCAGGCGCTCACGCTCGAGCATGTTCTTGAAGTCCATGTTGCCGCCGACGTTCAGCTGCATCGTGCGGTCCAGGATGACACCCCGGTCCTCGAAGAGCTTCGCCATCACGCGGTGCGTAATGGTGGCGCCCACCTGGGACTTGATGTCGTCGCCGACGATCGGGACACCGGCCTCGGTGAACTTGTCGGCCCACTCCTTGGTGCCGGCGATGAACACCGGGAGAGCGTTGACGAAAGCGACCTTGGCGTCGATGGCGCACTGCGCGTAGAACTTCGCAGCCACTTCGGAGCCGACGGGCAGGTAGCAGACGAGGACGTCGACCTGCTTGTCCTTGAGGATCTGGACGATGTCGACGGGGGCGTCCGCCGACTCCTCGATCGTCTCGCGGTAGTACTTGCCCAGACCGTCGTGGGTGTGGCCGCGCTGGACGGTCACACCGGTGTTCTGCACGTCGGCGATCTTGATGGTGTTGTTCTCGCTGGCGCCGATGGCGTCCGCGAGGTCGAGGCCGACCTTCTTCGCGTCGACGTCGAACGCGGCGACGAACTCGACGTCACTCACGTGGTACTCGCCGAACTGGACGTGCATCAGGCCGGGCACCTTGCCGGCCGGATCGGCGTCCTTGTAGTACTCGACGCCCTGCACCAGCGAGGCGGCGCAGTTGCCCACGCCAACGATGGCTACGCGAACCGAACCCATGCCGATTGCTCCCTGTGTGTTCTCGGTGTTCCCCGACCACGCCTTGCGGGTCCCCGGGGATATCACTTGGTGTCGTCGGACGGATCCGGCCGGGTGTCGTCCCGGTGCCGGGGCAGGCCGCCCGTCTCTCCTGATGTGTCGTGCTGAGTGGGGCCCTCGGGCGAGGATCGTCGCTGATCCCGTCCCGACCGCTCGCTCTCGATGAGCTCGTTCAGCCAGCGCACCTCGCGCTCCACGGACTCCATGCCGTGTCGCTGCAGCTCGAGCGTGTAGTCGTCGAGCCGCTCGCGGGTGCGGGCGAGAGAGGAGCGCATCTTCTCGAGGCGCTCCTCAAGCCTGCTGCGGCGTCCTTCGAGCACGCGCATCCGCACTTCGCGTTCCGTCTGCCCGAAGAAGGCGAAACGAGCAGCGAAGTGCTCGTCCTCCCAGGAGTCCGGACCGGTGTGCGAGAGCAGCTCCTCGAAGTGCTCCTTACCTTCTGCCGTCAGCCGGTAGACGATCTTGGCTCGGCGCCCGGACAGGGACGACGCGGGGGCGACCCCACGGCCCGTGGCGGGCGGCAGGGCCGGAGCGCTCCCCGGCTCCTCGATCAACCAGCCGCTGGCGACCAGCGTCTTGAGGCAGGGGTAGAGCGTGCCGTAGCTGAAGGCGCGGAAGATCCCCAGCGACGTGTTGAGCCGCTTGCGCAGCTCATATCCGTGCATGGGGGACTCGCGGAGCAGACCGAGTACGGCGAATTCGAGGATGCCGGAGCGTCTGCTCACCTTCGCCTCCTCCTCCGTCCGGTGCTTCCGCGGGTCGCTGGACCCACCTTATGCCGTGCTGATGTATCGACTCGATACATCAGCACGATAGATCGACTCGCGATGTTCGACAAGGGGGAGGTCCGTGAGCGGCGTCACATCCCGGATTCATAGGGAGTGACTTGCGTAATTTGGGGTGAAGTTCGGTCTCCGGAGGTTTTTGACCGTGCGTAGTCTGTGCGGCATGCAGACCACCGGGAACCGTGAGACGCCGCCGTGCGTCAGTTATCGCGGACTGTCGGATGTACTGCGGATGAGCCTTCCGCAGGGCTTGTCCGTAATTCGGGGGGACCGGATCTCAACTGCCGCTTCCAGGCGCTCTCGCCTGCCCGAGGAGTAGTCGTTCGATGAGCGAGCACCGTCGCAAAGCGTCGCAACCGCAAGGTGGGGGTCGCGCAGCCGCCAGACGAGACGCCCAACAGCCTGCCGGCCGCCGTTCCGACGCATCACGCAGAGCCACAACAGCATCACCTTCCGGTGCGCACGACGAGGACGCCTCGTACGGCGGCCGCGCCGAGGCCCGTCGATCCGCGCAGCGCGGTGGCGGTGGAGGCAGGCGAAGAGGAGCCGGTGAAGGCCGTGGCCGGGGCCGCGAGGTCTCGGCCAAGAAGCGCTTCATCGACTACCCACGGGCCGGCAAGTACGGGTTCCGCCGCTGGGTTCCGTCGTGGAAGCTGGTCTCCGGTCTGTGTCTGGGCTTCCTGGGTCTGATGATGGGTGCGGCCAGCATCGCGTACGCGCTGGTGGTGCCTCCGAAACCCAACATCGACGCCACCGCACAGAACAACGTCTACTACTGGGCCGACGACACACAGATGGTCGCCACGGGCGGTGGGGCCAACCGTCAGGAGCTCGATTACGCCCAGATCCCCAAAGCGATGCGGAACGCCGTCATCTCGGCCGAGAACAAGTCGTTCGAGAGTGACCAGGGCATCGACCCGATGGGTATCGCCCGCGCCTTCTACAACATGGCGAAGGGTGGTGACACCCAGGGCGGATCGACGATCACCCAGCAGTACGTGAAGAACTCCATGCTGACCCAGGACCAGACCGTGACCCGGAAGGTCAAGGAACTCTTCATCACGCTCAAGGTCGGTGAGCAGGTGTCGAAGGAAGACGTCATGGCGGGGTACCTCAACGTCTCCTACTACGGCCGGGGCGCGTCGGGCCTTCAGGCCGCGGCACGTGCGTACTACGGCAAGGACGCCGATGAGCTGGACGAGAGCGAGTGCGCCTTCCTGGCGACGCTGCTCAAGGGTGCGAGCTTCTACGACCCCGCGGGTGCCCAGGACGTCATCTCCACGGCCACGCCGGAGGCGAACAAGGCCCGGGCGACGAAGCGCTGGGGCTGGATCCTCGACGAGGAGGTCAAGGACGGCCGGCTGAGCGCGGCCAAGCGCGCGACGTTCAAAGAGTTCCCCATGCCGGACCAGCCGAAGAAGGGCACCGAGCTGGGGGGCCAGACCGGATACCTGGTCGACCTCGCCACGAAGAACTTCCTCGCGAACAACAAGAGCGGCATCACCGAGAAGGAACTGGCCCGGGGCGGCTACGAGATCCACACGACCTTCGACAGGAAGAAGGTCAACCAGCTCGAGAAGTCCGTCAACAAGGTGTACAAGGCCGAGATCGACATCAAGGCGCGTCCCGACAAGGACACGCACGTCCAGTTCGGCGGCGCATCGGTGGACACCAAGACGGGCGCCATCCTCGCCACGTACGGCGGGCAGGACGCGACGAAGCACTACACCAACAACGCCGACGCGACCGGTGCACAGGTCGGTTCGACGTTCAAGCCGTTCGTGCTGGCCGCAGCCATGGAGTACGGGAAGCGAGACCCCGAAGGCCCGGCGGAGCAGAGTGATTCGGAGCGCACGCCCGTCTCACCGAAGAGCATCTACAACGGTGACAACGAGCTGAAGATCAACAAGTACGACGGCACGGTCTGGCAGAACGAGGAAGGCAAGGAGTGGCTCCAGCCCAACGACGGAGACCACAACTACGGAGACGTCACCCTCCGGTACGCTATGCAGGAGTCCGCGAACTCCCCGTACGTCCAGCTCGGCATGGACGTCGGCACCGACAAGGTGAAGGAGGCCGCCGTCGCAGCGGGGCTGCGCGACGACGACTACATGGCGAACTCGACCGTCCCCTCGTTCTCCATCGGGACGTCATCGCCGAGTGCCATCAGGATGGCCGGCGCGTACTCCACCTTCGCCACCAGCGGCAAGCAGCAGGAGCCTTTCTCGGTCTCCGAGGTCAAGCACAAGGGCGAGGTCATCTACCGGCACGACACGGTGAGCAAGACCGCGTTCCCCAGCGCTGTCGCGGACAACGTCACCGATGTGCTGAAGAACGTCGTCGACAACGGGACCGGTAGTCCCGCGCAGATCCCGGGACGTGATGTGGCCGGTAAGACGGGTACCACGGACGGTAACAAGTCGGCGTGGTTCGTCGGCTACACCCCGCAGGTCTCGACGGCCGTCAGCATGTTCCGGATGGATGACGACGAGAAGACGAAGGACCGCGAGTTCCTGGAGATGTACGGGACGGGTGGTAACACATCCATCCACGGTGCCTCGTTCCCCGCGCAGATCTGGCACGACTACATGACCGACGCGGTGAAGGGCACGAAGGTCGTCAACTTCCCGAAGCCGGAACCGATCGGCGACACGCTCTACGGCGGTGGCGCGTCCAGCCCGAGCCCGTCGCCGAGCAGCCCGTCGCCTTCGCCTTCGGAGTCCAGCAAGGAGCCCGAGAAGCCGTCCCCCAGTGAGACGACCACGTCGCCCCCTCCGGAGGAGACGTGCTCGCCGATCGACTGGGAGTGCAAGAACAACCAGGACGGCGGGACCACCAGCGGCAACGACGACGAAGGAACCACGGACGGGTCCTCCGACGGCGGTGCGGACGCGGGAGCGGACGGCGGGACGGACAGCGGGACGACCGACGGGACGACCGACGGGACGACCGAGGGCGAGGAGAACGGCCGCGGCGGAATCTGGGGCGGCGGCTGACAGCAGCAGGAGCGGCGGCAGCGCGCTTCAGGAGGGCCGTCGGCACCTGGCAGGTGTCCGACGGCCCTCCCGTGTGTCCCGGCCCTGGTCCACGCCCGCACACAGCGCCGTACGGCAGGATGTGCGGCATGCCAAGCGCAGAAGACACGAACGTGCACAAGGAGCCGTCCGTCGTACCGCCCACACGGCAGGACGAGATCGCCGCGGCGGGCAGCGAGCTGATCGGCGGGCCGGTGGGCCGCTGGGCGCGGTTCGGAACGGGACCGCTCACGCCGGTGCGTGTCATCGCGCTCGTGGCCATCGGGATGTTCGCACTCGGCATGGTGCAGAAGATCCCCTGCTACGACTGGGCGTGGTTCCGCGGCACCAGTTCGCAGTACGCGCACGCGTGCTACTCCGATATCCCGCATCTCTACATCGGGCGCGGCTTCGCCGACGGCCTCGTGCCGTACGTCGACCGGCTGAGCGGCGACATGTCGTACCTCGAGTACCCCGTCCTGACCGGCCTCTTCATGCAGGTCGCGTCCTGGCTGACGCTGACCCCGTCCTCGGACCCCGCGCAGCAGCGCGAGCAGATGTACTGGATGGTCAACGCGGGCATGCTGATGGTCTGCGCCGTGATCCTCGTGGTGTGCGTCGCCCGTACGCACCGGCGGCGTCCCTGGGACGGGCTGCTGGTCGCGCTCGCGCCTGCCGCCGCGCTCACGGCGACGATCAACTGGGACCTGCTCGCCGTCGCCCTGACAGCCGCGGCGATGCTCATGTGGTCGCGCGGCAGGAATCTCGCCTTCGGCCTTCTCATCGGCCTCGCGACCGCAGCCAAGCTCTACCCCGTGCTGCTCCTCGGGCCCCTGCTGGTGCTGTGCTGGCGGGCCGGGAAATGGCGGGAGTACGGATCGGCGTTGTTCGGCGCGGCGGCGGCCTGGCTGGTGGTGAACCTGCCGGTGATGCTCTACGCGCCGGAGGGGTGGAAGAAGTTCTACACATTCAGCCAGGAACGGCAGGTCGACTACGGCTCGTTCTGGCTGGTCATCACCCAGCGCACCGGCCGGCCCATCGACGTGGACACGGTGAACACGGCCTCGGTGCTGCTGATGGTCGTGCTGTGCGCGGGCATCGCGGGGCTGGCACTGACCGCCCGGCACCGGCCGCGCTTCGCCCAGCTGGCGTTCCTCGTGGTGGCCGCCATAATCCTGACGAACAAGGTCTACTCACCGCAGTACGTGCTCTGGCTGATTCCGCTGGCCGCGCTCGCCAGGCCCCGCTGGCGGGACTTCCTCGTCTGGCAGGCCTGCGAGGTCATGTACTTCCTGGGCATCTGGCTCTACCTCGCGTACACGATGAGCGGCGACAAGCACCAGGGGCTGCCGCAGGAGGGCTACCAGGCCGCGGTCGCCCTGCACCTGGCGGGAACGCTCTACCTGTGCGCCCTGGTCGTCAGGGACATCCTGAGGCCGGAGCGGGACCCCGTACGCCGCGACGGGTCCGACGATCCTTCGGGCGGGGTGCTCGACGGGGCGCAGGACCGTACGGCGCTCCTGCGGGTCCAGGCTCATGCCGGCCGGCACGCGGCACCCGCGGTCGAGGGACCGCGGGTGGAGTGGGGCACCGAGGGACGAGCGGCCTCCGACTGAGTACGGGCGGGTCTACCGGTCCACGAGGCGGTCGAACTGGGTGGTGGTGTGGCGCAGATGGGCCACCAGTTCGTCGCCGACCCTCGGCTCCTGGGAGTCCGACGGAACGAAGAGGATCGACACCTGCATGTGCGGCGGCTCGGCGAACCAGCGCTGCTTGCCCGCCCAGACGAACGGCGACAGATTGCGGTTGACCGTGGCAAGCCCGGCACGCGCGACGCCCTTGGCGCGCGGCATCATCCCGTGCAGGGCCTTCGGCGCCTCGAGGCCGACACCGTGGGAGGTGCCGCCGGCGACGACCACGAGCCAGCCGTCGGACGCGGCCTTCTGCTGGCGGTAGCCGAAACGGTCCCCCTTGGCCACACGCGTGACGTCGAGTACCGCGCCGCGGTACTCCGTCGCCTCGTCGTCGCCCAGCCAGAGCCGGGTGCCGATGCGCGCGCGGAAGAGGGTCTGCGGGAACTGCTGCCGCAGCCGGGCCAGCTCCTCGGCCCGCAGATGGCTGACGAACATCGTGTGCAGCGGGAGCCGGGCGGCGCGCAGCCGGTCCATCCAGGCGATGACCTCCTCGACCGCGTCCGACCCGTCCGTGCGGTCGAGCGGCAGGTGCAGTGCGAAACCTTCGAGACGTACGTCCTCGATGGCCGCGTGCAGCCGGCCGAGCTCCTCCTCCTTCACGCCGTGGCGCTTCATCGAGCTCATGCACTCGATGACCACCCGCGCGCCCACGAGGGCGTGCACGCCGTCCACGGAGGAGACGGAACGGATGACGCGGTCGGGCAGCGGCACCGGCTCCTCGCCCCGGCGGAAGGGCGTGAGGACCAGCAGGTCGCCGCTGAACCAGTCCTTGATGCGGGCGGCCTCGTACGTGGTCCCGACGGCGAGGGTGTCGGACCCGAAGCGGATCGCCTCGTCGGCCAGGCGCTCGTGCCCGAAGCCGTAGCCGTTGCCCTTGCAGACCGGGACGAGACCAGGGAACTGGTCCAGCACGGACTTCTGGTGCGCCCGCCAGCGCGCGGTGTCGACGTAGAGGGAGAGCGCCATGGCCGGCCCGGAACCTTTCTGGTGGCTGCGGTGTGAGTGAGAGAGCGGGGTAGCTGGTGGAGGGGGCTGTCAGCGACGCGACATGTACATGTCGAGCGCCTTGTGCAGCAGCTTGTTGAGGGGGAAGTCCCATTCGCCGATGTATTCGACGGCCTCGCCGCCGGTGCCGACCTTGAACTGGATGAGCCCGAAGAGATGGTCGGTCTCGTCCAGCGAGTCGCTGATGCCGCGCAGGTCGTAGACGGTCGCGCCCATCGCGTACGAGTCGCGGAGCATCCGCCACTGCATGGCGTTGGAGGGGCGGACCTCACGCCCGATGTTGTCCGAAGCGCCGTAGGAGTACCAGACGTGCCCACCGACGACGAGCATCGTGGCGGCCGACAGGTTCACGCCGTTGTGCCGGGCGAAGTACAGCCGCATGCGGTTGGGGTCCTCGGAGTTGAGCACCGACCACATGCGCTGGAAGTACGAGAGCGGGCGCGGCCGGAAGTGGTCGCGCACGGCGGTGATCTCGTACAGCCGCTGCCACTCTGCGAGGTCCTCGTAGCCGCCCTGGACCACCTCCACGCCGGCCTTGTCGGCCTTCTTGATGTTGCGCCGCCAGAGCTGGTTGAAGCCCTTCAGCACGTCTTCGAGCGAGCGGTTGGCCAGCGGCACCTGGAAGACGTAGCGGGGCTGGACGTCACCGAAGCCGGCGCCGCCGTCCTCGCCCTGCTGCCAGCCCATCTTCCGCAGCCGGTCCGACACCTCGAAGGCACGGGGCTCGATGTGGCTGGCCTCGACGTCGCGCAGCCGCTTCACATCGGGGTCCTGGATGCCCGACTTGATGGCGGGCGAGTCCCAGCGGCGGATGACCACGGGAGGGCCCATCTTCACCGAGAAGGCGCCCTGCTGCTTCAGGTGGGCGAGCATCGGCTGGAGCCACTCGTCCAGATTCGGCGCGTACCAGTTGATGACCGGTCCCTCGGGGAGGTAGGCCAGATAGCGCTTGATCTTGGGCAGCTGGCGGTAGAGCACAAGCCCGGCGCCGACCATCTCACCGTTCTTGTCGAACCATCCCAGGTTCTCCGAGCGCCATTCGGTTTTCACATCAGCCCACGCCGGGACCTGGCAGTGACTGGCCGAGGGCAGATTCTGGATGTACGCCAGATGCTGCTCTCGGCTGATGGTCCTCAGGGTCAGGCTCATGCGGGGCGCTCCTCGGCAGGTGTGTCCCCATCGGTCAGGGGCTCCGGCTCTCGCGCCGAAGCCTACTGTGACCGAGCGGCGCCCGGCCCGGCCCCGTCGGGACCGGGCCGGGCGCCGTCCGCGCCACGGCTCTGCCGGTCAGGTGATCACGCCGCCGAAGAGGCCGCCGTGCGCCATGCCGAGGAGGAATCCGACCCCGGACGAGCCCATCCCCATGATGAAGCCGAACCGCTGCCAGGTGGTCCTGGAGATGTACTGGCCGTATGCACCGGTCAGGATGCCGACGAGACCGGCCCACGAGCTGATCAGGTGCAGGCTGGGGAACATCGCCGTCACGAACGCGACGACGCCGAGGATCCCGGCCACCGCCATCAGCGCTTCCTGGAGCGGATGCGGCCTGCCGTCCGTCGCGAAGAGAGAGCCGGTGGCCGGACGGGGGGCGGCCGACCGGGAAGAGGGCCGGCTGCCTGCGGGCCGGATGGTCTGTGCCATGGAGCACCTCCTGGCGAAACGGGTGGCGCGATGTCGTGCCTCTCACACCGCGTCTGTCTCGATTGTGCGCCCTGAACACCGGATTTCAACCGGAAGGTGGTCTGCGGGTACTCTGTACGGTCTGCACCGGTGTCTGCCTTGAGCCAGCGCTGCGACCCCCCTCGACTCTTGAAGACGGGCGTTGTCAGTGGCGGCTGTTTTACTCGGAGACACTGTTGCTTACGCATCACGACCCTCCTGCCACGGAACGACCGTGGCCGCTGAGTCCAAAGGAGGTGGGTTCCACATGCGTCACTACGAGGTGATGGTCATCCTCGACCCCGATCTCGAGGAGCGCGCAGTCTCCCCGTTGATCGAGAACTTCCTCTCCGTCGTCCGTGAGGGCAGCGGAAAGGTTGAGAAGGTCGACACCTGGGGCCGTCGTCGTCTCTCTTACGAGATCAAGAAGAAGCCCGAGGGCATCTACTCGGTCATCGACCTGCAGGCCGAGCCTGCGGTCGTCAAGGAGCTCGACCGACAGATGAACCTGAACGAGTCGGTCCTCCGGACCAAGGTCCTCCGTCCCGAGACCCACTGAGCATCTAGCTCAGCGGTCATCGGGTTCGAGTAGCAAGCAGCCAGAAGCAATCCCCGCCGAGAGGTTCACCCATGGCAGGCGAGACCGTCATCACGGTCGTCGGCAATCTCGTCGACGACCCCGAGCTGCGCTTCACCCCGTCCGGTGCGGCGGTCGCGAAGTTCCGTGTCGCGTCCACTCCCCGCATCTTCGACCGGCAGACCAATGAGTGGAAGGACGGCGAAGGCCTGTTCCTCACCTGCTCGGTCTGGCGTCAGGCGGCGGAGAACGTCGCGGAGTCGCTTACGCGAGGCATGCGCGTCGTCGTGCAGGGCCGGCTGAAGCAGCGGTCCTACGAGGACCGTGAGGGCGTCAAGCGCACGGTCTACGAGCTGGACGTCGAGGAAGTCGGCCCCAGCCTGAAGAACGCCACGGCCAAGGTCACCAAGACCACAGGTCGCGGTGGCCAGGGCGGTGGCCAGGGTGGATACGGCGGCGGCGGCCAGCAGGGTGGCGGCAACTGGGGCGGCGGTCCCGGTGCCGGTGGCCAGCAGGGCGGCGGCGGTGCTCCCGCCGACGACCCGTGGGCGACCAACGCTCCGGCCGGCGGCCAGCAGGGCGGGGGCCAGCAGGGCGGCGGGGGCGGCTGGGGCGGAAGCTCCGGCGGCTCCGGCGGTTCTTCCGGCGGCGGCTACTCGGACGAGCCTCCCTTCTAGGGCTGCTCGTACCCCCACTTCTTGATCACACAGGAGAAACACCATGGCGAAGCCGCCTGTGCGCAAGCCTAAGAAGAAGGTCTGCGCTTTCTGCAAGGACAAGACCCAGTACGTGGACTACAAGGACACGAACATGCTGCGGAAGTTCATTTCCGACCGTGGCAAGATCCGTGCCCGCCGCGTCACCGGCAACTGCACGCAGCACCAGCGTGACGTCGCCACGGCAGTCAAGAACAGCCGTGAGATGGCGCTGCTGCCCTACACGTCCACCGCGCGATAAGGGAAGGGTGACCGAATCATGAAGATCATCCTCACCCACGAGGTCACTGGCCTCGGTGCCGCCGGCGACGTCGTGGACGTCAAGGACGGGTACGCCCGCAACTACCTGGTTCCGCGTGGCTTTGCCATTCGCTGGACCAAGGGTGGCGAGAAGGACGTGGCGCAGATCCGCCGCGCCCGCAAGATCCACGAGATCGCGACGATCGAGCAGGCCAACGAGATCAAGGCCAAGCTCGAGGCCGTGAAGGTCCGTCTGGCTGTTCGCTCCGGCGACGCCGGCCGCCTCTTCGGCTCCATCACCCCGGCTGACATCGCCTCGGCGATCAAGTCCGCCGGTGGTCCGGACGTCGACAAGCGTCGCGTCGAGCTCGGCTCGCCGATCAAGACGCTGGGCGGACACCAGGTGTCCGTCCGTCTGCACCCCGAGGTTGCGGCGAAGCTCGGTATCGAGGTCGTCTCCGCCTAAGGGCACAGCTCAGCTCT
Source organism: Streptomyces sp. NPDC048565 (assembly GCF_040650935.1). Lineage (NCBI taxonomy): Bacteria > Bacillati > Actinomycetota > Actinomycetes > Kitasatosporales > Streptomycetaceae > Streptomyces > Streptomyces sp. NPDC048565. The sequence continues at coordinate 119,639 of NZ_JBEZIH010000002.1, forward strand.
CTGAGAGCTAGGTGAAGGGCCGCACCCCCTGGGTGCGGCCCTTCGTCGTTCCGCCCCTCTTCGTTTCACGTGAAACCAGGTCCGTCGGGTGCGCTTCAGCGCGTCGCTCCGGTCACGATCCAGCGGCCGGACCGCGTGCGCACCCACAGCGTCACCAGCCGGACGGTCATCATCAGCGTCATCGCCGCCCAGAGGGCGGTGAGGCCTCCTCCCCAGCCGGGGACGAGCAGCGCGACCGGGGCGAAGACGGCCAAGGTCAGGACCATGGCCCAGGCGAGGTAGCGGCCGTCCCCCGCTCCCATGAGTACGCCGTCGAGCACGAAGACCACCCCGCAGATCGGCTGGGAGAGGGCCACGACCAGCAGTGCCGGCAGTAGAGTGTCCTTGACGGACGTGTCGCCCGTGAACAGCGGGACGAAGAGCGGCCTGGCGAGGATGATGACCGCGCCGAGTACCACCCCTGAGGCGAGCCCCCACTGAACCATCCGGCGGCAGGCCTCCCGGGCGCCCTGGGCGTCGTTCGCCCCCAGATAGCGGCCGATGATGGCCTGCCCGGCGATGGCGATGGCATCCAGCGCGAAGGCTGTAAGGCTCCAGAGGGACAGGATGATCTGGTGCGCGGCGACATCCGTGTCGCCCAGGCGGGCGGCGACGGCTGTGGCGATCATCAGCACGGCCCTGAGGGAGAGCGTACGGATCAGCAGGGGTACGCCTGCCTGGGCGCTGGCTCGGATGCCCGCGGCATCAGGACGCAGCGATGCCCCGTGCCGACGGGCCCCGCGCACCACGACGATCAGATAGACGAGCGCCATGCCCACCTGGGCGATGACGGTCCCCCATGCGGATCCCGCGATCCCCAGCCCGGCGCCGTAGACCAGGACGGCGTTGAGGACGCCGTTGGCCGCGAATCCGCCGATGGCGACGTAGAGAGGTGTCCGGGTGTCCTGCAGTCCGCGCAGCACACCCGTCGCCGCGAGCACCACGAGCATGGCGGGGATGCCGAGGCTGGAGATCCGCAGATACGTGGTGGCGTACGGTGCCGCGGTGTCGGACGCCCCGAAGATGTCGACCAGCCACGGTGCCAGGGGGAGCGCGGCGGCGATGACAGCGGCACCGATCAGCAGGGCGAGCCAGATGCCGTCCATGCCCTGCCGGATGGCGGAGGAGAGGTCGCCCGCGCCGACCTGGCGGGCGACCGCGGCTGTGGTGGCGTAGGCGAGGAAGACGAAGATGCTCACCGCGGTCGTCAGCAGGGCCGCGGCGACGGCCAGGCCCGCAAGTTGCGGGGTGCCCAGATGGCCGACGATGGCACTGTCGACCATGACGAAGAGGGGCTCGGCGACCAGCGCGCCGAAGGCCGGGACAGCGAGTGAGATGATCTCGCGGTCGTGCCGACGGCGGGAGGGTGGCTGTGCCGTGTTCGCCTTGGTCATGGACGCCAATCTAATCTTCCACAGGTAAGAGATGCAATCGATCTGCGGTCCTTACTGGGTGCGGGTTGCCCGGTTCGCCGAGGAGTCGATTCCGGTGATCTTGAGCTCAGGGCGAAAGTTTTTCTCCCCCACAGCCGGTGGATGGAGAAGAGCCAGGTCAGTGGCCCCTTCTGGGTTCGCGTATGAGTTTGTCCACAGCGCTGTCCCCCGGTCCGTGCACAGGAACGGAAGGGTTCTCCACAGCATCTGGTCCGTCGTCCACATGCCCTGTGGATAACCAGATTGGCTGACGGTGCGGACCGGCCTACCGTGGGGCGGCGCCCGCACTCCGTTCCGGCATGGAAAACCGCAGAACTTGACGCGCCGGAACCGGAGTCGGGCGTCTTGTTTGTCGGTGCCGTGCCGTAAGAAAGAGTGGCACGGCTAGGTCCGCGAAGCGGACGGGAGGAGGTGGCCCGGTGAGCATTCCCGAGCCTTTGGACGATCCCTGGACCGATGTCGGTCCCAGCGACCGTCTGCCCGTATCCCGTCAGCGCCGCGGAGACGGCAAGGGGCGCGACGAGCAGCACGAGCGGGGCCGGGAGAGCGGCTGGGACGGCGGGTCGTCCGGGTTCGAGCGGGTGCCCCCGCAGGACCTCGACGCCGAGCAGTCCGTCCTCGGCGGCATGCTGCTCTCCAAGGACGCCATCGCGGACGTCGTCGAGATCCTCAAGGGCCATGACTTCTACCGCCCGGCCCATGAGACCGTCTACACGGCGATCCTCGACCTCTACGCCAAGGGCGAGCCGGCCGACCCGATCACGGTGGCGGCCGAGCTGGTCAAGCGGGGCGAGATCACCAAGGTCGGTGGCGCCCCGTATCTGCACACGCTGGTGCAGTCCGTGCCGACCGCGGCCAACGCCTCGTACTACGCGGAGATCGTCCACGAGCGGGCCGTGCTGCGGCGCCTCGTCGAGGCCGGCACGAAGATCACCCAGATGGGATACGCCGCCGACGGCGACGTCGACGAGATCGTCAACTCCGCCCAGGCCGAGATCTACGCCGTCACGGAACAGCGCACCAGCGAGGACTATCTGCCGCTGGGCGACATCATGGAGGGCGCTCTCGACGAGATCGAGGCGATCGGTTCCCGCAGCGGCGAGATGACCGGTGTACCGACGGGATTCACGGATCTCGACGCCCTGACCAACGGCCTGCACCCCGGCCAGATGGTGGTCATCGCGGCCCGCCCCGCCATGGGTAAGTCCACGCTCGCCCTGGACTTCGCGCGGGCTTGCTCGATCAAGAGCAATCTGCCGAGCGTGATCTTCTCCCTGGAGATGGGGCGCAACGAGATCGCGATGCGTCTGCTGTCCGCCGAGGCCAGGGTGGCCCTGCACCACATGCGCTCGGGGACCATGACCGACGAGGACTGGACGCGACTTGCCCGTCGGATGCCCGACGTGTCGGCCGCGCCGCTCTACATCGACGATTCGCCGAACCTCTCGATGATGGAGATCCGAGCGAAGTGCCGTCGGCTCAAGCAGCGCAACGACCTCAAGCTCGTGGTCATCGACTATCTGCAGCTGATGCAGTCCGGCGGGGCGAAGAGAGCGGAGAGCAGGCAGCAGGAGGTCTCGGACATGTCCCGTAACCTCAAGCTGCTCGCCAAGGAGCTTGAGCTTCCCGTCATCGCCCTGTCCCAGCTGAACCGTGGACCCGAACAGCGCACGGACAAGAAGCCGATGGTCTCCGACCTGCGTGAGTCCGGCTCCATCGAGCAGGACGCCGACATGGTGATCCTGCTGCACCGCGAGGACGCGTACGAGAAGGAGTCCCCGCGCGCGGGCGAGGCGGACCTGATCGTGGCGAAGCACCGTAACGGTCCGACGGCGACGATCACCGTGGCGTTCCAGGGCCACTACTCCCGCTTCGTGGACATGGCCCAGACCTGAGGCCGGCCTCCGTGCGACCGGGCGCGTGGGTGCTGCTGCTCAGCGCCTCGTCTCGTGCCTGGTCAGGACCACGCCGCCGGGAAACGTCCGCGTCTCCACCAGGTCCAGGTTCACCCAGCTGTCCAGCGCGGTGAAGAACGGCGTGCCGCCGCCCACCAGGACCGGATGGGAGGCGATCACGTACTCGTCGATCAGCCCGGCGCGCATGGCCGCCCCGGCGAGCGTGGCGCCCCCGATGTTCATCGGGCCGCCGTCCTCGGCCTTGAGCCGGGTGATCTCGGTGATCGCGTCGCCGGTGACCAGGCGGGCGTTCCAGCCGACCTTGTCGATCGTCGAGGAGAACACCACCTTCGGCGTGTCCCGCCAGTTCCGCGCGAACTCGATCTCCGCCGGGGTGGCGTCGGGCTGCTGGTCGCCGGCCGGCCAGTAGGAGCTCATCGTCTCCCACAGCTTGCGCCCGTACAGCGACAGGCCACTCGCCTGCTCCTGGTCCAGCCACCACTGGAACAGTTCGTCGCTCGGCGGCCCGCTCCAGCCGATGTCGTCGCCGGCCGCGGTGATGTAGCCGTCCAGGGTCAGGTTCATGCCGTAGATCAGTTTCCGCATGGCCGAGCCTTCCGTCCGTGGGTGTCCCGGTACAGACCAGCGTGGCGCGGGGAACTCATCGGTGCACGATCCGGACGCGCCGTCAGTCCTTCTGCTCGGAACTCAGCGGGGGTGTACCTACCCGGGCAGGCTGCCTTCTCGGCGCGTCGGGCGAAAACGCCCTCGCTCCGGGCCTCCATCTGCCGCAGTGCCTCCTTGCGGTCCCGGCCGGAGAGCCGGTCCAGATAGGTGCGGCCGGCGAGGTGATCGGTTTCGTGCTGGAGGCATCGGGCGAAATAGCCCTGTCCCTCGATGACCAGCGGATTACCCTCCTTGTCGAACCCGCGGGCCACGGTGCGATCGACGCGGGGAACCGTCATGGTGGCGCCGGGTACGGAGAGACAGCCCTCGAATTCCTCGACGAGCCGGCGGTCGGCCGGATCGACGCGGTCCAGGACCGGGTTGATGAGGTGGCCTGTATGCCGGACCCCATGGTCGTCCGGGCAGTCGTACACGAAGAGCCGCAGGCCGACGTCGACCTGATTCGCGGCCAGTCCGGCGCCGTCCGCCACGTACATCGTCAGGAACATGTCGTCGATCAGGGCGGACAGCTCGGGGGAGCCGAATTCGGTCACCTCCCGGCACGGAACCCTGAGGACCTCCTCACCCACCACCGTGACCCGGCGCACCGGCATATCCATCTCCTGCTCTGCTCGGTCTCGTCTCGCTTGCGAAGTTCTTTGCAAAGTAGCAGACTTTGCAAAGTGACTGAAGATGACCTCAACACTTCATACGGCCGAATCGGCGGCACGGGCGAGGAGCTGCGCGTGCACGAGGTCCGTACGGCCCTCCTGGACCTGCTCGCCGAAGTCGGCACCGTCACGGCGACCGAGGCCGCTGCCCGGCTGGGCCACAGCTCGGGTCTCTGCTCGTTCCATCTGCGGCAGCTGGCGCGACATGGGTACATCGAGGAGGCGCCCCACAGCGGCGGCCGCGCACGCCCCTGGCGTCTTCTGCGGCGGCATGACGACCCGGCGGCCGGTGGGGCAGGCGAGGCCGCGGAGGAGCAGTTCGGCGATCTGGCACGGGGACTGGAGGACGAGAGCTGGCGGCGCTGGCTGACCCAGCGGGACGGGGCACCGGCTGAATGGCGCCGTGACGAGGCCTTCAGCGCCGTCGCCTACCTGACTCCCGAAGAGATGAGCCGGGTCGCCGAGGTGGTGCGACAGGCTCTCGCGCCCTACCAGGTCCGCGAACAGCGCCCCCTGGCCAGGCCCGACGGCGCCCGGCCGGTGGCGCTCATCACCCGGCTGTTCCCGCTGCTGCCGCACACGAAGGGAGAGCCGGAAGCCGACAGTCCGACGGCTGCGGAATGAGCTGGTCAGGCCGGTGATACACGGGTCATGCTTGGGCATGACCTCTTCCGAAGTTCTGCTCCCCAGTACCCGGCGTGCCCTGCTGCACCGTATCGCCACCGCGCAGTCCGAGGGCCGGGCCCCTTCCCTCGTCGCAGCCGTGCAGCGGGAGGGGCAGATCGCCTGGAGCGGTGCTCGCAGCTGTGTGCACGGCCATGAGCCCGACGGCGATACACAGTTCAGGATCGGCTCCATCACCAAGACGTTCACCGCCGTGCTGGTGATGCGCCTGCGTGACGAGGGCATGCTGGATCTGGACGACCCCCTGGAGAAGCATCTGCCGGGCACGGATGCCGGACAGGTGACTGTCTTCCAGCTCCTGGGCCACAGCGGAGGGCTGCCGGCCGAGACGCCGGCCCCCTGGTGGGAGAGGACGGCGGGTGCGCTGCGTCCTGAGCTGGCGGATGTGCTCGGGGAGAAGCCGCTGATCCACCCCTCCGGCCATGGGCACCACTACTCGAACCCCGGTTACACGCTGCTCGGCTCTCTCGTGGAGAGGCTGCGGGGCGACTCCTGGGCCGAGGTGCTGCGCAGGGAGATTCTGGAGCCGCTGGGGATGGACCGTACGACTCCGCAGGCGCGTGCCCCGCATGCGGGCGGCTGGGCCGTTCACCCGTGGGCCGATGTCATGCTGCCCGAGCCGTCCGAGGACCTCGGGCTGATGGCGCCGGCCGGTCAGCTCTGGTCCACCACCACCGATCTGCTCCGCTTCGCCGCTTTCCTGGCGCAGGGGGATGAGCGGGTGCTCCGCGCGTCATCGGTCGCGGAGATGCGTGCCCCGGCCGCTCCGCCCGAGGCGGGCGACTGGGGTGGCACGTACGGCCTCGGTCTTCAGGCCGTACGGCGCGGCAGCCGCACGCTCCTCGGCCACACGGGCTCGCTCCCCGGCTTCCTGGCCACGCTGTGGTTCAGTGTCGAGGACGATGTGGCGGCCGTGGTGCTCACCAACGCCACCTCAGGCCCGGCGATCGGTACCGTCGCCGCGGACCTTCTGCAGATCGTCACCGACGCGGAGCCGAGGATCCCGGAGCCCTGGCGCCCGCTGCCCGAGTTCGACGAGGAGCTGCTGGCGTTGACCGGGCCCTGGTACTGGGGCACTCAGGTCCACGGGCTGAAGCTGCTCGCGGACGGCGGCCTGGAGTTCCAGCCCCTGCGGGGCGCCGGCCGCGCGGCTCGGTTCGAGGCGCGCCCCGACGGGACCTGGACGGGCCTCAACGGCTACTACGCGGGGGAGACGCTCCGGGTCGTACGGGGCGATGACGGCACGGTGAACCACCTCGACCTGGGATCGTTCGTCTTCACCCGGGAGCCCTACGACCGGAGCGCGGCCATTCCCGGCGGCGTGGACGAGGGCGGCTGGCGGGGCCTGGCCACCTGAGAGCGTGGGTCGGTGTTTCACGTGAAACACCGACCCCTTGTACTCCCCGGGACCCTCCGGCTTTTCGGGACCGGGACTCCTGCGGCTCCCGGGACCCTCCGGTGAACGGATCAGGCCGTCAGCTCGCGTTCCAGAGGCGTACGGAAGCGCGGCGTGACGCGGGCGTCTCCCGTCCATGCCGACAGTCGGCCAGCCTCTGCCTCGATGCGCTGTGAAGCCTCCCGGCCCACGTCGGACAGCAGCCGCCACACCGGCTCTCCATCCGCGCGCTGAGCCCAGCCACCCACGATCGCACCGTTCCACCACACCGTGGGCCCGATGTTCCCGGCGCGGTCGAACAGGTCGGCACGATGACGGGCGGGCAGATGGAAGCCGCGGTCGGCCCAGCCCATCGCGCTCGGGTCCAGGCCGGGCAGCAGGGCGGCCCAGGGCTCCGGAGCGGGATCGGCGGCGAGATCCCCCGGGGCGATGCGGCCGACAGCCCCGTTGTCGAGCAGGACCTCCTCGGCGCCGAGGGCAGCCAGGGACGTACGCGTCTCGCGGACACCCCAGCCGGTCCACCACTTCAGATCGCCTTCGGTCGCGGGGCCGTAGGAGCGGAGCCAGCGGCGAGCCACTTCCACCCGGGCCTCGGAGGGATCCAGCACGGGCCAGGGCTCGGCGGCCGTCCAACGGAACTGGCTGGAGGTCCATGAACCGCGGGGCCGGTCCCGCCGGATGCGGCCGTCGGCGGCCAGCACCCGGATCACGCGGGAGGCGACTCCCTGCACCGCCTCCTGTCTCGTCCCGGGGAAGAGGGTGATCCTGGTGCGCAGCGCGGGTACGGCGGCCGACAGCTCGCTCCCCGTGGCGCGGCCCCGGGCGGTCAGAGCGGCGAGTGTGCGCAGCTCGGTATCCGCGAGCCACCTCTCATCCAGTCCGTTGCCGTCCTCCCGTAGATGCTTGAGGAGTTTCTGGCGCTCCCTGGCGGCCACGGCGCGGGCGTTCGACGCGGCGACCGCGGGTGCGGCCTGCGCGGACACGGTGAACAACGTGTTCCGCATGGAGAGCAGTCGCACCAGCGAGACGTCCTCGTAGAGCGCCCGTTCCACCGCTGCGACCCCCGGGTCGGTCAGCCGCGCGCAGACGGAGAGGAAGACCGTGGCGGCGTCGGTCGAATGCAGGGCGACGACGGCGTCGGCCACATCGACGGCGGACGCGGCCCGCACGGACGGGGCCAGCAGATGTCGTCGGCCGAGCCTGATCCTGCGCTGCTCGTCACTGATGCGGTGCACGCGATCCCTCCCGGAGTGCGGAGCTGTCCGGAGCTCAACGGCTCAGAGGGTGAGTTTGAAGCCCACATGGCTCGCGGTGAAGCCCAGCCGCTCGTAGAAACGGTGGGCATCCGTGCGGCTGGCGTCCGATGTCAGCTGCACCAACTGGCAGCCCTGGCGCCTGGATTCGTCGACCGCCCACTGGATCAGCTGGGTGCCGAGGCCGCTGCCGCGCTCGTCCGCGTGGACGCGGACACCCTCGATGAGGGAGCGGGTCGCACCGCGTCGGGACAGTCCGGGAATGATCGTGAGCTGGAGCGTTCCCACGATGCGGCCCTGGCGCACGGCCACGGTCAGATGCTGATTCGGGTCGTCGGACAGTCGCCGGAACGCGGCGTGATACGGCGCGAGGTCGTCCGGGGACTCCCGCTGTGCACCCAGCGGGTCGTCGGCGAGCATGGCCACGATGGCGGAGATGTCCGCGAGTGCCGCGGGGCGTATGTCGAGATCGCTCATGATCGGCAGACTACGCAACCCGAAGGCTCAGGCGGGGACCTTGAGGTCCTCGACCGTCCGGACCAGCGGGGCCAGCTCCGGGTTCTCGGCAGCCTCGTCGAGGGCGGCGCGGAGCGCGTTGTCGTTGGTCGGCCTGGCCTCGTTCAGCAGGGTGAGACCCGTTTCGGTGACGTCCGTGTAGATGCCCCTCCGGTCCGTGTCGCAGAGGTACCGGGTGAGGAGGCCCCGGTCCTCGAGCCGGGTGACCAGCCGTGTGGTGGCGCTCTGGCTCAGTACCACCGCGTCCGCCACCTGCTTCATCTGCAGATGGCCGCCCGTGCCGCTGTGCTGGCGGCTCAGGACGTCGAGCAGGGAGAACTCGCGTGCGCTGATGCTGTGGTGGGACTGAAGCGCCCGCTCGATGCGCGCCTCGATCTTCCCGTGGAGCAGGGAGAGGGCACACCAGCTCTGGGCGAGGGCCGTCAGTGCGGGGTCTGTCGCTGTCATCGTCGGTCTCTCCTCCGTACGGGAGCTGCTTCCGTTCCAGGATAGGGCACGTACGCAATAGCCCGCGCTTGCAATTAATGGGCGTCTGCAATTATTGTCGACGCTCGTAAGGCGCAGACGCAATCTTCAGGGAAGGACACCCATGCCGCTCGCGCTCCTCGCTCTCGCCATCGGGGCATTCGGTATCGGCACCACAGAGTTCGTGATCATGGGGTTGCTCCCCGATGTCGCGGCGGACTTCCAGGTCTCGATCCCGACCGCAGGCTTCCTGGTCACGGGCTATGCCCTGGGTGTGGTTCTCGGTGCTCCGCTGATGACCGTCCTGGGCACTCGCGTGACCCGGAAGCGGATGCTGATGGTTCTGATGGGCTTGTTCATCGTCGGGAACGTCGTGTCCGCACTCGCCCCGGTCTTCGGAGTGATGGTCGCCGGACGGGTGATCGCCTCACTCGCGCATGGCGCCTTCTTCGGCATCGGATCGGTGGTGGCCGCGGAACTGGTCGCTCCCGAGAAGAAGGCCGGCGCCATCGCCATGATGTTCACCGGGCTCACCACGGCCAATGTCGTCGGGGTCCCGCTGGGGACCGCCATCGGTCAGAACTTCGGCTGGCGGGCCACCTTCTTCGTCGTCGCAGGACTCGGTGTCCTGGGGCTTCTCGGCGTGGCAAAGCTCGTTCCTGAGCAGCCGAAGCCACAAGGTGTCAGGATCCGCCACGAGCTGGCCGCGTTCCGTAATGTGCAGGTGCTGCTCGCCATGGCGATGACGGTTCTGGGCTTCGGCGGAGTCTTCGCGGCGATCACCTACATCACCCCGATGATGACGGAGACCGCCGGCTTCGCGACCTCGTCCGTGACCTGGCTGCTGGTGCTCTTCGGGCTCGGCATGGTCGGCGGGAATCTCCTCGGCGGAAAGTTCGCCGACCGTCATCTGATGCCGATGCTGTACGTGTCGCTCGGCGCGCTCGCCGTGGTCCTGGCCCTCTTCACCCTGACCGCGCACAACAAGATCGCCGCCGCGGTGACCATAGTCCTCATCGGAGCCCTCGGCTTCGCGACCGTGCCGCCGCTCCAGAAGCGCGTTCTGGACCAGGCGGCCGGCGCACCCACCCTGGCCTCCGCCGTCAACATCGGGGCCTTCAACCTCGGGAACGCGCTCTCGGCGTGGCTCGGCGGCATCGTCATCGCGGCCGGGTTCGGCTACACCGCGCCCAACTGGGTCGGCGCCGCACTCGCAGCCTCGGCGCTGCTGCTCGCGGTGCTCTCCGGTGCGCTCGACCGTCGGGCTGTCACCGCTGGGCGGCCGGTCGCCGCGCACGCTCCCGAGCCTGCCGCAGGCGTAGGCCCCGGCGAGTCGGTCCCCACGGCTTCAGTACCGATATCGCGGTGATGAAGAGATACGTGGCCGTGGCAACCGACGGTGCGATCAGCAGATCGATGTCTGCCGCACCCCGGGCCGCGGCCTCGTCGATTCCCGGGCGGAGCGCGAAGATCGACAGCCCCGCGGTGGTCAGGGTCAGCCAGAACTTCGTCCACACCCAGCGGTGCCGGGCCAGGCCCCAGGGGGTCCCGAGCGCCAGCAGCAGTCCGCTGAGGAGGGAGAGCAGGGCGACCGGCACGATGAGCCAGTCACTGAAGACCTTCATGGCACGGGTGGCGGCCTGAGCCATCGTGGCGTCGTGGGTGAGGAACGCGCTGAGGCCGAGAGCCAGCAGTCCCACGGTGAGGCCCAGCCAGCTCACGGACACCGCTACGTGGGCGACGAGGAGGCTCCGGCGAGCCGGACGCTTGAGTGGTTTCACGTGAAACACGGTGCCAAGCGTGGAGTGAGCCGTCATCCGACAGCGGGAGTATCCCCGGCTACTGGCCTCGGCGTACGCGTCATGCACCCGCCCAAACGCCGGGGCTCCGGGGCTCAGCCCAGATCGGGTGCGTGCAGCGCCCGTACGCCCTCGATGTTGGCGTCCAGATAGTGCCGCAAGGACAAGGGCACGAGGTGAACGGCGGCGATTCCGACGCGGCTGAAGGGCACCCGGACGATCTCGTACTCCCCGCGGGGTTCGTCGATTTCCGGACCATGGCGACGCGACAGGTCCATCGAGGCCAGTCGGCAGAGGAAAAAGTACTGCACCTTGACGCCTTTGACGCCACCGCCGGCGATATGTTCGACGGTGTCGACGAAGCAGGGCACGACATCGACGACCTTGGCGCCGAGCTCCTCGTCGACCTCGCGGTGCAGTGCGTCGACGACCGTGGCGTCCTCCGGCTCGACCCCACCGCCCGGCGTCAGCCAGTACGGGTCGACACCGGGCTTGGTGCGCTTGATCAGGATGAGGTCATCGCCATCGAGCAGGACGGCGCGTGCTGTGCGCTTGACCACCGGACGTTCGGTCATGGCAAGAGCGTGGCCCGGGAAGCCCCATCTGAAACGCCCATCGGCCGACCGGTCACCAGTCCACGGCAGCACGCACCAGCCCCTCGTGCGCCCGCGCGATATGCGGAAGGCCGAGTGTCCCGGCCCTGGCCAGGAGGAAGTACGTGCGCAGCGGTGGTATCGGCGGATCGAGCAGTGCCACGACCTCACCCCGCTCCAGCGCGTCCTCACAGAGATAACGCGGCAGCACGGCGAGGCCGGCACCCGATGCCGCGCACTCCAGAACCGCGCGGAGGTCCGGCGCGATCACGGCTGCGGAAGCCGCGGGGCGGCTGTCGAAGACCGCCGCCCAGTAGCGGGATACCAGGGGCAGGCTCTCGTGCACCTCGACCACCGGCAGCTGCTCCAGGAGTACGGAACCCTTGTGCCGCAACGCCCCGGGCCCCAGGCGTCCCGCCCAGCGCGGTGCTGCGACCAGGACGTGCTCCTCGTCGCAGAGGGTGGTGGACGTCAGTAGTCCACCGCGCGGGCGGGCGGTGGTGATGGCCAGATCGTGGTGTCCGGCCGCGAGCCCCTCCAGGGTGTCCTCGGTGTTCGCGACGAAGGTGCTGCGCAGTGCGAGCCCCTGGGAGATCAGCGGGGTGAGGGCGGGCAGCGCCCGTACCGACATGAACTCCGGGGGACCGGCCAGGTGCAGGGTTCTCGCCCCCGACTCCTCGTCGAGCCCCGCCTCCACGATGTCGACCAACGCGTCAAGGTGCGGGGCGGCACGGTGGGCGAGCTCGTCGCCGACGGTGGTCGGGGTGACCCCACGGGCCCTGCGAAGGAAGAGCGGGCGGCCCAGCTGCCGCTCCAGGGTGCGTATCTGCGAGGTGACGGCGGGCTGGGACAGCCCGAGCAGGGCGGCGGCCCGGGTGAAGGATCCGGCCCGGTGCACCGTGACGAATGTGCGCAGCAGGGCCAGGTCCATGCTCCGCCCCCTCCACCCTCACGAACGCCGCGCCGTCCCGCACCGTCCCTCGCAACCGCCCCAACTATAAATATGTCGATAGGTCGCTGTCGCTACTGTGATTGGACACTGACGCAGAGTCAACTAGCCTTGTCCAGGCGGTTCTCGGCGCAGGAACCGGGGTGGTCCGAGTCACGAGGGGGGAGGCTCGGACCGCTCGTCCCGAGCGGGACCGGACCGGTGGACGGGGACGCCCGTCCCGGACCGGTCCCGCCAGGACCGGACGGAAGGATCAGCGCGCGGACGCGTCCAGCGCGCGTTCCACGTCGGCCAGCAGATCCTCGGGGTCCTCGGCGCCGACCGAGAACCTGATGAAGCCCGCCGGCACCGCGTCCCCGCCCCATCGTGCCCGGCGCTCGGCGGTGGACCGTACGCCGCCGAAGCTCGTCGCGTCGTCGACGAGGCGCAGCCCGGCCAGGAAGCGCTCTGCGGTGCTCTCGTCCGCCAGAACGAACGAGACCACGGAACCGAAGCGCCGCATCTGCCGGACGGCCACCGGGTACGAAGGGTCGCCGGGCAGCCCCGGATAGCGCAGGCCCCTCACGTCCGCGCGCTTGGACAGGGACTCGGCCAGGGCCAGCGCGGTCGTGCACTGACGGTCGATCCGCAGCTGCAGCGTGGCCAGCGACCGGTGCGCGAGCCAGGCCTCCATCGGGCCGGGAATGGCGCCGACCACCTTGCGCCAGCGTCGTACGCCGGCCATGAGCTGCGGGTCCCGGCAGCTGACATGCCCGAGCAGGATGTCCCCGTGCCCGGTCATGCCCTTGGTGTCACTGGCCACCGAGAAGTCCGCTCCCAGTTCGAGGGGACGCTGGGCGAGAGGGGTGGCCAGGGTGTTGTCGACCGCGACCAGAGCACCCGCGGCGTGCGCGGCCTCCACGAGCCTGCGCACGTCACAGACGTCGAGGCCGGGATTGGACGGGGTCTCGATCCACAGCAGCTTCGCACCGTCGAGCAGCGCCAGCTGGGCGTCCCCGCCCGTCGGAGCGGTCCGCACCTCGATGCCGTACGCCTCCAACTGCTCCCGCAGCAGGGGGAGCGCCTGGTAGCCGTCGTCGGGCAGGACCACGACCTCTCCCGTACGTGCCTGGGACAGCAGCACGGCCGAGATGGCGGCCATCCCCGACGCGAAGACCGTGGTCTCGATCCGCTCCCCCGGCGCCTCCAGCTCGCCGATGGCGCGCTCCAGGTGGGTCCAGGTCGGATTCGTCTCCCGGCCGTACGTGTAGGGGCCGACAGGCTCGCCGGACAGATGGAAGTGCGCGGCGAAGACCGGGCCGGGAAGGGTGGGCTCGTACTGCTCCGGTTCGGGCAGGCCCGCCCGTACGGCCCGTGTCCCGTCGCCCGTGGTGCTCATGGTGATTCCTCGTCTCTCCCCGGCCTCCGCCGGTCCGTGTCGCACTGTGTCATCGGGGCAGGATCAGTCGTCCTCGGGGAGCACCACGTTGAGCGCCCAGGACACGACCGAGATGATGAGGCCGCCCAGGACGGCGGTCCAGAAGCCATCGACATGGAAGCCCACGTCGATGACGCCGGCCAGCCAGGAGGTCAGCATCAGCATCAGGGCGTTGACCACCAGCGTGATCAGCCCGAGCGTCAGGATGAACAGAGGCAGGGTGAGCACCTTCACCACCGGCTTGACGATGAAGTTCACCAGACCGAACAGCAACGCCACCACGATCAGTGTGAGCACCTTGCGACCGGTGTTGTCACCGGTCAGCGTGATGTCCTGGAGCAACCAGATGGCTACCGCCAGCGCACCCGCGTTGGCGATCGTCTTGACTACGAAATTCTTCATGTGTCTGATCGTGGCAGACATGATCGGTGGCGGACACCGCCGGGACCGGCCGGTGCGGGCGCGAGGGGCGGACGGACGATGAAGGCATTCAGACTGGACGAGCTGGAGGCGGAACGAGCTGCGAACGAAGGCGCGTATCTGCAGTTCATCCGGGAACGCAACATGTCCGTCGGCCTGTACGCCCTGGACGCGGGAGCGCTGGATCCCCAGCAGCCGCACCGGCAGGACGAGGTGTACCTCGTCGTGAGCGGCCGCGCCTCGATCACGGTCGGTACGGAGACCACGCAGGTGGGACGGGGGAGCGTCGTGTACGTACCTGCGGGTGCCGTGCACAAGTTCCACCACATCACCGAGGACCTCAGGGTGATGGTGATCTTCTCCCCGCCGGAGGGCTGACCGGCCCGCGTGGGGGTTTTCACCGGTGCCGGGCCCCGGAGAGGCCTCGATGTTCCCTAGGGGATCACTCAGGGGAGTTCAAGGGCTCCCGGGTCCCTGCAGGCCGCCCCGCGCCTCTAGCATCGAGGCAGGAACTCATAGAGACGAGGTAGCGGCGATGGCGGTGCAGGAGATTTTCGCAGGGATGCCCTGGTGGGTGAAGTGGGTCGCGGTGCCTCTCATCGTGCTCGTCGTGTTCGGTGGCCTGATCGCCAGCGTGGTCGGGTTCGTCATCGGTCTGCTGTTCAAGGTGCTGGTGCTCGTCGTGCTGGTGGGCGCTCTGGTCTTCGTCGTGCGGAAGTTCATGTCCTCGTCAGGGCGCGGCTGGTAGGAGCGGCCGGCAGGGACCGGGGATTCGGCGATTAGCCCAGCTGAGCTAAGTCATGGTCGAAACCTCACTCGTGACTGACCGTGCGGATACAGTGGCGTACCGCTGCCGCCAGCTGGGAAACGACGGTCCTTCACCACCCTGCCCAGTGGTTTGTGCGACCGTCCGGTCTCCGGACCCCAGGCTCGCGGCGGGCCCGTGGGGGCGGCCCCCGCGGGAGGGCTGAAAGCCCGTCACCATGCCTGGGGGTGACCTGTGACCACGGCATCGAGTACCGCTGTCCCGACGTTGATCGGTTCGGTTCAGCGGGCGTTGAGACTTATGGAGGCTGTGGGCACCCATCGGGACGGGGCGCCGGCCAAGCAGCTCGCCCGGGAGGCGGGGCTTCCTCTCCCCACCGCCTACCACCTGCTGCGGACCCTGACCCATGAGGGGTATCTCCGCAGGGAGAATGGCGTCTTCCTGTTCGGAGCGGCGGCCGAGCGCCTGGGCGGAGGTCCCGCGACGCCGCGTCCCGGCGTGATCGTCGAGTCGCTCGCGCACTGGGCCGACGTCATCGGCGCCCCCGTGTACTGCGCCCTCTACAAGGACGGCGAGATCGAGATGATCGCGGTCGCCGAGACTCCGGCCGTCTCCGCGGTGCACGAATGGGCCTCGTTCCGTGAGACGGGCCATGCCCACGCCCTCGGTCAGTGCCTCCTCGGGCAGTTGGACGAGCGTGCGCGTGAGGATCATCTGGACCGGCACCCCGTCCGGCCGCTGACCCGTTACTCCGTGAGGGACCGTCAGGCGCTGCTGAACCGGCTGAGGACGATAAAGCGTACGGAACCTGTCATCGAACGGCAGGAGTACGCCATGGGGACGGTCTGCGCGGCCATTCCGATCACTGTCGGTTCCGCCGTCGCTGCCATGGCTGTTTCTCTCCCCCTGCACCAGGAAGAACGGTTGCGCCCCGCAGTCGAACAACTACGCTGCGAAGTGACGACTCTCTTGCGCTCGTTCGTGTTCTCTATCAGTATCTGAAAAATCACTCCTTGTGATCTGCTATCGCGTGCACCACGATGGCGTCAATAGGGCCATGGGGGATCATTCCTGGCCAGTTTCATCTACTGCGGGGTTGAACGATGCGCGAGTCGGTTCAAGCAGAGGTCATGATGAGCTTCCTCGTCTCCGAGGAACTCTCCTTCCGTATTCCGGTGGAGCTCCGGTACGAGGTCAGCGATCCGTACGCGATCCGGATGACCTTCCACCTGCCGGGTGACGCCCCCGTCACCTGGGCATTCGGCCGCGAGCTACTGCTCGACGGTCTCAACAGCCCCAGCGGTGACGGCGATGTGCACATCGGCCCGACCGAGCCCGAAGGGCTGTCGGATGTACACATCCGCCTTCAGGTCGGTGCGGACCGTGCGCTCTTCAGGGCCGGCACGGCACCGCTTGTGGCATTTCTCGACCGTACGGACAAGCTGGTGCCGCTGGGGCAGGAGCACACGCTGGGTGACTTCGACGGCAATCTGGAAGAGGCGCTGGGTCGTATCCTCGCCAAGGAGCAGAACGCCGGCTGAACAGGAAGGTCCGGCTCACGCCTTGCGGCGCCGTCCCCTCCCGGTCCGCGCGGGTGCAGGAGCTTCGGCTCCCGCGCCGAGCCCCGTGCGGTCCGCGGAGACCACCAGAGCCGCGAGTGCCGTCGTGACCGGTACGGAGGCGACCAGCCCGATCGATCCGACCAGCGTGCGGACGATCTCCTCGGCGACCAGCTCGCTGTTGGCCACGGTGCCCACACTGCTCTGCGCGATCGAGAACAGCAGCAGCAGCGGAAGAGCCGCGCCGGCGTAGGCGAGCACGAGTGTGTTGACGACCGAGGCGATGTGGTCGCGCCCGATCCGGATACCCGCCCGGTAGAGGCGGCGCGCGCCCATGGTCGGATCGGCCTGGTGCAGCTCCCAGACCGCCGACGTCTGGGTCACGGTCACATCGTCGAGCACACCGAGCGAGCCGATGATCACGCCGGCGAGCAGCAGACCGCTCATGTCGATGTCCGGGTAGAGCCCATGGATCAGACCGGTGTTGTCGTCCGTGTTCCCGGACAGGACGGCCCAGCCGATGAAGAGCGAGCCCAGCAGCCCGATCAGCAGCAGCGAGATGAGCGTGCCGACGACGGCCACGGAGGTACGGGCCGTCAGTCCGTGACAGGTGTAGAGGGCGATCAGCATGATGGCGCTCGCCCCGATCACCGCGACGACCAGGGGGTTGGACCCCTGCAGAATCGCCGGCAGGATGAACAGGGTCAGTACGGCGAAGGACACGGCGAGCGCGATCAGTGCCATGAGTCCGCGCAGCCTGCCCACCACGATCACCGCGAGGGCGAAGATCCCGGCGAGCAGCGCCATCGGGAACGCGCGGTCCACGTCGGTCACCGAATACTGCAGGTCCCGGGGCGCGTCGGGGGCGTACGCCACGACCACCCCCTGGCCCTCGCGCAGTTGCCGCGGGGCGTCGGGCTGGACGACCTCGACGAACGTACGGCCCTTGTCCTTACCGCTGGTCACCTCGACCGTGGCCTTCTTGCACTTCCCGGTCTGCTCGTTGACCGCTTCCTGTCCGGCCGCAGTGGAGGTGTCGCCGGTCGCCGGCACCTGCGCGGCGTTGACGTCCGCGCAGTTGACCGACACGACCTTCGTGACCCGCCCGTCCTGTGTCTGCCGGTCGAAGCCGACACCCGTGCGTTCATGGGCGGGTGCACCACCGGGCCAGAAGGCTACGAGGCCGACGACGACCGCGGCGGCGAAGGGGATCAGCACAGCCGCGATGACCTTGCGAAGGTGCTTGGACACCGGCGCTGCGGGGCCGTGGCTGTGGGTGTGGCCATGCGCATGACTCTGGGTGCTGCCTGCTGCGGGGCCGTCGGGTTCGGGGGCGCTCGGAGGGGACGTCACCCGGCGATCATCCCAAGAACAGGGGAGGCCCTCTGGCCAGCGCGCCAGGACGGGGGTTAGCGTGGAGGCGCATTTGTACACGCGGGAGCTCGGAGCACCGGGCTGAGAGGGCGCTGACCTCCGTATATTCATACGGGACACGCTGCGCCGACCGCCGAACCTGTTACCGGGTAATGCCGGCGTAGGGAGTAGGTCTCATGACCACAGCGGACGCACGCACGCCTGCCTCGAAGCGGAACGCGCAGAACGACGAGGCCGGGAAGTCCATCGGCTGGCACAAGGGATACATCCAGGGCTCACGCCCGGATCTCCGGGTGCCGGTCCGCCAGGTGCACCTCACCAACGGCAAGGACGTGACCCTGTACGACACGTCCGGGCCGTACACCGACCCCACCACCGGCACCGACGTGCGCCGGGGGCTCGCCCCGCTGCGGGAGCACTGGATCACCGCCCGCGGGGACACCGCGGAGTACGCGGGCCGTCCCGTGCGCCCCGAGGACGACGGGCTCAAGCACACCTCCCCGAGGGGCGGCCTGCGCAATCTCGACGCGGTCTTCCCCGGGCGCCCGCGGCAGCCACGCCGCAGCCGCGACGGCGGTCCCGTCACCCAGCTCGCGTACGCCCGCCGGGGGGAGATCACCCCGGAGATGGAGTACGTGGCGATCCGGGAGAACGTCGAACCCGAGGTCGTGCGCGAGGAGATCGCGGCGGGCCGGGCCGTCCTGCCCGCCAACGTCAACCACCCGGAGATCGAGCCGATGATCATCGGCAAGCGTTTCCTGGTGAAGGTCAACGCCAACATCGGCAACTCCGCGGTCACCTCCTCCATCGAGGAGGAGGTGGACAAGATGACCTGGGCCACCAAGTGGGGCGCCGACACGGTCATGGACCTCTCCACCGGCCGCAACATCCACACCACCCGCGAGTGGGTCCTGCGCAACTCCCCCGTGCCGATCGGTACGGTCCCCCTCTACCAGGCGCTCGAGAAGGTCGACGGCCGGGCCGAGGAGCTGACCTGGGAGATCTACAAGGACACCGTCGTCGAGCAGGCCGAGCAGGGCGTCGACTACATGACGGTGCACGCCGGTGTCCGGCTGCCGTACGTCCCGCTGACGGCCCGCCGCAAGACCGGAATCGTCTCGCGCGGCGGATCCATCATGGCGGCGTGGTGCCTGGCCCACCACCAGGAGTCGTTCCTGTACGAGCACTTCGAGGAGCTCTGCGAGATTCTCGCGGCCTACGACGTGACGTACTCGCTCGGTGACGGGCTGCGCCCCGGCTCCATCGCCGATGCCAACGACGAGGCGCAGTTCGCCGAGCTCCGGACGCTCGGTGAACTCAACACCGTCGCCAAGCGGTTCGGCGTGCAGACGATGATCGAGGGCCCGGGGCATGTCCCGATGCACAAGATCAAGGAGAACATCGACCTTCAGCAGGAGATCTGCGAGGAGGCCCCGTTCTACACCCTGGGGCCGCTCACCACGGACGTCGCGCCCGCGTACGACCACATCACCTCGGGCATCGGCGCGGCGATGATCGCCTGGTGGGGGACGGCGATGCTCTGCTACGTCACGCCCAAGGAGCACCTGGGACTGCCCAACCGCGACGACGTGAAGACCGGTGTCATCACGTACAAGATCGCCGCCCATGCCGCGGACCTCGCCAAGGGGCACCCCGGGGCGCAGGAGTGGGACGACGCGCTGTCGGACGCGCGGTTCGAGTTCCGCTGGGAGGACCAGTTCAACCTGGCGCTCGACCCCGACACCGCGCGGGAGTTCCATGACGAGACGCTGCCGGCCGAGCCGGCGAAGACGGCACACTTCTGCTCGATGTGCGGCCCCAAGTTCTGCTCGATGAAGATCTCCCACGACATCCGGCGGGAGCACGGCGGCGGGCCCACGATCGTCGACACCGAGTTCGACGCGGAGGCGCTGGCAGGCATGGCGGAGAAGTCGCAGGAGTTCGCCGCCCGGGGCAACCGGGTGTACCTCCCGCTGGCCGACTGACACCGGCCGGCACAGGAGCCGTTCAGGGCTGTTCCGGACGGAAGCCCCTCCGGAGCAGCCCTCGGGAACAGCGCCGTCCACGCCTGTGGCCCGGTCCTGGGTTCCGGACAGCCGGTTGTCCGAGAGCCCGGCGCCGGGACCGGCGGCGCGTCAGGATGTCCCCATGCCAATCGAATCGGTCACACCGCGCAGCATCGCCGACAGCCACCTCGATCAGGTGGCCGCGCACAATCCGATGACGTCCGCCTGGCTGGGCCTCGACCGGGGCGACGACCGGCAGCCGGACCTCTCACCGGACGGCTTCGAGGCGCTCGCCGATGTATCCCGCCGCAGTCTCGCCGCACTCGACGTCGCCCCTGTACCGGATGACCCCGCCGAACAGGCCTGCGCCCGGCTGCTGCGTGAACGCCTCACCGCCGAGCTCGCGATGCACGACACCGGCGAGAACTTCCGGCAGCTGCGCACCGTGGGCGCGCACGTCGATCAGCTACGGACGATCTTCACCCTCATGCCCACCGACACCGACGAGGACTGGGCGGCGGTCGCCGGGCGGCTGCGCAACCTCCCCGGCGCGCTGGACGGATACCGCGCGACCCTCGCCGAGGGGATCTCCCGCGGTCTGCTCGCCGCGCCCCGGCAGGCCGCCGGGATCATCGGCCAGCTCACCGACTGGACCGGGGAGGCCGAGCAGGCCGGCCGGCAGCAAGGGGGCGGCGGTGCGGGCTGGTTCGCCGGCTTCGTCGCGGGCGGCACCGACCGGATGCGCCCCGAGCTCGACGCCGCAGCGCTCCGGGCCACCGCCGCGGTCTCCGAGTTCCGTGACTGGCTGCGCGACACCTACGCCCCCGCGGCGGCGGACACCCCGGACGCCGTCGGCCGGGAGCGTTATCTGCACGCCGCACGTCACAACACGGGGGCCGAGCTCGATCTGGACGAGGCCTACGCCTGGGCCTGGGACGAGTTCCACCGGACGCTCGCCGAGATGCGCGTCGAGGCCGAGCGGGTCCTGCCCGGCGCCACGCTCCTCGACGCCATGCACCACCTGGACGAGCAGGGCCACGCGGTCAAGGGCGAGGAAGCCATCCGCGACTGGTTGCAGCAACTGATGGACGAGGCGATCAGCGCCGTCGACGGAAGGCACTTCGACCTCTCGGGGCCGATCCGCGAGGTCGAGTCCCGGATCGCGCCCTCGGGCAGCGCCTCCGGGCCTTACTACCAGGGCCCGAGCCTCGACTTCAGCCGTCCGGGACGCACCTACCTGCCCACCCTCGGCCAGGAGAGCTTCCCGACCTGGCAGCTCGTCAGCATCTGGTATCACGAGGGCGTCCCTGGGCATCATCTCCAGCTGGCCCAGTGGGCCGCGGTCGCCGGCCGGCTCAGCCGCTACCAGGTCACCGAGGGCATGGTCAGCGCCAACGTCGAGGGCTGGGCGCTGTATGCCGAGCGCTTCATGGACGACCTGGGCTTCTACTCCGAACCCGCGCGCCGTCTCGGCTTCCTGGACGGGCAGATGCTGCGAACGATACGGGTGATCATCGACATCGGAATGCACCTCGAACTCACCATCCCCGCCGACTCGGGCTTCCACCCCGGCGAGCGCTGGACCGCGTCGCTCGCCGCAAAGTTCATGGCCGCCTACAACGGCAGCCCGGCCGCCCGCCGCGCATCGGAGATCGACCGCTACCTCGGCTGGCCGGGACAGGCCATCGGCTACAAGCTCGGCGAACGCGTCTGGCTCCAGGGCCGCGAGGCCGCGAAGCGCCGCCAGGGCGCCGCCTTCGACCTCAAGGCCTGGCACATGAAGGCGCTCTCCCAGGGTTCGTTGGGGCTCGACGACCTGGCCGGCAATCTCGCGGAGCTGTAGGCCGCGACACGTCAGAGGCCGGTCTCCGGGAGCGCTGCGAGGCCCGCGCCACCGGAGCCGTGGCGCAGCGTGACGAGCTGCGCCTCGACGCGCTCCTGCCGGCGCGCCTCGGGGCTCAGTTCGGTCAGGGCCGCGGTACCGGCGAAGCGGGGGCCGCAGCGAGCCTTGGAGCGGGGCGGTCGTGAAGGAGGAGCTGCTCGCCCTCGGGCTGCCCGTGCTGGGTCTCGCGATGTGGATCGACCAGTCCAACGGTCACGGACCGGTCGCCGTGTACGGCTTCGTCCTGGGCGCGCTGGTCTGCCTGCCGGCCCGGATCACTCCGGCCGGTGCTCAGGGCCGCCGAAGTCCGGGCTCGTGAAGTCGGGACTGGTGAAGGTGGGGCGCGGGCCTGCGGAGGGGCCTCCCTCGGGCCCGGAGAAGTCCGGCCTGCTGTAGCCCACCTTCGGGATGCGTTCGGGCGAACGGTGCGGCGTCCGCGATGCGGGTCCTGCCGTCGGATCGGCCAGCGCGTCCCGGAGGAAGGGCAGGACGCCGCGCTCCAGCAGGGCGTGGCGCCAGGCCTCCCGGGCGCGCGCCACGTCCTCCGGAAGTTCCTCCTCCTCGTCCACGGCCGGCAGCGCGGTGGCGCCGTTGCGCAGGGCGGTGACGAGGAGGCCCACCGCGGCGACGAGGATGGCGGCGGCGGCGACCGCGGCGAAGAACCATCCGGCGGCGACCATGGTCGTGGCGAAGGCCGGGGCGGGGCTGAGTGCCTTGAGCGGGTAGCCGATCAGCAGGAATATCAACGCGGCCGTAGCCGCGAGCAGGGGTGCCAGCACGGCGATCACCGCGAGGGTGCCGGCGCCGCTGGGTCCGGCTTCGTCCGTGGGGGGCTCCAGGAAGGAGCCATGGGTGTCCAGGTCTCCCGTCCCGCGCACCTCGCCGCGGATCTTCACGTAGTGGTCGTACTCGGTGGCGGCCGCCGCGGTGATCAGGGGCGTGGCGTTGAGGGCCATCGTCCGCAGCTGTTCCGTGTTGAGACGGTCGCCGACTTCGTCCGGATCCGGTCGTATCTGAGCATGACGCAGCGCGTCGGCAAGGATCCGCTCGTACTCGGGGCGGTCCTCGGCCAGCAGGTGCGGAGCGCTATTCATGTGCATCCCCCGATGCTCCGTAGGGCCTGATCGACCGTGCGGGCCGGGCGATCGGGCGGAAACGGAGGAGAGCCTGCGACTGATACGCCGATGGTAGAGCGCCTACGGCACGAGGTGACAGGGTGTTTCCGGAAATAGGCCCAGCGGCTGACGGTGTCGGGTCGAGATGCGTCTTCCCCGGCGACCGTCAGTCATGCAGGGGAAGTTGGGCGACCAATAGCTTTCCGGCCATGGTCACGCCGCCGTCCATCGCGATGGCGAGCCCGTCCGCGTAGACGTGCGGACCGTCCACCACAGGCCGTGGCACCTCCTCGCCCTCCTCCGAACCGACCTCGCCGAGCAGGTACGGAATGGGGCTGTGGCCGTGGACGACGCGCTGCCCGCCGTACGTCGACATCAGTTCGCGGACGGCCTCTGTGCCGCCCTCGTCACGGAAGGCGAACCGCTTGGTGAGTTTGCGGAAGAGGTCCCAGCACTCGTCGGCGTCGTTGCGCGTGAGAATGGCGTGCACCGTGTCGTTGACGTCCTCGATGGTGGAGCCGTAGTCGAGGTAGGTGGTCGCGTCGGAGTGCATCAGCAGATGCCCGTCCTCCTCGACCACCGCGTCCAGCCGGGCCATCCACTGGAGGTGGACGTCCTGGAGACGCTCCATGTCCGTCTTCTGGCCGCCGTTGAGCAGCCAGGCGGCCTGGAAGGTCGCGGTTCCCGCGCCGGAGTTCACGGGGGTGTCGCCGAACCTCTTGGCCCCGAGCAGCAGCAGCTCGTGGTTGCCCATGAGCGCCTTGCAGTACCCACCGGCGGCGGCGGCCTCCGCGGAGAGACGCATGACGAGGTCGATGACGCCGATGCCGTCGGGGCCGCGGTCGGTGAAGTCGCCGAGGAACCAGAGCCTGGCGCTGCCCGCGGCCCACCGGCCGTCGGCGTCGATGAGCCTCTGCTCGTGCAGGGCGGCCATGAGCTCGTCCAGATAGCCGTGGACGTCGCCGACGACGTACAGCGGACCGCGTCCGGATTCGGCGGGAGGCCGGGGCTGCGGCACGGCCTCCACCTGGACGGTGTCCCCCCGGTTGATCACGGGCAGATCGCGCTCGGTGGGGGTGTACCCCTCCGGCGGTTCGTCGCCCACCACGGCATTTCCGGGGTGCGGCGAGGGCGCGGGCACCGGCGCCTGCGCATACGGCGGTACGCGGAAGTCACGCAACGTCGCTGTCCGCACCACGGGTTCCTGACCGGCCCCCTGAGTCATCGACCCCTCCACCACCGTCGCGCCTCCGTACACCTGACGGTCCCTGCCTGGTAGAGGTGGTCCGCGGTGTCGTGCGCCCATCATAGGAATGCGGATCGTGCTGTGTGACGCACCAGGGGTGTTGAATCCGTGCGAGCACCCGGTTCATCGACCGTTTGGTCCGGAATATCCCGATCAGTCCCCGGCTGGTGATCGCGGAGGGCTGACCGTGGTGCGCGGCGGGCGCCGTTGCGAGGACGTCCGGACGATGAGTTCCGTCGGTATCACCTGCTCCAGCGGACCGTCGTGTTCGACTCCTTCGATGGCGTCGATGAGGAGCTGGATGACGGCAGTGCCGATTCTGCGGGGCTTCAACGAGAGCGTGGTGATGGGGGGCTCGGTGGCGGCGTACACCGTGGACTCGCTGCAGCAGACCAGCAGGAGGTCCTCGGGGACCCGCAGGCCGTAGCGGCGTGCGGCGGCGAGCAGATCCGTGCCGTTGGGGTCGAAGAGCCCGTAGACGGCGTCGGGGCGGTCGGGACGGGCCAGGAGACGGTCCGCTGCGACCGCGCCCGCGCAGGGGTCGTGGGCCGGATAGGACTCGTAGACGGGATCCTGGCCGACCCGCTCGCACCAGTGGAGATAGGCGGTGGTGGAGAGCCGGGTGTAGGTGTCGGTGGTGGTGCCGGTCAGCAGCCCGATGCGGCGGGCTCCGGCGGCGGCGAGGTGGTCAAGGAGGTCGAGGACGGCCGCCCGGTGGTCGTTGTCGACCCAGGCGGTGACCGGGAGCGTGCCCGCCGGGCGGCCGTCGGAGACGACGGGCAGCCCCTGGCGCACGAGTTCGGTGACCACCGGGTCCTGGTCGGAGGGGTCGATGACGACCGTTCCGTCGAGCGCGACGTTCGACCACACGTCGTGGCGTGAGGTGGCGGGGAGGATCACGAGGGCGTAGCCACGGGCGAGCGCGGCCGATGTGGCGGCTCTCGCCATCTCCGCGAAGTACGCGAACTCGGTGAAGGTGAAAGGTTCGTCCCCGTACGTGGTCACGGTCAGGCCGATGAGGCCGGACTTGCCGGTACGGAGGGTTCGGGCCGCCGCCGACGGGCGGTAGTCCAGCCGTTCGGCGACCTCGCGGACATGTCGGCGGGTGGCGTCCGGGAGCCTGCCCTTGCCGTTGAGGGCGTCGGACACGGTCGTGATGGAGACCCCGGCCGCCGCGGCGACGTCCCGGATCCCCGCCCGTCCTTGCCGGCCGCTGCGGCGGGGCGTCTCTGTCCGGCTCACCTGGTGCTTCCCTGCTGCTGTCATGGCGAGCCGATAGTAGGGCTCTGACGCATGGTCAGGCCGGTCGCATATGCACACGTTGGCAGGCACGTT
Source organism: Streptomyces sp. NPDC048565 (assembly GCF_040650935.1). Lineage (NCBI taxonomy): Bacteria > Bacillati > Actinomycetota > Actinomycetes > Kitasatosporales > Streptomycetaceae > Streptomyces > Streptomyces sp. NPDC048565. The sequence continues at coordinate 145,118 of NZ_JBEZIH010000002.1, forward strand.
TCTGCATGATCATAAACGAGTAATTGCCTTGTGAAAAAAGGTCGTTGAGTAGATCCGCAGTGATGTGTCATGCATCGACGCGCAGGAACCTGCCAAATGGCCCATGTCTCGAAGAGGTCTCAACTCACCTGTTCGAGGGATGCGCGCCACGGAGTGAGCGACCGGCGCGCGGCAAAATGCGCGACGCTCCCCCCTCCCGAAGGCCGCCGGAGCCGTGCGCGGCGGGCGTTTCCCGCCGGAGGAGACGATTTCGGATCCCGGCCGTTCGCACGGGTGCCCAATCCTCATAAGGTGAGCAGTATTGAACTGTACGGACGGTCGAGGAGGACCTGCGGTGAGCGAGACGAGCCCCAAGCTGCGCGCCGAGCTGGACGGCGTCCCTGCGTATGTGCCGGGCAAGCCGGCGTCCGCGGAGGGGCCGGTTGCCTTCAAGCTGTCCTCCAACGAGAACCCCTATCCCCCGTTGCCCGGGGTCATGGACTCGGTGCTCGCCGCGGCTGCCACGTTCAACAGGTACCCGGACATGGCCTGTACCGGCCTGATGAACGAGCTGGCCGACCGGTTCGGGGTGCCGGTCTCCCATCTGGCGACCGGTACGGGTTCGGTCGGTGTCGCCCAGCAGCTGCTCCAGGCCACATCGGGTCCGGGTGACGAGGTCATCTACGCCTGGCGCTCGTTCGAGGCGTACCCGATCATCACGCAGGTCAGTGGTGCGACGTCGGTCCAGGTGCCGCTGACGGGTGGCGAGGTGCACGACCTCGACGCCATGGCGGGCGCGGTCACCGACCGGACCCGAATGATTTTCGTCTGCAATCCGAACAACCCGACCGGCACGGTGGTGCGCCGGGCGGAGCTGGAGCGGTTCCTGGACCGTGTTCCGGACGATGTCCTGGTCGTGCTCGACGAGGCGTACAAGGAGTTCATCCGGGACGCGGACGTGCCGGACGGCATCGAGATCTACCGTGAGCGTCCCAATGTCGCGGTGCTGCGGACCTTCTCCAAGGCGTACGGCCTCGCGGGCCTGCGGGTGGGATTCGCGGTGGCGCACGAGCCCGTGGCGGCGGCGCTGCGCAAGACGGCCGTCCCCTTCGGGGTCAGCCAGGTCGCGCAGGACGCGGCGATCGCCTCGCTGCGCGCCGAGGACGAGCTGCTGGGCCGGGTCGGATCGCTGGTCGGCGAGCGGGCCCGGGTGTACGAGGGGCTCGTGGAGCAGGGCTGGACCGTTCCGGAGTCCCAGGCGAACTTCGTCTGGCTGCGGCTCGGGGACCGCACGGTCGAATTCGCCGGGATCTGCGAGCGGGCGGGCGTGGTCGTCCGGCCGTTCGCCGGTGAGGGCGTACGGGTCACGATCGGGGAGGCCGAGGCCAACGACGTCTTCCTGAAGGTGGCGGAGGCCTTCCGCCGGGAGCAGTAGCGGCGCGGCAGCCGCCCGGACACCTTCCGGTGGCCCCGGACCTCGATCGCCGAGGTCCGGGGCCACCGTGCGTTCGTGGCCGCTGCGGGCGTCCGGCCGTGCCTCGGAGAGCTGTCCGGTTTCGGATGGCTCGGCCCGGTCGGCCGGAAAGCACCCCCCACTCGATGGCCTCGAAGACATGTGCGCCATAATTGCTTGTGAATGTGAACGCGTTCACAAGCGCGTCCTGTTTCCTCCCGAGATCGGGTGGTTCGACGGGCTGTCTGCGGGTGTGATCGCGGCGACGTAAGGAGAAGAGTCATGGATCTGGCTCTGGCACCAGAGACTCTGGCGCGATGGCAGTTCGGCATCACCACCGTCTACCACTTCCTGTTCGTCCCCCTGACGATCTCTCTTGCCGCGCTCACCGCCGGCCTGCAGACCGCCTGGGTGCGCACGGACAACGAGAAGTACCTCAGGGCGACCAAGTTCTGGGGCAAGCTCTTCCTGATCAACATCGCCATGGGCGTGGTCACCGGCATCGTCCAGGAGTTCCAGTTCGGCATGAACTGGTCCGACTACTCGCGCTTCGTCGGTGATGTCTTCGGCGCCCCGCTCGCCTTCGAGGCGCTGATCGCGTTCTTCTTCGAGTCCACCTTCATCGGCCTGTGGATCTTCGGCTGGGACAAGCTGCCGAAGAAGATCCATCTCGCCTGTATATGGATGGTGTCGATCGGCACGATCCTCTCGACGTTCTTCATCCTGGCCGCCAACTCCTGGATGCAGCACCCGGTCGGCTACCGGATCAACAAGGACCGTGGCCGTGCCGAGCTCACCGACTTCTGGCACGTGCTCACACAGAACACGGCGCTCGCCCAGTTCTTCCACACGATCACCGCTGCCTTCCTCGTGGGCGGCGCCTTCATGGTCGGCATCGCCGCCTTCCACCTGGTGCGCAAGAGGCACATCCGGGTGATGCGGACCTCGCTGCGGCTCGGTCTGGTCACCGTGGTGGTCGCCGGCCTGCTCACCGCCGTCAGCGGCGACGTGCTCGGCAAGGTGATGTTCAAGCAGCAGCCCATGAAGATGGCCGCGGCCGAGGCCCTGTGGGAGGGCGAGGACGGGGCGCCCTTCTCGCTCTTCGCGGTCGGTGACGTCGCCAAGGGGCACAACACCGTCGAGATCTCGATCCCCGGAATACTGTCCTTCCTCGCGGACGACACCTTCACCTCGTACATCCCCGGCATCAACGACATCAACAAGGCGGAGCAGGAGAAGTACGGACCGGGCGACTACCGGCCCAACATCCCGGTGGCCTTCTGGAGCTTCCGCTGGATGATCGGCTTCGGCATGGCCTCCTTCAGCCTCGGAATCCTGGGGCTCTGGCTGACGCGGAAGAAGTTCATGCTGCCGGAGGCGCTGCGCACCGGTGAGGACGACGTACCGCATCTGGTGCTCTTCAAGAACAAGGCCCTGAGCCCGAAGCTCGCCAGGCTCTACTGGATCACAGCGCTGTGGACCATGCTCTTCCCCTTGATCGCCAACTCCTGGGGCTGGATCTTCACCGAGACCGGACGTCAGCCCTGGGTGGTCTACGGGGTGTTCCAGACCCGCGACGCGGTCTCCCCGGGCGTCTCACAGGGCGAGGTCCTCACCTCCATGATCGGTTTCACCGCCCTCTACGCGGTGCTCGCCGTCATCGAGGTCAGGCTCCTCCTGAAGTACGTCAAGGCCGGACCGCCCGAGCTCACCGAGGCCGACCTCAACCCGCCCACCCGGATCGGCGGTCACGACCAGGACGCCGACCGGCCGATGGCCTTCTCCTACTGAGATCAAGCGGAGCTGAGAGATGGAACTCCACGACGTCTGGTTCGTGCTCATCGCCGTCCTGTGGACCGGCTACTTCTTCCTGGAGGGATTCGACTTCGGCATCGGGGTCCTCACCAAGCTGCTGGCCCGCGACCGCAAGGAGCGCCGGGTCCTGATCAACACGATCGGGCCGGTCTGGGACGGGAACGAGGTGTGGCTGCTCAGCGCGGGCGGCGCGACCTTCGCGGCCTTCCCGGAGTGGTACGCCACCCTGTTCTCCGGTTTCTACCTGCCTCTGCTGCTCATCCTGATCTGCCTGATCGTGCGCGGGGTGGCCTTCGAGTACCGGGCGAAGCGGCCGGAGGAGCGGTGGCAGACGAACTGGGAGCACGCGATCTTCTGGACCTCGCTGATCCCGGCCGTTCTCTGGGGCGTGGCCTTCGGGAACATCGTCCGCGGCGTGAAGATCGATGCCGATATGGAGTACGTCGGCAACCTCTGGGACCTGCTCAACCCGTACGCCATCCTGGGCGGGCTGGTCACGCTGTTCCTCTTCACCTTCCACGGCGCGGTGTTCGCCGCGCTCAAGACCGTCGGGGACATCAGGGCGCGGGCACGCGGGCTGGCTCTCAAGCTGGGCCTGGCCACCGGGGTGCTGGCGCTGGGCTTCCTCGCCTGGACCCAGGCGGACAACGGAAACGGCTGGAGCCTCGTGGCGATGATCATCGCCGTGGTGTCGCTGGTCGCGGCCCTGGGCGCCATCGCGGCGGGGCGCGAGGGCTGGTCCTTCGCGTTCTCCGGGGTGACCATCACGGCGGTCGTCGCCATGCTCTTCCTGACGCTCTTCCCGAACGTGATGCCGTCCTCGCTGAACGACGCCTGGAACCTGACGGTCTCCAACGCTTCGTCCAGCCCGTACACCCTCAAGATCATGACCTGGTGCGCCGGTGTCGCCACTCCGGTGGTGCTGCTGTACCAGGGCTGGACGTACTGGGTGTTCCGCAAGCGCATCGGCACGCACCACATCGCCGACGCGCACTGAGCGTGCCCTGAACGAATGAGGACGCCATGAGCTCACTGGGGAGCTGTTTCACGTGAAACCGATCGACCCGAGACTGCTCAGGTACGCCCGAGCCACCCGGTTCTTCCTGGCGGCCGTGGTGGCGCTGGGCCTGGTCGGAGCCGTGCTGGTCATCGCCCAGGCGATGCTCGTCGCCGAAGTGGTGGTGGGCGGGTTCGAGGACGGGCTGACCGTCGCCGGGCTCCGCACACCACTGCTCCTGCTCGCCGCTGTCGCGCTGGGCCGGGCGTTCGTGGCCTGGCTGACCGAACTGGCCGCGTACCGGGCGAGCGCCGCGGTCAAGTCCGAGCTGCGCGGCCGGCTCATGGAGCGCGCCTCCGGGCTGGGGCCGGACTGGCTGAGCGGGCAGCGTACCGGTTCGCTGATCGCTCTGGCCACCCGGGGCGTCGACGCCCTCGACGACTACTTCTCGCGCTATCTCCCGCAGCTCGGCCTCGCGGTCGTCGTGCCGGTGGCGGTGCTGGCCCGGATCGTCACCGAGGACTGGGTCTCGGCGGCGATCATCGTGGTCACGCTGCCGCTGATCCCGCTCTTCATGATCCTGATCGGCTGGGCCACCCAGTCCCGGATGGACCGTCAGTGGAGGCTGCTGTCGCGTCTTTCGGGGCACTTCCTCGATGTGGTCGCCGGACTGCCGACGCTGAAGGTCTTCGGACGGGCCAAGGCGCAGGCCGAATCGATCCGGACCATCACCTCGCAGTACCGCCAGGCCACGCTGAAGACGCTCCGGATCGCCTTCCTCTCCTCCTTCGCCCTGGAGCTGCTGGCGACTCTCTCCGTGGCTCTGGTCGCGGTGACGATCGGGATGCGGCTCGTCCATGGAGAGCTCGACCTCTACACGGGTCTGGTCGTTCTCATCCTGGCACCGGAGGCATACCTGCCGATCCGTCAGGTCGGTGCCCAGTACCACGCGGCCGCGGAGGGACTTTCGGCCGCGGAGGAGATCTTCGGGGTGCTGGAGACCGAGCCGGCGGCCGGTGGGTCCCAGGATGTGCCCCGGTCTCTGCGGCTGGAGCTGGAGGGGGTGACGGTCCGCCACCAGGGCCGCACCGAACCCTCGTTGGATGCTGCATCCGTCGTGATCGAGGAGGGCGAGACCGTCGCCCTGGTCGGTCCCAGCGGGGTCGGCAAGTCCACGCTCCTCAGCGTGGTGCTGGGATTCACGGCGCCCGACGAGGGGCAGGTCCGGGTCGGCGGAACCGATCTGTCCGCCCTCTCCCCAGCACGCTGGCGCGAGCAGATCGCCTGGGTGCCCCAGCGCCCCCATCTCTTCGCCGGGACGATCGCGGAGAACGTACGCCTGGCCCGCCCGGAGGCGGATGACGCGGCGGTCATGGCCGCGCTGCGGGAGGCGGGGGCGTACGACTTCGTGGCCGCGCTGCCGGAGGGCATGGGGACGGAGCTGGGGGAGGACGGTGCGGGGCTCTCCGCCGGGCAGCGTCAGCGGCTCGCTCTGGCGCGGGCCTTCCTCGCCGACCGGCCTCTGCTGCTGCTCGACGAGCCGACGGCGAGCCTGGACGGTGAGACGGAGGCGGGCATCGTCGAGGCGGTACGGAGGCTGGCGGCGGGGCGCACGGTGCTGCTGGTCGTGCACCGGCCGGCGCTGCTCACGGTCGCGGACCGGGTGGTGACCCTGGAGCCCTCCGCGCAGCCCGGCAGGACGACTGCGGGTGCCCGCGGCCTCGCGGATGATGCGGAGCGCGCCCCAGGCGTCCCGGACGGCGGGAAGCCGGCTGCGGGCGATGCCGGGCGTCCGGGCGCGGGGGAGCCCGAGCTGCTCAGGGACGCCGCCCCCCGGGCCGGGGGCCGTGTGCTGGCCAGGGTGCGGGAGGCCGCAGGCTCCCAGCACCGGAAGCTGGGCCTGGCTCTTCTGCTGGGCAGCCTCGCCGTGGGATCGTCCGTCGGTCTCATGGCCGTCTCCGGATGGCTGATCTCCCGGGCCTCCGAGCAGCCCCCGGTGCTGTATCTGATGGTCGCGGTCACCGCGACCCGGGCCTTCGGCCTGGGCCGGGCCGTCTTCCGTTACGCGGAGCGGCTGGTGTCCCACGACGCCGTGCTCAGGATGCTCGCCGAGCTCAGGGTGGCGGTGTACCGCGGTCTTGAACGCATCGCGCCCGCGGGCCTCCGGGCCACGCGCCGGGGCGACCTGCTGTCCCGGCTGGTCTCCGACGTGGACGCGTTGCAGGACTACTGGCTGCGCTGGCTGCTGCCCGCGGCGACCGCGCTCCTGGTCGGTACGGGGGCCGTCGCCTTCACCGGCTGGCTGCTGCCGGAGGCAGGCGCGGTCCTGGCCGCAGGGCTGCTGCTCGCGGGTGTGGGCGTGCCCTGGCTGAGTGGCGCCTGCGCGCGGCGTGCCGAGCGCCAACTGGCGCCCGCCCGGGCGGCGCTGGCCGTCCGCGTCGCCGATCTTCTCGGCGGGACGGCGGAGCTGACCGTCGCCGGTGCGCTGCCCGCCCGTAAGGAGCAGGTGCGCGCGGCGGACGGCGTCCTGACGCGGATCGCCGCGCGTGCGGCGACCGCGACCGCGCTGGGCGGTGGGCTCTCCGCCCTGATCTGCGGGCTCACCGTCGTGGGCGCGGCGGTCGTCGCGCTGCCCGCCGTGTCGGACGGACGGCTGGCCGGAGTGGAGCTCGCGGTGGTCGTCCTCACGCCGCTGGCGGCGTTCGAGGCCGTCACGGGACTTCCGCTCGCCGTGCAGTACCGCCGCCGGGTCGAGCGGAGTGCCGAGCGGGTCTACGAGGTGCTGGACGGCCCCGTACCGGTCGGGGAACCGGCCGAGCCCGCCGAGGCGCCCGACTCGCCCTTCCCCCTCGACGTACGAGGGCTGTCGGCACGCTACGAGGGTGCGGAGCGCGATGCCCTGCACTCCGTCGACCTGACGCTGCGCCCCGGCAGGAGGGTCGCCGTGGTGGGTCCGTCCGGTTCGGGCAAGACCACTCTCGCCCAGGTCCTGCTCCGCTTCCTGGACGCCCGGGAGGGGACGTACCGTCTCGGTGGTGTCGAAGCGTCCTCGCTGGCCGGGGACACGGTCCGGACCTTCGTGGGGCTGTGCGCCCAGGACGCCCATGTCTTCGACAGTTCCATCCGCGAGAACCTGCGGCTCGCCCGGCCCGGTGCGACGGACGACGGACTGCGGGACGCCCTCGGAGCGGCCCGGCTGCTGGACTGGGTCCTGTCCCTGCCCAACGGCCTCGACACGCTGGTGGGCGAACACGGGGCCCGGCTGTCGGGCGGCCAGCGGCAGCGGCTGGCGCTGGCCCGCGCGCTCCTCGCCGACTTCCCCGTACTCGTGCTCGACGAGCCCGCGGAGCACCTCGACCTGGCGACGGCGGACGCGCTGACCGTGGATCTGCTGGCCGCCACCGAGGGCCGCACGACCCTGTTGATCACTCACCGGCTGGCCGGGCTCGACGCGGTGGACGAGATCCTGGTGATGGACGGGGGCCGGGTGGTCCAGCGGGGGCCGTACGCCGCTCTGGCCGCGCAGGAAGGCCCACTGCGGCGGATGCTCGCACGGGAGGAGGAGCAGGTGCGTACGGGGCCTGAGCTCACGGGGCCTGTGCCCGCACGGGTCTGAGAGCTGCGAGGCGCGCCCCCGGCACCGGTGGGCGGCTTTCCGACTTTCCGGACCATTCAGCTCTTACTAGGCTCGGGTCATGGCCGAGCAGGATCCGAAGGACTCTCCCGGAGCCGCGCAGCAGACCGGCGGAATCCTGCGAGGGCTCTCCCCCGAGCTGACCGCGTGCGTTCCGGAGCTGCTGGAGGCGACGAGGTCCGTCGGTTCGGGCATCGAGCTCCACTCCACCCTGGAGCGCATCTGCGAGACGACGGCCGAACTCGCCCGCGCCCGCTATGCGGCCATCGGCGTCGTCGAAAGCCCCGGTGAGAGTCTCTCCGACTTCATCACCCACGGGGTGTCCGACGAGGCGGCCCGGGAGATCGGCCGGTGGCCCGACGGGCACACCGGTCTGCTGGGAGCGTTGATCCAGGAGGGCGTTCCCATCCAGCTGGAGGATCTGACGGCCGACCCGCGGTTCGCCGGGTTTCCGGCCGGACACCCGCGGATGCGCACGTTCCTCGGGGTCCCGATCCGGGTCCAGGGCAAGATCTTCGGGAATCTCTACGTGGCGGAGAGACAGGACGGGGAGCCCTTCGGCGACGACGAACTGCACATGCTGCGCGTGCTGGCCACGGAGGCCGGGATCACCATCGGTCACGCACGGACGTATGACGCCGCACGACAGCGTGAGCAGTGGATCGACGGCTCGGTGGCCGTCACCACGGCGCTGCTCTCGGCCGGTGACGCCGACGAGGCACTCACCGTCGTCGCGGAGCAGGCGCGTCGGCTCGCCGACGCCGCGGCCGGGATCGTGCTGCTTCCGGCCGAGTCGGGAGGTCTGGAGATCGCCGCCATCGCCTGCGACAAGCCGTCCGAGTCGCTCGGGGTGATCATCCCGCCGCAGAGTCCCGTGGTGGCGGCGCTCCTGAGGGGCGAGGAGGTGTTCCTGGACGACTCGGCGACCGACCCCCGCATGACCACGGGACTCGCCGACCGGTTCGGCCCGCACATGCTGCTGCCCCTGCGCAGCGGGGGCCGGGTGCTCGGCGCGCTGTCGATCCCGCGGGCCAGGGGCGGCCGGCCGTTCACCCCGGCGGAGCGGACGCTGGCCACCCACTTCGCCGCGCAGGCCGCGCTGGCGCTGAAGCTGGCAGAGTCGCAACGGGACCGGGAGCGGCTCGCCGTCTACGAGGACCGGGACCGGATCGCCCGGGACCTCCACGACCTGGTCATCCAGCGCCTCTTCACCACCGGCATCATGCTGGAGGGGGCCCAGCGGCGCTCTCCGGTCGCCGCGGTGCGGGCCGGTATCGGACGGGCCGTGGACGAACTGGACGTGACCATCCAGGAGATCCGTACGGCCATCTTCGCGCTGCAGCAGGAACCGGCCGAGGCGCCGTCGGCGCTGCGGACGCGGGTGCTGCGGGAGATCAACATGGCCGCGGTGCCTCTGGGATTCATGCCCTCGCACCGGTTCCTGGGGCCGGTCGACTCGCTGGTGGGGGAGCTCGCGGGCAAGAACCTCATCGCGGCTCTGCGCGAGGCGCTGTCCAACACCTTCCGTCACGCGGGGGCCTCGCGCGTCGAGGTGCGGGTGGACGCGACCGCGGTACTGCCGGACGGGCGGGACGCCGTACGGCTGACCGTCGCGGACGACGGGGTGGGCATCCCGGAGGGGGGCCGGCGCAGCGGTCTGCGCAACCTCGCCAGGCGTGCCGAGTCACTGGGCGGCGCGAGCTGGTTCGGGCCGGGGCTCGGGGAGGAGCACAGGGCGGACGAGGGTGACAGCGGCACGACGGGTGACAGCGGTACGGAAGGTGACAGCGGCACGACGGGTGACAGCGGTGCGGCGGGTGGGAGCGGCACGACGGGCCACCGCGGTACGACGGTGACCTGGCAGGTCCCGCTCTGACGGACGTCCGGCTGACGGACGTCCGGGGGGCCCGGCTCGGTTGGCCGTCCCGACTGGTCGTCCCATCGGGTCGTCCCGACTGGTCGTACCACCCGATCGCCCCAGCGGGCCGTCTCAGCGGGCGGCGAGGATCCGCTCGATGACCACCGCGACACCGTCCTCGTTGTTCGTGAGCGTTACACCGGACGCCGCGGCCAGGGCGGCCGGATGGGCGTTGCCCATGGCGAACGAGGCACCGGCCCAGCTCAGCATCTCCACGTCGTTCGGCATGTCCCCGAACGCGACCACCTCGCCCGGAGAGATCCCGCGCTCCGCACAGCACTCGGCGAGCGTGTCGGCCTTGGAGACGCCGAGGGCGCTGATCTCCAGCAGCGCGGTGGGGCTCGACCGGGTGAAGGACGCCCGGTCCCCCGCGAGTTCGCGGGCCAGCGCGAGGAAGGAGTCCGGGGCGAGCTCGGGGTGATGGGCGAGGATCTTCAGAACCGGCGTACCGGTGCCGGGAGCCTCCTCGTGCAGCAGCTTCTCCGCGACGGCGACCGTGGCACCCGGGTCCATGTGGAACGGGGGGTAGGCCGGTTCGTAGTGGATGCCGGTGCTCAGTTCGACGGCGAACGACACCCCGGGTGCGACCCCGCGCAGGATGTCGACCACGCCGACGGCGGTCGAGCGGTCCAGCGGACGGACCTTGATCAGCCGCCCGTCGTGGAGATCGGCGACCGCGGCTCCGTTCGCGCAGATCGCCATGCCGTGGCCCTGCACATGGGGGCTGACGACGTCCATCCAGCGGGTGGGCCTTCCGGTGACGAAGAAGACCTCGACTCCGGCCTCTTCGGCGGCTGCCAAGGCGGCGATCGTGCGGTCCGACAGGGTCTTGTCGTCGCGCAGGAGAGTGCCGTCCAGATCGGTGGCGATCAGCCGGGTCACGGCAGGCAGAGGCGAGTCGGTAGCTGGGGTCACCCGGCCATTCTCCCGTACGAGTCCGCACGGGCGTGCAGAGGGGCGCCCATGTGAGAGCGCGAGTCCCTGAGCTGGGGAACATGTCAGGGGAATATGCCAAAGGCTCATCGGGGCAACCGCCCAGGCCGGAGGGGGTGCCCGGGATCCGGAGCATGTTCCACCCCGGCCGGAGGCGGGAGCCGAGGGGTCAGCCGAACTGGCCGAGCGCTTCGGTGGCGATGCGTTCGAACAGTTCGGTGTCCATGGCGAAGCCGGAGTCCGGCACCGGCCAGTGGACGACGATCTCGGTGAACCCGAGATCGAAATGCGTTCCCGCGAAGTCGACGAACGCGTCGAAGGACCGCAACGGCCGGCCGGGGGTGAAGCCGGTGAGAAGGATCTTGTCCAGATCGGCGACATCCCGGCCCGTCTCCTCGCAGGCCTCGCCGAGCCGGCTCATCTGGCCGCTGATGGCTGCCACGGACTGTTCGGAGGTGCCCGTCTCGTACAGCTTCGGGTCGCCCGTGGTCACCCATGCCTGGCCGTACCGCGCCGCGAGCCTCAGCCCGCGCGGCCCGGTGGCGGCCACCGCGAAGGGCAGCCGGGGGCGCTGTACGCAGCCGGGGATGTTCCGGGCCTCGTTCGCTGTGTAGAAGCGACCCTCGTATGTCACGGAGGGCTCCCGCAGCAGCTGGTCGAGCAGGGGGACGAACTCGTCGAAGTGGTCGGCGCGTTCACGTGGGGTCCATGGCTCCTCGTCGCTCGCGCGGAGGGTGGTGGCGTCGAAACCGCTGCCACCGGCGCCGATGCCGAGGGTGATGCGCCCGTCGGAGACGTCGTCCAGCGTGATGAGGTCCTTGGCGAGTGTCACCGGGTGCCGGAAGTTGGGCGAGGTGACGAGCGTGCCGAGACGCAGCCGCTCGGTTGCCGCTGCGGCGGCCGTCAGCGTCGGGACGGCTCCGAACCACGGGCCGTCGCGGAACGTCCGCCAGGCCAGGTGGTCATAGGTGTACGCGGCGTGGAATCCCAGCTCCTCGGCGCGTACCCACAGGGGCCGGCCGCCCTCGTGCCAGCGGTGGATGGGAAGGATCACGGTGCTCAGTCGGCGAGGGGAGGTCATGACCACGACTCTACGGCGGGTGGCTCCGGGGGTCGTCCGTACGTGAGCTGAGGCGGCGGGCCCGCGGGGCCAGGGTCTTCAGGAGGGCGGCGTGTGCTCTCGCAGACGCAGAAAGTCCGGCGGCACGGAGGCGGTGAGCCAGACCCCGTTGGCGCTGACATGGAAGAGATGCCCTGCCCTTTGCATGGCTCCGGCGTCCACGACGAGGACGACCGGGGCGCCGCGCCGGGCGCCGACGCGGACCGCCGTCCCCGTGTCGGGCGAGAGGTGGACATGGTGGCGGTTCATGGGCCGGAGCCCCTCGGCGCGGATGGCGTCGAGCACCCGGGCCACGGTGCCGTGGAAGAGGTACGCGGGAGGTTCGGCCGGGGGCAGATCGAGGTCGACGGGGACGGAGTGGCCCTGGTTCGCCCGGATGCGATCGCCGGTCATGGTGAACCGCTGCTTGTCGTTGACCGCGACGACGTGGTCGAGGTCGGCCCTGGTGAGGGTGAAGCCGCGCCGGGCGCAGGCACGCAGCAGCTCGTCGACGGCCACCCAGCCGTGGGGGTCGAGACCGATCCCGAGCCGGTCGGGTTCATGCCTCAGATGCTTCGAGAGGAATTTGGACACCTTGACGGTGCGTCGTTCGTCCATCCCGTCAGAGTGCCCGGCAGACCGCTCCGGGCGCACCTCGATTTCACCCGGCGTTCCTGGCATCAATGGGCGTGCACAGGTTTGATCCACAGCCAACTCGGGTTATCCACAGGTCTTTTAGCGATTCTGTGGACAACTCCTGTCCCATAAGCGGGATTTGCTCAACTCGCCCATGTGGCACGGCCTTTGTGGCCGCTAAACCGCTGGTGGCCCCCAACCGCCGGCTCCACAGCGCGATATGGCCAACCAGGCGCCCCGGCGGGCCGGTTATGGCGGGCCTGACTGTGTCGTTACCAACCGGGGTCATACGCAGGCGGCATGGGCCACCTGCACAGGGAACACACGGTTCACAGAGGCGGCTTCAGCCGGGCGATCCCACGCCGCAACCGAGGACTGATCCGTGACAGCAGTCGCACGCCTCGGGCCTCGGGCGTCACCGGCACCACGGCACGGTTGTGCACCACGGCCCCAAGGATCGCCCTGGCCACCTTCTCCGCCGGGTAGTTGCGGAGGGTGTACAGCTGGGCCGTCCGCTTCCTGAGGCGCTCCTCCTGCGCGTCATCGGCTCCTGCGAAGTGCGCAGTGCCGGTGATTCCCGTGTTCACCGGTCCCGGGCAGATCGCGCTGACGCCGATGGACTTCTCGGCCAGTTCCGCGCGCAGGCATTCGCTGAGCATCAGTACCGCCGCCTTGGATGTGCTGTAGGCGGGCAGTGCGCGCGACGGCTGATAACCCGCAGCCGAGGCGATGTTGACGATATGTCCACCCTGTCCCCGCTCAGTCATCTTCCTGCCGAAGATCCGGCAGCCATGGATGACGCCCCACAGATTGACGTCGAGAACCCGTCGCCAGTCCTCGCTCGTCGTGTCGAGGAACGACCCCGACAGCCCGATGCCCGCGTTGTTCACCAGTACGTCCACAACGCCGAATTCGGTGAAGACCTTCTCCCCGAGCTTCTCCATCGCCTGCTCGTCCCCGACGTCCACCACCTCGCCCCACGCGCCGGACGCCCCGGCCATCCGGGCGGCCTCCGCGGTCCGGGCGACGCCCTCGGCGTCCCGGTCCACGGCGACCACCCGCGCTCCCGCCTCCGCGAAAGCCAGCGCTGTGGCTCGACCGATACCCGCGGCCGCTCCCGTCACCAGGACCAACTGCCCGCCGAACCGGTCCGCATGGGCGCCGGTGGCCGCCAGGGCCGGCGAGCCGAAGCCGACGGGGCCGACGGAGCCGTCCGTACCGCCGGACTCCCGGTCGTCGGCGAACTCGCTGATCCAGGCTGCCAGCTGATCCGGTCTGGTGCGCGGCACCCAGTGCTTGGCCGGCAGGGTACGCCGGACCAACCTGGGCACCCATGCGTCGAGTTCGTCGTAGAGCGACGGCGAAAGGAACGCGTCACCGGTCGGCGTGATCAGCTGCACCGGCACATGTGCGTACGCGTCCGGACGCGGACGGCGCAGGCGGTACCGGATGTTGTCACGGTAGAGCCAGGCCCCGTGCGCCGCGTCCCGGGGGAGCGACGCCGTCGGATACCCGTCCGCCGGCACCTTCTCCATGCGCTGAAGGATCCGCGGCCACTGCCTGCCGAGCGGCCCGCGCCAGGCCATCTCGGGCAGCACCGGCGTATGCAGCGCGTACACGTACCAGGACTTGGCTCCCTGGCCGAGCAACTGCCTTGCACGGCGCGGGCTCGGGTGGGCCACACGCTGCCCGATCCAGTGCCCGAAGTGGTCGAGGGAAGGGCCGGACATCGACGTGAACGAGGCGATGCGGCCCTTGGTGCGCTCCACCGTCGCGAATTCCCAGGACTGGACCGATCCCCAGTCGTGGCCGACCAGATGGACGGGACGGTCAGGGCTCACCGCGTCCACGACGGCCAGGAAGTCGTCGGTCAGCTTCTCCAGCGTGAAGCCACCGCGCAGCGGCTTGGGGGCGGTCGACCTGCCGTGGCCCCGCACGTCGTAGAGCACCACATGCCACTGCTCCGCCAGCCGTCCCGCGACCTCGGACCAGACCTCCTTGCTGTCCGGATAGCCGTGTACCAGGACGATCGTCGGCCGTGCCGCATCGCCCAGTTCGGCGACACACAGCTCGATCCCGCCCGTACGCACCCAGCGCTCACGCGCGCCTCGCAGCTCCACGCCGCCTCCTCGTCCCAGTGCCGGCGTCGCGGTACGTGTCCGTAACGTGACACCGCTGAATGTGGCAACCGACGGACACCCACGTCAAGGGATGCCCCGAACCTGTGGACAACCCCAGGCACGCCCCGCGGTGTCCTCCCTTGTGGGGTCTCCCCCTACGGGTCCGTACACCTGGAGTCTGACGTGGATACAACCGCCTGGTCTGACGAAAGCTGTGGTGCGCGCCACTACCGTCGATGACGTGACTGTGATCGCAACCGAAAGCCTGAGCAAGCGGTTCCCGAGGGTGACCGCTCTTGACCGGCTCTCCTTGGACATCCGACCCGGTGTAACGGGCCTGGTGGGTTCCAACGGGGCCGGCAAGTCCACACTGATCAAGATCCTGCTGGGTCTGTCCCCCGCCACCGAAGGCCGGGCCGCGGTGCTCGGGCTCGACGTCGCCACCGAGGGCGCCGCCATCCGGGAGCGCGTCGGGTACATGCCCGAGCACGACTGCCTGCCACCGGACGTCTCGGCCACCGAGTTCGTCGTCCACATGGCACGGATGTCCGGACTGCCCCCCACCGCGGCACGCGAGCGCACCGCGGACACCCTGCGCCATGTGGGGCTGTACGAGGAGCGCTACCGGCCCATCGGCGGCTACTCGACCGGTATGAAGCAGCGGGTGAAGCTGGCCCAGGCACTGGTCCACGACCCGAAGCTGGTCCTGCTCGACGAGCCGACCAACGGCCTCGACCCCGTCGGCCGGGACGAGATGCTCGGCCTGATCCGCCGTGTCCACACCGATTTCGGCATCTCGGTGCTGGTCACCTCGCATCTGCTCGGAGAGCTGGAGAGGACCTGCGACCACGTCGTCGTCATCGACGGCGGCGCGCTGCTGCGCTCCAGCTCCACCAGTGACTTCACCCAGACGACCACGACCCTGGCGGTCGAGGTCACCGACAGCGACACTCACCCGGACGGTACGCACGCCCTGCGCCAGGCCCTGGCCGGTGCCGGGGTCAAGCTCGTCGGGCTCGACGGCCTCGACGCCGAAGGGCTGCCGGGCGCCGGCCACATCCTCCTGGTGGAGGCCACGGGGGAGGAGGCGTACGACGTGGTCCGCGACACCGTCGCCGGCCTCGGCCTCGGTCTCATCCGGATGGAACAGCGGCGCCACCACATCGCCGAGGTCTTCCGCACCGAAGAGGCACCGCGGGCGGCCGTCGCCGTGACCGTCGGTGCCGGACAGCAGAAGGGGAGCGGTCGCGATGAGCACTGAGACCGGGACCGCGGCCGGGAGCGCCACCTCCCGGATCCACAACATCGGATACCGCTCCTACGACGGTGTCCGCCTGGGCAGGGCCTATGCCCGCCGCTCGCTGTACTCGCAGTCCCTGCGGGGTTCGTTCGGGCTGGGCAGGTCCGCCAAGTCCAAAATGCTGCCGATGCTCCTGTGCGGGGTGATGTGCCTGGTGGCGCTGATCCTCGTGGCGGTCGGCATCTACGCACCCGGAATGACGAAGCTCCCCATCGAGTACACGGACTTCGCGATCTTCCTGCAGGCCGTGATCGGTCTCTTCATCGCCTCCCAGGCTCCGCAGTCCGTGTCACGGGACCTCCGGTTCAAGAGCGTGCCGCTGTACTTCTCGCGGCCGATCGAACGTGTCGACTATGTCCTGGCCAAATTCGCGGCCATGGCATCGGCCCTGCTGATCCTCACAGGGCTGCCCCTCGTCATCCTCTACGCGGGAGCGCTGCTCGCGAAGTTCGACTTCGTCGACCAGACCACTGGCTTCGGACAGGGGATGGTCTCGGTGGCACTGCTCTCCGTGCTGTTCGCCGGGCTCAGCCTCGTCGTCGCCGCGCTGACGCCCCGCAGGGGCTTCGGGGTCGCCGCGGTCATCGCCGTCCTGACCATCACCTATGGTGCGGTCTCCACGGTCCAGGCGATCGCCTGGCAGACGGACTCGACCGCCGCCATCACCTGGCTGGGGCTCTTCTCGCCCATCACGCTGATCGACGGCGTGCAGACCGCGTTCCTCGGTGCCTCCTCCTCCTTCCCCGGTGGTGAGGGACCCGGAGCCGCCGCCGGTGTCGTCTATCTGCTCGTTGTTCTCGCGCTCGTCGCCGGCTCGTACGCCGTACTGATGCGCCGCTACCGGAGGGTCGGGCTGTGACCACCATCGAGATCGACCACACCTCCCGCTGGTTCGGCAACGTGGTCGCCGTCAACGACGTGAGCATGAACGTGGGTCCAGGGGTCACCGGGCTGCTCGGGCCCAACGGTGCCGGGAAGTCCACGCTGATCAACATGATGGCCGGGTTCCTCGCGCCCTCGACCGGCAAGGTGATGCTCGACGGCGCCCCGATCTGGCGCAACGAGGCGGTCTACAAGGCGATCGGGATCGTGCCCGAGCGTGAGGGCATGTACGACTTCCTGACGGGCCGCGAGTTCGTGGTCGCCAATGCCGAGCTGCACGGACTCGGCGACGCGGCCGCGCACAAGGCGCTGTCCACGGTCGAGATGGAGTACGCGCAGGACCGCAAGATCTCGACGTACAGCAAGGGTATGCGCCAGCGCGTGAAGATGGCCTCCGCGCTGGTCCACGACCCTTCTGTGCTGCTCCTCGACGAGCCCTTCAACGGCATGGACCCGCGCCAGCGGATGCAGCTCATGGAGCTGCTGCGCCGGATGGGCGCGGAGGGCCGTACGGTGCTCTTCTCCTCCCACATCCTCGAAGAGGTCGAGCAGCTCGCCTCGCACATCGAGGTGATCGTGGCGGGCCGCCACGCCGCTTCGGGCGACTTCCGCAAGATCCGCCGGCTGATGACGGACCGGCCGCACCGCTACCTCGTCCGGTCCAGCGACGACCGCGGCCTCGCCGCCGCGCTCATCGCCGACCCCTCCACGGCCGGGATCGAGGTCGACGTCACGGAGAAGGCTCTGCGCATCCAGGCGGTCGACTTCGGACGGTTCACGACGCTGCTGCCGAAGGTCGCGCGCGAGCACGGCATCCGGCTGCTCACCGTCTCCCCGTCCGACGAGTCCCTCGAATCGGTCTTTTCCTATCTCGTAGCGGCCTGAGTAGTGGCCGATAAGGAGCTGTGAAGCGTCATGTACGACCCCACAGTCGCCCGGCTCACCTACCGGGCCCTGCTCGGTCGGCGCCGGGCCGCCATCCTGTTCGTCCTGCCGGTGCTGCTGGTGGCCATCGCCGTGGCGGTACGGGCGTTCGCCGGAGTCGATGACGACGTCGCCTCCGGTGTGCTGGGCGGTTTCGCCATCGCCACGATGGTCCCGCTCATCGGTGTCATCGCCGGCACCGGCGCCATCGGTCCGGAGATCGACGACGGCTCGATCGTCTACCTGCTCGCCAAGCCGGTGAAGCGGCCCACGATCATCGTCACCAAACTCGTGGTCGCCGTCGCCGTCACGATGCTGTTCTCGGCGCTGCCCACGCTGATCGCGGGTCTGATCCTGAACGGCAACGGCGGACAGATCGCCGTGGCCTACACGATCGCGGCGCTGGTCGCGTCGATCGCGTACAGCGCGCTGTTCCTGCTGCTCGGCACGGTCAGTCGGCACGCCGTGGTGCTCGGCCTGGTGTACGCGCTGGTGTGGGAGGCGCTCTTCGGCAGCCTGGTGCCGGGGGCCAGGACGCTCAGCGTGCAGCAGTGGTCCCTCTCGGTCGCCGAGAAGGTCGCCGGGGACGGCCTGGTCAGCTCGGAGGTCGGCCTGCCGCTCGCCACCGTCCTGCTGGTCGGCGTCACCATCGTGGCCACGTGGTACGCAGGCCAGAAGCTGAGGGCGCTGAAGCTCGCCGGCGAGGAGTGAGACCGGCCGACACGCGTGCAACCCCTGCCCGGTGGGCGGGGGTTGTTCCATGTGTGCGATGAGCTGATCGCGTGACTGTGCGGTGATCGGCTCGTTGTGCAGGGTGCGTGGAGGCAACTGGAATCTGTGACGTCGAGCTTTCGTGAATTCGGGGAATGCCGGCAGAGGTGAGGCAGCGCCCACCCGACCGGTCATCGAGTAAGTGGCAACCGTGAGCGTCCTCCACCCCGCAGCCCGGGGAAGGGCCGTCCTTGCCATGCCCGCGCACGAAAGGCACACCCATGCCCACGGAAGTCGCCCTGCTCGAATCCCCGGCCCTCCGGGTCGAGCAGATGGGGCGCGTCGAAGTCCTCGACAAGGTCAAGAGCCTTGTCATGCTCCCTGACGGAATTCACCTTCGCACAGAGGATGTGGCTCGTTACTTCGAAGTATCCACAACCTCGGTCAGAAGGCTCGCGGACCGGCATCTGCAGGAGCTGGCCAGCAATGGCATGAGAGTGCTGCGTGGCTCTGAGCTGGAGTCCTTCCATAGCGACATCCTGTCGCTATGGAAGGGGGACGGGGTCGAAAGTTATCCACAGGCAGCCACTCAGCTGCGGCTCTACACCCGCAGAACCGTGCTCAACGTGGCGATGCTTCTTCGCGACAGCGACATCGCACGCAGCGTTCGGACCTATCTGCTCGACGCGGAGGAGGACCTCAGGACCACCTACGTCTCGCTCGATCGGCGGGTCACCCGCATCGAGGGCTGCCTGGCCGGCGTGGGGAGCGCGCTCCAGGAGCTCGGTCCCGTGCTGGGCCGGATGTCTAAGCGGCTCGACTCGCTCGACCGGAAGCTCGATGTCACGCACCAGGTCATCGGCGCCATGAGCCTCCGGCTCACCGACGTCTCGCAGGACGTCATCCGGCTCGACGCCCGCATGGACGATCTCGCCCACGGGCTGAGGGATCTGGGCCGTCGCACGAGCGGCTGACGGTCCCGCCGGGGACCACTCGAACAAATGGGTGGTCCCCGGACGGCGGCCTCGGGCAGAGTGAGGGGGACGGCGCAGGAGAACGGCGCCTCTGAAGACCGGGAGAGGAGCGCGGCGATGACCAGAAGTCCGAGTCCGTCGTGTTCCCGACAGGGTGGTTCGCAGCCGGCACCGCGGTAGCTTCATCAGCTGCCCGCGCAGTCGCCCGCCAGCTGGGCCCCCGGGTGGCCGTCACCGCGCGTCGCGCGAGGCCACCCTCCCGGAGGATTGGCCGAGTGGTAAGGCAGCGGCTTGCTAAGCCGTCGTCGGGGTGCGACCCCGCGCGCGTTCGATCCGCGCATCCTCCGCCGGAGCCGAAAGACCAGAGGCCCGAAGACCATAAGCCGGAAGAGCAGGGCCCGAAGACTCAAGGCCCGGGCCCGCAGGCCCGAGCCTTGAGAGCAGTCGACCTGCCTACGCGCGCGTGGCGGTCCGGAGCAGCTCCTCCAGCACCACCGCGATGCCGTCGTGCTCGTTCGACGCGGTGATCTCGTGCGCGACGGCCTTCAGGTCGTCGTGGGCGTTGGCCATCGCCACGCCGTGCTGCGCCCAGCCGAACATCGGGATGTCGTTCGGCATGTCACCGAACGCGATCGTGTCCGCCGCCTTGAGGCCCAGCCGACGTGCGGCCAACGAGAGGCCGGTCGCCTTGCTCAGCCCCAGGGGCAGGATCTCCACGATGCCCGGGCCCGCCATCACGATGTTCACCAGGCTGCCGACGGCCTGCCGCGCGGCCTGGGCCAGGGCGTCGTCGTCGAGCTCCGGGTGCTGGATGTAGATCTTGTTCAGCGGAGCGGTCCACATCTCCGCCGGGTCGGCCAGGAAGACGGCGGGCAGCGGGCCCTCCTGCACCTGGTAACCGGGCCCGACCAGTACCTCGCCGTCGAGCCCGTCACGGCTCGCGGCCAGCGCGAGCGGACCGACCTCCGCCTCGATCTTGGCCAGCGCGAGCCCGGCGAGCTGCCGGTCCAGGGTCAGGGAGGTCAGCAGCCTGTGCTCGCCCGCGTGGTAGACCTGCGCGCCCTGGCCGCACACCGCGAGGCCCTCGTAGCCCAGGTCGTCCAGGATGTGCCGGGTCCACGGAACCGCCCGCCCCGTGACGACGATGTGCGCCGCGCCGGCCGCGGTCGCCGCGGCCAGCGCCTCCCGGGTGGGACCGGAAACGGTGTGGTCGTCACGCAGCAGCGTGCCGTCGAGGTCGGTCGCGACGAGCTTGTAGGGGAAGGTCACGGGGACGGTCACTTGGAGACCGGTTCCAGAAGCTCGCGTCCACCCAGATACGGACGCAGCACCTCCGGCACACGCACCGAGCCGTCGGGCAGCTGGTGGTTCTCCAGGATCGCCACGATCGTGCGCGGTACGGCGCAGAGCGTGCCGTTCAGCGTGGCCAGCGGCTGGACCTTCTTCCCGTCGCGCATCCGGACGGAGAGCCGGCGTGCCTGGAAGCTGTCGCAGTTCGACGCGGAGGTCAGCTCGCGGTACTTCCCCTGGGTCGGGATCCATGCCTCGCAGTCGAACTTCCGCGAGGCCGACGCACCCAGGTCACCGGTGGCGACATCGATCACCTGGAACGGCAGCTCCAGGCCGGTGAGCCACTGCTTCTCCCAGTCCAGGAGCCTGAGGTGCTCGGCTTCGGCGTCCGCCGGGTCGACGTACGAGAACATCTCGACCTTGTCGAACTGGTGGACCCGGAAGATGCCCCGGGTGTCCTTGCCGTACGTGCCCGCCTCACGGCGGAAGCAGGGCGAGTAGCCGGCGTACCGCAGGGGCAGCTTGTCGGCGTCGACGATCTCGTCCATGTGGTACGCCGCGAGGGGAACCTCCGACGTACCGACCAGGTAGTAGTCGTCCTTCTCCAGGTGGTACACGTTTTCCGCGGCCTGGCCGAGGAAGCCCGTGCCCTCCATGGCGCGCGAGCGCACCAGGGCGGGGGTGATCATGGGGACGAAGCCGGCCTCGGTGGCCTGGGCGACGGCCGCGTTGACCAGGGCGAGCTCGAGCAGCGCGCCGACGCCGGTCAGGTAGTAGAAGCGCGATCCGGACACCTTGGCGCCGCGCTCCATGTCGATGGCGCCCAGCGTCTCGCCGAGCTCCAGGTGGTCCTTGGGCGCGAAGCCCTCGGCGCCGAAGTCACGGATCGTGCCGTGCGTCTCCAGGACGACGAAGTCCTCCTCGCCGCCGATCGGCACGTCCTCGTGGACGATGTTGCCGAGCAGCAGGAGCAGCCGCTTGGCCTCGGCGTCGGCCTCGTCCTGTGCGACGTCGGCAGCCTTGACCTCCGACTTCAGCTGATCGGCCTTCTTGAGGAGCTCGGTGCGCTCCTCGGGGCCGGCCTTGGGGATCAGCTTTCCGAGCGACTTCTGCTCGGAGCGGAGTTCGTCGAAGCGGATGCCGGACGACCTGCGCAGCTCGTCGGCGGAGAGCAGGGCGTCGACGAGCGCGACGTCCTCTCCACGGGCGCGCTGGGAGGCGCGAACACGGTCGGGGTCCTCACGGAGCAGGCGAAGGTCAATCACCCCTCAAGGCTACCGGTGCGGGGATCCACCGCTCGAACCGATATCGACGAGCGTGGCGCTTTGCCCGAATTGCCGGAATCAATAATCTGGGGAGAGTCGGGGGCATCGCACGGCCGGGGCGTCAATAAAAGGGACTCATTGCCTCGAAAAGGGAACAAGTGGCCCTGCTGCTTGACGCATCACCGGTGTCTGCGCGGGGAGTTGGGGCGCTGGCGCGGAGTGTTGTCCACAGGTTCCCGGTGATCCAATTAGTTATCCACAGGCTGTGAAGAAGATCTGTGGATGCCGGAAGAGATCGTTCCGAAAGCGGCATGACGGGGCAGGGATTCGCGACTCAAACCCCACCCGCGCACTCATTCGGGTGGGTATTCCCCGCCTCAATGAGTTGATCAACGGAATTGAGGCGACACGGGAGGGCTCCTGACCCCATGGGGGATCCAGGGGGCCTGGGGTGATTTGTCGACGATGGCGCACTGTGGTGTCGACTTGTCCCCAGGCGGAGAGGTGCCCCTGTGGATAACTTTGTGCGGAGTGAAGATCAGTGGATAGGGCCGGAGCTGCGGGTAGGGCCACCGGTAGCCGCGGCGGCCCTACCCAGTAGGCGTCAGATCCTTCCCCGTATGCGTCAGGCCCGGCCGTCCTGACTGCGGGCCAGCCAGTCGGATGCCTCGGTGAAGTCCCTGTCCGACGTCCCGACGCGCAAAGCGCTCACCTCTTCGGGCGTCACTCCCGCACGCGGATAGGACCCCAGGAACCGCACCTCCGGGCAGACCCGCTTCAGCCCCATCAGCGCCTCACCGACGCGCCGGTCCGCGATGTGCCCCTCGGCGTCCACGGCGAAGCAGTAGTTCCCGATGCCCTCCCCTGTGGGCCGGGACTGGATCAGCATCAGGTTGACCCCGCGGACCGTGAACTCCTGGAGCAGTTCGAGGAGAGCACCCGGTCGGTCGGCACGGAGCCAGATGACCACGGAGGTCTTGTCGGCTCCGGTGGGCGCGGAGGGTCTGGCCGGGCGTCCCACCAGCACGAAGCGCGTCTGGGCGTTCTCCGCGTCATGGATCTCCGTCACCAACGGTTCGAGACCGTAGGTCTCCGCGGCGAACTCGCCGGCGAAGGCGGCGTCGTAGCGCCCCTCCTGGACCAGCCGGGCTCCGTCGGCGTTCGAAGCCGCCGACTCCCACAGCGCGTTCGGCAGATGAGCCGACATCCAGTTGCGCACCTGAGGCTGAGCGGCCGGGTGGGCGGTGACGGTCTTGATGTCCGAGAGCTTCGTCCCGGGGCGCACCAGCAGGGCGAACGTGATGGAGAGCAGCACTTCCCGGTAGATCATCAGCGGAGCGCCCGTGGTCAGCTCGTCGAGGGTCGCGCTGATCCCGCCCTCCACGGAGTTCTCGATGGGGACGAGCGCTGCCGCGGCCTCCCCGCAACGCACCGCGTCCAGCGCGGCCGGCACCGAGACCATGGGGACGAGTTCGCGGGTGGCGGCTTCGGGGAGCGTACGGAGGGCCACCTCGGTGAAGGTGCCTTCGGGGCCGAGGTAGGCGTAGCGCGTGGCTGACATACGGTCACCCTAATGGGCCGACGGACGGGTCCGTGCGCCGTGCGCCGGGCGGCGGGAAGGCGTACGCCTCACGCCTCCAGCAGCCGCTGCCCCACGTACTCCCCGGACGCGGCACCTCCTGGTACGGCGAACAGCCCGCTCGCCTCGTGCCGGATGAACGGTGCGAGCGCGTCCCCGCGGTCGAGCTTGCGCTGGACCGGAATGAAGCCCTTGAACGGATCGGCCTGCCAGCAGATGAAGAGCAGACCGGCGTCCGGGGTGCCGTCGTCGGAGAGGCCGTCGTGATACGAGAACGGGCGGCGCAGCATCGCGGCGCCCCCGTTCTTCTCGGGCGCGGAGATCCGGGCATGGGCGTTGTCGGGGATCAGCAGCTTGCCGTCGGCGCCTGTTCTGTCCAGGTCCATCGCGGTGTCCTCCGAGCCGCCGCTGAGCGGGGCACCGTCCGCCTTGCGACGGCCGATGACCTGTTCCTGCCGCTTGACCGTGAGCTCCTCCCAGTCGTCCAGGAGCATCCTGATCCGTCGGACGACGGCGTACGAGCCGCCTGCCATCCAGGCGTCGGCCGACGAACCGCCGGACGGAACGAAGATCCGCTCCTCGAAGTCGCTCTCGGCGGGCCTCGGATTGTTGGTGCCGTCGACCTGGCCCATCAGATTGCGCGTGGTCATCGGACGAGCCGTGGCGCCCTGGGCGCGATTGAAGCCGTCCATCTGCCAGCGCACCCGGGCCGCCGAGCCGGCCTCCTTCTGCAGGGCGCGCAGCGCGTGGAAGGCGACGAGCGAGTCGTCGGCGCCGATCTGCACCCAGAGATCGCCCTCGGAGCGCCCGGCGTCGAGATGGTCGGAGGAGAAGGGCGGCAGCGGGTCCAGGGCGTCCGGCCGCCGGTCGGTCAGGCCGGTGCGGGTGAAGAAGGTCCGCCCGAATCCGAAGGTGACGGTCAGGGAGGACGGGCCGGCGTCCAGGGCCACCCCGGTGTCGTGCTCCCGTCCGCCGTCCGCCGGCTCCCCGGCCATCAGCCGCTTCGCCACGGCCGACCAGCGGCGCATCAGGGCGGCTGCCTCCTTGCGCCCTGTGCCGGCCTTCAGGTCGAAGGCGATCAGGTGCCCACGGGCCTGAAGCGGAGTGGTGATCCCCGCTTGATGTTTCCCGTGAAACATCGCCTCGGTCGAGCCGACCGTGGTCAGCGGCGTCGGCGCGTCCTCGCGCGTCGCTGCATAGCCCCCCGCGCCGCCCGCCGCGCCCAGGACGAGGCCTGCCGCCCCGGCCGCTCCCGCGCTGCCGATCAGCCGCCGGCGGGACACGATGCTCACGGGGGCGTGGTCGTCCTTCTTCTTGCTCACCCTGCTCAGCCGATCTTCACGTTCTTGGTGATGGTTGTCTGGTCGATGTCCGACGTGCGTACCGTCACGGCGACCTTCCAGTCACCCGCCATCGGGATCTGCACCCCGCTGGCCGTCCAGTGCCCTTCGGTGAGGCGGTCGGGGACGACCGGCAGCGGGCCGATGTCCTTGGACTCCAGGGTGAAGGCGAGCTTCACCTCGGGGACGTCCAGCGGGCCTTCGTCGGGGCCGTCCACCCAGAGGTGCACGCTGTTCGAACCGGTTCCGCCGGGCGCGATGTCCAGGCGTACCGTCCCCTTGCCGTTCTGGCCGCCGGTGTCGAAGGGCAGGCTGAGATTCACCTGCCCGCTGTTCACCGGCGCGGGCGCCGCAGCCGTGTTGCCGCGGCCGGACTCCTCCTCGGTGCGGCCGGGCTCGGTGGACGTCAGGATCGTCGTGACGATGAGCAGCACCACGGCGATGCCCGTCTCGACCATCACGGAACGCCGCAGCCCGGAGCGTGCCGGATCGGCGTCGCGGGCGCGCTTCTCCTTCGTCGCCGTCAGGGCGGCGCGCTGCCGGAGGAGCTGGGCGGCGCGCTCCGGAGCCGCCTCCTCCTCATCGGACGCGGCGGCCGGCTCCACGGTTGCCACCGGCGCGGCCGGCTCCACCGACTCCACCGCATCGGCGGGCGTGGACGCGGCGCGCTCGGTCAGCCGACCCGTCCACCGCCGCGATATCCACGCGATCCCGACGAGCAGGGCGACGAGCGCCACCTTGACGAGCAGCAGCTGCCCGTAGCGGGTCCCGGTCAGCGCGGACCACGAGCCGACCTGACGCCAGGACTGGTAGAGCCCGGTCGCGGCGAGGACGAGCACGCTGCCGAACGCCATGCGCGAGAAGCGGCGTACCGCAGCGCTCGTGATGTCCGGTGTCCGGTACAGGGCGACCAGCAGCGCGGTGAGCCCGCCGAACCAGGTGGCGACGGCGAGCAGGTGGAGCACGTCGACCGGCATGGCGATGCCGGGCTGGATCCCCGTCGAGGCGTGCTCGGCCAGGGCCCATGTACCGGCGATCCCGGCGGCGATGACCGCTCCGCCCGCCGCCAGTCCGAAGGTGAGGTCCTGCTTCTCCTTCTCGTCCTCGCGCTTGGCGTACGCACCGAAGAGGACGGCGATGAAGAGCGCGGAGGCGCCCAGGAGCAGCAGCCGGGAGACCAGCGCGGCCCCCGGTTTGGTGTCCAGGACGGACTGGAGGCCGTCGAGATCGAAGGCGTCCGCGAGCTTGCCGGAGCCGGTGTACGGACCGCGCAGGAGCAGCATGGCCAGGGTCGCGGCGGTGAGGGTGATCCAGCCGCGTACGACGAGGCGCTGCATCGGGCGTGCCCCCGCCCCGCGCTGCCAGCAGGCGAGCACGAAGGCCGATCCGCCCGCGAGGAGGATGAATCCGGCGTACGCGGCGTAGCGCGCGATGCCGTAGAGCGCACCCACGAGGCCGCCGCCGGCTTCGCTCGAGGGCAGCGCCACGCTGGTCTCCGAGGGAGCGCCGACGGAGAAGGTGAAGGCCCCCGAGACCGGATGACTGTCCGCGGACACGGCCTGCCAGGCCACGGTGTACGTGCCGTCCGGCAGACCGCTGTGGAGCTGGACGCCGTACCGTACGGCCCCACCGCTCGTCAGTTCGCGGGGAGCACCCTCGTCCGCCCGCTTCCCGCTCGGGTCGAGGACCCGGATCGAGTCGTCGCTGACGGCGATCTGCTCGGAGAAGGTGAGGGCGACCTCCTTGGGCGCGGTGGCGACCACCGCCCCGTCCTGCGGATCGCTCCCCGTGAGGGCGGCGTGCGCGGACGCGGGGCTCGCGCCTGCCAGCACCAGGCCGAACAGCAGGCTGATGAGCGTGGCGAGGAGCGCGACCGAGGTGAGCGGCCGTCGTGCCGGGGAGGGCCCGAAGTGCGGGGCGGTGGCTGTCATGGGGCGTCAGTACCTCACTGCTTCTTCGGGTTGTAGGTGGTCTCCTTCACGGGAATGTCGACCTTGATGGGGTCGGCCTTCTCGAAGTGCAGCTCCACGGAGACTTTTTCTCCCCGCTGCGGCTGCTGCTTCAGCTCCGTGAACATGATGTGGTTGCCGCCGCGTTCGAGATCGAGCTCGCCACCGGCGGGCACCTCGAACGACGTGACCATCCGCATCGTCCGGTTCTTCGTCTCGTGGATCGAGACATGGTCCGAGAGGGAACTCGTCACCGAGGTGAGCCGGTCGGTGGCGTCCCCGCTGTTCTTCACGAGGAGGAAACCGGCCGCCATGTCACTGACGGGCTGTGGCATGAACGCCCCGGTCACCTCGAGCCGCGGCACGCTGTCCGATGAACACGCCGACAGCGCGAGCCCGGTGGTGAGGGTCAGGGCGCCGGCGACGGCCGTACGGCGGTTCACGGCGTCTCCCCCTTGACGAGCTCGGGGAGATCCTCGGTGTAGTTCTCGGCCGTGGTGTCCTCGCTGTAGAGCACGTACCCCTTGTCCGTCTTCGGGGAGAACGCGATGACCTGCGAGCCGTGCATCGAGACGACCGTGCCGTCCTTCTCCTTCTTCGGCGGGTCGATGCCGATGCCGATCTGCCGTGCGCCCGCCTGGATGGTCGGGAAGTCGCCGGTGAGACCGGTGAAGTCTGGATCCTGGGCGTTGAGCCAGCTGCCCAGCGACGCCGGGGTGTCCCGCTCGGGGTCCGTCGTGACGAAGACGACCTGGAGCTTCTCCTGGTCGGCCTTGGGCAGTGCCCGCTTCGCGAGGGCGATGTTGCTCATGGTCAGCGGGCACACGTCGGGACAGTTGGTGTAGCCGAAGTAGATGAGGGTCGGCTTGCCCTTGGTCTTCTCACGCAGGTCGTACTTCTTGCCGTGCGTGTCGGTGAGGACGAGGTCGGGCTTGGTGAACGGCTGGTCGAGCACGGTCGCGGGCTTGGACTCGGTCCCGGCGGAGACGTCGGCGACGGCATTGTCCGCCGAGTCTCCGTCGCTGCCGCAGGCCGACAGGGTCAGTGCGGCCACGGCGGCGAACGCCGCGGCCAGCACCGTCTTCTTGCTGTGCATGGAGAGCTTGTTCCTGATCTGTGAAGTACGGGTGCTGATGGGCCGGCGGGATCAGGCGCTACGGCGACGGCCGGCGAGGACGCCGAAGGCGACCCCCGCGGCGCCGACGACGATGCCGACGATGCCCAGGACACGGGCCGTGCCGTCGGTGTCCGACGACGTGTCGTCCGATGCCGTCGTCGTTTCCTTCGTCTGCTCCGCCGCACCGCCCTTGTCATCCGCGGCGGCTGCGCCGTCGGCGTCGGCCGCCGGGGCGGTCAGTGTGAGGACGGGAGCCGGAGTCTCGGGCTCTTCGCCGCCCTCGGTGGGCTCCTCGATCCAGCGGACGACTTCCTTGTTGCTGTACGTCTGGAGGGCTTTGAAGACGAGCTGGTCGGTGTCCTCGGGGAGCTGCCCGACCGAGAGCGGGAACTGCTCGAAGAACCCGGGCTCGATCCCGTTGTCGTCCGCGGTCCAGGTGACCTTGGAGACCGCTTCGTCGATCTTCTTGCCGTGCACCTCGAGCGGCTCGGCCAGCTTGCTCTTGGTCACCTTGATCTTCCAGCCGGCCACCGGCTGCGGGCTGACGGACGCCAGCGGGTGGTCCGTCGGCAGGCTGACCTCGACCTTGACGGTGGAGGCGTTGTCGCGCTCGTTGGGGACCTTGAAGTTGACCGTGGCGTAGCCGCCCTTGGCGGCCTCGCCCTGCGGCTGCACGCTGACGTGCGCGGACGCGGTACCGGCGAGCAGCAGGACGGCGGACGCGGCGACGCCGCCGGTCAGGGCGATACGGGAAACGTTCATGACAGGGATCACTCCACAGGACAGGAGGAACGGTGGTCCGGCGCGCGGAGGCGCGACGGCATCACGACCGCCTCGTCCCGGGAATCCCGGCGGAGGGGGTCGCGTCAGGCTGCGCGTACGTATACGGGCGGCGGCCCGCGCCTGATCACCATGTGCTGCAAGGGGTCCCCGGCGGCCGGGGCGGGAGCGTCGACGGCGCTGCGGAGAGGACGCGGCCCTGTGGTGGGCCGGCCCGGAAGTCCCGCACGCAGTGCGCGTACGAGTGCCATCGCCGCGCGCAACGCGCGCAGCCTGGCCCCGGCCGCGAGCTGTCGGCCACCGTGCGCCGAGAGCCTGGCCAGCCGGAAGAGCGCGATCTCGCCGCGACGCAGCAGCCAGCCGGTGGCGAGTGCGGCGAGCAGATGCCCCAGGAACATGGGCAGGCTGGGCAGGCATCCCGTCAGCGTGGCCAGGAGCGTCGGATCCGCCGCGGATACGGCGTCCGACGCCGCTGCGGATGCCAGGTGGGTGGGCCCCTGGGCCACGGCGGCGGGGTCCAGGCCCGCGGTGGTCACGATGCGGTGGGCGTCCCCCGCGCTCAGCTGCGCCGGCCCGTCACCGCACACGAGACCGGCGGCGAAGTGGATCAGCGAGTCGTCCCCCGACCCCGCCACGGCGGCCGGTGTGTGCCGCCCGAGCCCGAAGAGGATGTGCAGGGCGAGCTGTCCGGCCGCGAGTGCCGCGGTGATCGAAAGGAGGGTCCGCTCACGTCCGGCGAGCGCCGCAGTGACGGCGAAGACTCCGGCCAGGCCGGCGAGCAGACTCCAGCCGGGCACTCCCACGCCTGCGGCGATGCCATGTCCGGCGGCGGCGAGCACGACGCAGACCGCGGTGAACACCGCGGTCCTCAAGAGCCGCATACCGGCTCCGGCGCGTGCGACAGGCATAGACATGGCCGGGTCATCATCCCACTGGACCCCCCGTCTCCGTACGGCAGGTCCGTAAGGTCGGCATCCGTCCCCATCAGGGAGTGATCAGGGGGTGTTGCACCTGTTCATGGAGGCTCCGGGGGCCGGGATCCGGGTCCCGCATACACCGGTGGACGGAATGTCCGCATCCGCCGAATGAGCGCTGTCACAGCCGATCCGTGCTTACGACGTGCTGATCGCGGCAATACGTATCCATATGTCGAGCCGCAGCCAGGAGGCTGGAGCATGAGCATGTGGTGGTCACTCCATCTGCGGCGCGAAGCTGCGAGCGTTCCGCTCGCCCGTCGTTTTCTGCTCGGCACGATGGAGACCGCGGGGGTGGACCCGGACGTCTCCTACGACCTTTCGGTCGCGCTCAGCGAAGCCTGTGCGAACGCCGTCGAGCACGGCGGTGGCCTGCGGGACGCGGGCGATGCCGGAGAACCGGGCCTCGCCACGGTCGGCGACGCGCCGGGCGGGCCCGCCTGCGGGGAGTACCGGGTCACCGCATATCTGGACGGCGAGATGTGCCGCATCGAAGTCGCCGACTCGGGGCCCGGTTTCCCCTCCCGGCGCGCGCTTCGCACCGCCGCGCAGCCGTCCGCCACTCGCCCGGCGGGCGACCCCTCGCATCCGCGTACCGTGGTGCACCCTCCGGGCACGGCCGAGAGCGGGCGCGGGCTCTGTCTGATCGAGGAGCTCGCCGATCATGTCCACTTCGGCAACCGGCCGGGGCGCGGCGCGGTGGTGAGCTTCGACAAGGTCCTGAAATGGCGGGAGGGCCCGCTGCTCATGGTGTCCTGAGCAGCGGGCCCCGGAGTCCTCCCGGCGCCTGCGGGGCCGTGTCAGCCCTTGAGCCCGGCCATCCACTCCTCGACCTCGGCCGAGCGGCGCGGCAGAGCGGCGGACAGGTTCCGGTTGCCGTGCTCGGTGACGAGGATGTCGTCCTCGATCCGGACGCCGATCCCGCGGTACTCCTCGGGCACGGTCAGGTCGTCGGCCTGGAAGTACAGACCGGGCTCGACCGTGAGGCAGACCCCGGGCTCCAGGGTGCCGTTGACGTACGACTCCGTGCGCGCCACGGCGCAGTCGTGGACGTCCATGCCGAGCATGTGTCCCGTGCCGTGCAGCGTCCAGCGGCGCTGGAGACCCAGTTCGAGGACCTTCTCCACGGTCAGGTCGCCGAGCAGGCCCCACTCGACCAGCTTCTCGGCGAGCACCCGCTGAGCGGCGTCGTGGAAGTCGCGGAAGGCGGCGCCGGGCTTCACGGCCGCGATGCCCGCCTCCTGGGCCTCGTACACGGCGTCGTAGATCTTCCGCTGCAGCGGTGAGAACGTGCCGTTGACGGGCAGCGTCCGGGTCACGTCCGCGGTGTAGAGCTCGGTGGTCTCCACGCCGGCGTCGAGCAGCAGGAGCTCCCCGGAGCGGACCGGGCCGTCGTTGCGGACCCAGTGCAGCGTGGTGGCGTGGGGGCCGGCCGCGCAGATCGAGCCGTAACCGATGTCGTTGCCGTCCACGCGGGCGCGCAGGAAGAAGGTGCCCTCGATGTAGCGCTCGCTCGTGGCCTCGGCCCTGTCGAGGACCTTGACGACGTCCTCGAAGCCGCGCGCCGTGGCGTCGCAGGCCTTCTGCAGCTCGGCGATCTCGAAGGCGTCCTTGACCAGACGGGCCTCCGAGAGGAAGACGCGCAGTTCTTCGTCGCGTTCCGCGGTGACCTTGTCGGTGAGTGCGGCTTCGATGCTCGCGTCGTGTCCGCGGACGTTACGCACCGGCCCTGTGGCCTCGGCCAGTGCGGCCGGGAGCTCACGGACGTCCTTGGCGGGTATGCCCAGCAGCTGCTCGGCCTCGGTGAGGGAGCTGCGGCGGCCGACCCAGAGCTCGCCCTGGCCGTCGAGCCAGAACTCGCCGTTCTCACGGTCGGAGCGGGGCAGGAGGTAGACCGTGGCCTTGTGCCCGCCCTCGGCCGGCTCGAGGACCAGGACGCCGTCCTGGGTCAGGTCGCCGGTGAGATAGGCGTATTCGGTGGACGCGCGGAAGGCGTACTCGGTGTCATTGGAGCGGGTCTTGAGATTGCCCGCGGGGATGACGAGCCGCTCTCCGGGGAAACGCGCGGAGAGCGCGGCTCGGCGCGCGGCGGTGTGCGAGGCCTGGGCGATCGGCTCCAGGCCGTGCAGCTCGGTGTCGGCCCAGCCGGACTTCATGTTCTCGGCGAGCTCATCGGAAATGCCCGGGTACAGGCCGTTCTTCCGCTGCTTGACCGGCTCTGCTTCTGCTTCTTCCGGGGTCTCCGGGGCGAGCTCCTCAGACACGTTTTGTCCTCCTTGTACGACACTGAACCCCCTCCATCGTACGGGCGTACGGAAGGGGGACCGGTGCCGGACGACCTCCTACGGTCCCACCCGCGTGGTTACGGGTCCGGGGGGCCGCGCCCTGTGGCTGTTCCGCGCTGCTCAGTCGAAGCGCGCGGCCAGCAGGGCGACGTCCTCGGCGCTGCCGTTTCGCTCCGCGGCGTCGGGCAGGACGGTCCGCAGGATGTGGTCCGCGACGGTTCCGGGGTCCTGGCGCAGGGTCTTCGGTACACCCGCCGCCGCGGAGTGCAGCCGTGCGAACGCCCGGTCCCTGGAGTCCCCGGTGCGGCGCAGCAGCCCGTCGGTGTAGAACAGGACCGTTTCGCCCGGCCTGGCCGTGAACCGCACGCTCGGCGCCTCCCAGCAGGAGAGCATGCCCAGCGGCGCGGACAGGGTGGTCTCCACGAATTCGGTGCGCCGTTCGCCGGTGACCAGGGGCGGGGTGTGCCCGGCGCCCGCGAGCACGATCGTGCGCAGGCCGGGCTCGCAGTACGCGTAGAGAGCGGTCGCGGCTGTGGCCGGTTCGGTCAGCCGCAGCAGCAGTTCGAGATCGGAGAGCACGGCGACAGGGTCCTCGCCCTCCATCACGGCATAGGCCCGCAGGCCGGCGCGGAGCCGGCCCGTGGCGGCCAGGGCGGCCGGCCCGGAGCCGCCGACCGAGCCGACGGCCAGGCCGAGGGTGTTGTCGGGGAGGGGCAGCGCGTCGTACCAGTCGCCACTGCCCCCCGGCCCTGCCCGGCGCCGTGCGGCCAGCCGTACTCCGGGAATCCGGGGCAGTCTGCTGGGCAGCAGCTCCTCGGCGACGACCGCGGCGTCCGCCCTGGCGCGTTCGAGTTCGAGCAGCCGGGCGAGGTGTTCGGCGGCGTAGCGGGCGTACACGCCGACGAGGTGGCACTGGCGTTCCAGCGGTTCGGCCGGTTCGTCGTACAGCCAGACGGCCGCGGCGAGCCGGCCGGCGGTCTCGGTGGCGAGGGGCAGCGCGTAGCTGGCGGCGTATCCGAGCCGGGCGGCGACCTCGCGGCAGCGGGGGTCGAGGCCGGTGTCACCGAGGATGTCGGGGCTGGCCAGTGGGCCGTCGGTATCCGGGAGACCGTCGAGGAAGCGGCCGTACGCGGTGGCGCTGCGCGGCAGCGTCTCGATGTGTCCCAGGTCCGAGTGGGCGAGCCCGAGACCGATCGTGCGGGACGGGCCGGCGCCGTCGGCGGGTTCGAGGACGAGGAGTCCCCGGCCCGCTCCCACGAGGGCTGCCCCGGCACCCAGGAGTTCGTGGAGGGCGCTGTCCAGGGTGCTGGTCCCGGCAAGTCGTTCGGTGAGTTCGTGCAGGGTGGTGAGGTCGGAGACCCAGCCGGCCAGCCGGTCCTGGATGAAGGCTCCCGGAGGGGCGGGCACGCCTTCCGTGGGTGCGGCAGTCTGCGTTGAAACAGGAACCATGGGATCGATTCCAGCCACTTTCGGAAGGTGGGGGCGCTCATGGCAGTCGGTTCTCCGACGGGTGCGTTCTGTCGAATAGCATCGCAAACCCCCATGTCGTTCTGCGCCGCTATCGGTGCAACCACATGTACACGCACCCACATGTACACGCACAACTGAGGTGATGTCCAGCATTGTCCTTACGGTATTTAAGGTGTCCGCGAGGCGGCGAACTTGGCTGAAAAATGCACCCCCGGGCGGCTATTTGCGATCGACTGGGTGCGCTCGACAGGGACGTCCTCGGGGTGAAATGCCGGAGGGAGCGTCATCCCGGTCGTGCGGGGTACGTAATCGTGGATGGCCAGGGGCAGTTGTGACGCCCTGGAACCCGACAGCGAGCCCGGGCGTCCTCATAGGTGACGGCCGCCCGCCCACCCCCCGAGTGGCGGGGTTGCACAAGGGACGGCACGCGCGATGCGCACGCCGACCGCGCGATGTTTTGACTGGACTCGGCTCGGCTCAACTCGGTTCGACTCGGCTCAGCTCCATTCTGTTCGGTTCCACTCTGCTCGGCTCGGCTCACGCGCGGCACCGACTCGACCGTCCGTGCCGCAGACCCGATGAGCAAGCACGCAAGCCAAGAGACGCACACGTGGTGTAACGAGCACGTGGTGCGATGTGGACCTCGGCGTTCAACGGAAAGGAACGAGCGCTCATGCGCGAGATCCTCGGAAGGCGACGCAGGCACCGGCCCCGGCGCAAGGGAAGTTCCGCCCAGCTCGACGCGGCGCTGACCTGTGCCACTGTCCGGAACTGGCCCGTGCTCCCCGGAGCAGGGCTGGCGGCGGGAGCCGTACGCGGCGAACGCGGTCGCGGCTGCGCCTGCCCCGACCCCGAGTGCGCCGTACCAGGCGCACACCCCTTCGACCCCGGTCTCCTCGCGGCGACCACCGACGCGCGCATGGTGCGCTGGTGGTGGACCAACCGGCCCACCGCGCCCGTGGTCCTGGCCACGGGTGGCCAGGCGCCCTGCGCGCTGAGCCTGCCGGCCGTCGCCGGCGCCCGGGCGCTGACCGCGCTCGACGGCATGGGGCTGCGGCTCGGCCCTGTCGTGGCGACCCCCACCAGATGGTCGCTGCTGGTCGCCCCGTACACCTTGGAGCGGCTCGGCGAACTGCTGCATGCCAAGGACTGGGTCCCCAGCTCCCTGCGGTTCCACGGGGAGGGCGGCTATCTCCTCCTGCCCCCGTCCGAGGTGGGCACGGGGCAGGTGCGCTGGGAGCGCGCGCCTGAGGCCGGGAACGCCGCGCCGTGGCTCCCGGATGTGGAGTCGGTCCTGGACGCGCTCGTCGAGGCGAGCAACAGCGCTCCGGACGGCGGCAGCCGGCTCGCGTACTGAGCGGTCGGCGGTGTGCCGACGCGGCGTGCACGGTGCATATGTAATTGCATGCTCATGAAAACGGGTGCTCGCGGCCATTCCGGCGTCTCTTTCGCGGATTGTGGAAACGCCGCGCGGTGACGCCGGTGTGAATGCTTCCTGTGTGTTTCCCGGTGCGGTGGGGTCATTCCCGGTGTCCGGCAGGTGCCCCGGGATTTCTGTCCGAAAGCGAACGCCCGGTCGAGCCGGTGCCCGGCGCCGCGCATCACGTCGTCGCGGCGGTGGTCCGGTTCTCCGAGCGGGAGTTGACGGGGCGTGAGCCTGCGGTGCGACCGCTGCACGAGGGCGGGAGGCAGGTGGGGGCCGGACGGGCGCCGCAGGTTGGGAGCTGCTGAGCGCTCCGGCGTGCGCCCCGGCCGTCAGGGCCCGGAAACGAGGACGTCCGGCCGCTGGCGACGGGGGATGCACCAGCGACCGGACTTCCAGAACCGTAACAAGAGATCTGCCGTTAGCAAATTCGATCTCGCCTATTCGGACAGCGATTTACCGACAGACGTGGGGAGTTGTGACGGGTGTCACCGCCGCGTCGCGGGTTTCGTCACTGTCAGCTGAGCGTCACTTGGCGATTGGTGAGCCCACCGCGTGCCCGGCGCTCGTCGGCCGTCAGCGGGGCGTCCGACGCGAGTGCCTCGGCGAGCCGCTCGGCGAAGCCTGCGGCGGGCTTCTCGCACTCCTCGGCCCCCATGGTGCTCGGCAGGTCCCAGACCGGGACCATGAGCCCATGGGCGCGGAACGAGCCCACCAGGCGGGTGTCTTCGCCGAGCGATGACGTGCCCGCCGCGTGCAGCCGGGCGAGTGCGTCGAGGAGCTGCTCCTCGGGGTGCGGCATGACCCAGCGCAGGTGGTTCTTCTCCGGCGTCTCGCACCAGTAGGCCGCGTCCACGCCGGAGAGCCGGGTCGTGGGGATGGCCGCCTCGTTGGCCCGCTCCAGGGATGCGGACACCTCCGCCGTGGCGTTCGAAGCGTCCGGGACCCAGAATTCGAACCCGGAATGCACGACCGGCTCGAACGCGGCGTCGGGGTCGAGGACGTCCTGCAGGCGGGGGCCGTCGGCGGGCACCCGGCGGGCGGCGACCGGCGCGCCGGGCTCGGCCTCCAGTGCGCGCTGCAGGGTGTCGGCGAGGTCCCGGCTGAGGTCGCCGGACGAGGTGTCGTTCTGCAGGGCGAGCAGGACGGAGCCGTCGTCGCGGCGCAGCGCCGGCCAGGCCATCGGCAGCACCGTCGCGAGCGACACGGACGGCACGCCTTCGGGAAGCCCGCCCTTCAGCGTCAGCTCGACGGTGGCGGCGGGGACCAACTCGCGCAGAGCGATCCAGTCGCACTCTCCGGAGATTCCCTCGAAGGGGCGCTGGACCAGCTCGGTCACGGCATGGGCGGCGGCGCGTCCGTGACACGCCTTGTAACGGCGGCCCGAACCGCACGGGCAGGGCTCACGGGCCCCTACGACCGGGATTTCACCGTCCTTGAGCTGCGGCTTCCCGGCCTTGGACTGAGGGCGCTTCTTGGCCATGGTGGGCGTTCTCCCGATTGCGACAGTGCGGTCTCGGGCGCGAGCCTAGCCGTCCCCGTCATCGCCGGGGGACACGTGTCGTGGCGCCCCCCTGCGGCCTGCTCGCCGCGCCGCGCTCCGTACGGCTCCCGGCTCGGCCTCGACCCGCTCTCCGCTCACCCTCGGCCCGCTCTCAGCCCGCGTCGTCGAAGGCGTCGAGAGCGTCGGCGAGCTCCAGTCCGTCGAGGGAGCCGAAGCCGCCCATGGTGCTCAGTCCGCTCAGCCCGGACCGCTCGCGGTGCGCGGACCTCGCGGGACCCGCCGTCGCGAAGCCGCTGCGGCCGTGGCCCGCGGAGACCAGGGCCCAGACGGTGACCTCGCCGACCGCGTCGTCCCGCACGCCCCACGCCTGGGCGAGGGCGCTGATGATGTTGAGCCCGCGCCCGCCACGCGCGGTGACCGACGGTGTGGCCGGGACCGGCCTGGTCGGCCCGCCGCCGTCCGTGACCTCGACGGTCAGGTCACCCCTTCTGTCCACGCGCCATGCGGCGCGGATGTCGCCGTCCCCCGTCTCCGGGTGCTGCCCCAGCGGCCTGCCGTGCCG
This sequence comes from Streptomyces sp. NPDC048565, assembly GCF_040650935.1. Lineage (NCBI taxonomy): Bacteria > Bacillati > Actinomycetota > Actinomycetes > Kitasatosporales > Streptomycetaceae > Streptomyces > Streptomyces sp. NPDC048565. The sequence goes on from NZ_JBEZIH010000002.1 coordinate 182,031, forward strand.
GCAGGCGTTGCTGAGAAGCTCGGAAAGAATCAGTACGGCATCGTCGACCACGGTGTCCGAGACCCCGTTGCTGCGCAGCTGCTCGCGCATACGGTGCCGTGCCTGGCCCACGCCGGCAGGGCCATGGGGTACGGCCATGCTCGACGACGCGGGCACTTCCTGTGCCACCACAAACGCCACCCCCGAGACCTCCTTTGCCCCACGCCACGGATTGGATGCCCCCCTGGACTGCGCCGGAAACCGGCCAAAGCCCTGTCGGTGATGCACTCGTAACGATTGGTTGCGGAGTGAACGCGCCGGTGCACTACCTGTGACTGATGTTATGAACGGCCAAGTTGCGACAGGACCTGTTTCGGTCGGTTCGTGATGATTGCCTCCACTCCGAGGCGCGCGCAGAGCTCGACGTCCTCCGGCTCGTTCACGGTCCACACGTGCACCCGGTGCCCCGCCTGGTGCAGCCGCTCGATGTACCCGGGATGGCTGCGTACGATCCGCATCCCGGGACCGGCGATCCGGGCCCCCGCCGGGAGCCGGCCGTCCCGCAGCCTCGGGGTGACGAACTGCATCAGGAAGACGGTGGGCAGCGTCGGCGCGGCCGCCCGGACGCGGTACAGGGAGCGGGCGGAGAAGCTCATGACGCGCACCGGGGAAGGCCTGTCGGCCGGCGGAGTGTCCAGGCCGAACCGCTTGAGCAGGTGGAGCAGCCGCTCCTCGACCTGGCCGGCCCAGCGTGTGGGGTGTTTGGTCTCGATGGCGAGCTGGAGGGGCCTGCCGCCCGCCCGGACGTCGTGGGCCAGCTCGAGGAGCCGTTCCAGGGTGAGTACGGACGTCAGCTCGCCCGGCACCGGGTCCCAGTCGGGGGACTCCTCGTGGTCCTTCCAGGAACCGAAGTCGAGGGTGGCGAGATCAGCCAGCTCCAGGGCGGATACGGCGCCCCTGCCGTTCGACGTGCGGTTCACCCTGCGGTCGTGCACACAGACGAGCTGTCCGTCCGCCGTGAGGCGTACATCGCACTCCAGGGCGTCCGCCCCGTCCTCGATGGCCTTCAGATACGCGGCCAGGGTGTGCTCGGGGGCGTCGTCCGAGGCGCCGCGGTGTGCGACGACCTGGATGGGAGGCTGTTGCGATGGCAGGCGTGCGTGGGTCACCGCGTCATCGTGTCACCGAGACGGGCCGGGGGCTGACACCTTGTTGTGTAGGACCGTTTTGCCTGATGTAAAGATTGGTGTGCGGATGCACAGGTCCTGTTTACAGTGGCCTGACGTGCTGTGGGAAAAGCTGACCGCAGACACGTGCACAGCGGATCTCTTGCCGAATGCCGAGTGGAACCGAGGAGTAAAGAGCTGTGAGCACCGAGAACGAGGGCAACGAGGACAACGCGGTTCCGTCCGTACCGTCTGTTCCGTCCGCACCTCCCGTGCCGGCTGCCGCTCCTGAGGGCACCCCGCAGGACGGCCCGCCCGCACCTGAGGCCACGCCCGCCGCCGGTTCCGGGGACGCGCCGACGGCGCACATCCCGGCCGCGACGCGCCAGGAAGGCGCCGAGCCGCCCGCCGCGGGGCAGCCGGGGTACCCGTACGCGCCGCCGTCGCCGCAGCAGCCCCCGGCCGCCTCGGCCGGCTGGCCTCCGCCCCCTCCCGCCATCCCCTCGTACGCCGACGGCGGTAGCCCCCCGGCCTGGGGAGCCCCGGAGCACTCGGAGCACGAGCGCCCCCGTGGACGCCGCACAGGCGGCCTGATCGCCGCCGTGGCGGTGGCCGCACTGGTCGCGGGCGGCGTCGGCGGGGCTCTCGGCTACTGGGCCGCCGACAGCAACGACTCGGGCTCCTCCGGGTCGACCACGGTCGCCGCCTCCAACAGCCCCAAGGACTTCAAGCGAGAGGCGGGCACGGTCGCGGGCGTCGCGCAGAGCGCGCTGCCCAGCGTGGTCACCATCGACGCCCAGTCCGGCGGCGGCGAGGGCGGTACGGGCACCGGCTTCGTGTACGACAAGGAGGGCCACATCCTCACGAACAACCACGTGGTGGCCTCCGCGGCGGACAGCGGCCAGCTGACCGCGACGTTCTCGGACGGCAAGAAGTACGACGCCGAGGTGGTCGGCCGGGCCCAGGGCTACGACGTGGCCGTGCTGAAGCTGAAGAACGCCCCGGACGGACTGACCCCGCTGTCCCTGGGGGACTCCGACAAGGTCGCGGTGGGCGATTCCACCATCGCGATCGGCGCACCCTTCGGCCTCTCCAACACGGTCACCACGGGCATCATCAGCGCGAAGAACCGCCCGGTCGCCTCCGGTGACGGTTCCAGCAGTGCGAACTCGTACATGAGCGCCCTGCAGACCGACGCCTCCATCAACCCGGGCAACTCGGGTGGACCGCTCCTGGACGCGGGCGGCGCCGTCATCGGCATCAACTCGGCCATCCAGTCCACCAGCGGCGGCACCGGCCAGTCCCAGGCCGGATCCATCGGCCTCGGCTTCGCCATCCCGGTCAACCAGGCGAAGAACGTCGCCGAACAGCTGATCAAGACAGGGCAGCCCGTCTACCCGGTGATCGGCGCGACGGTGTCGATGGAGGAGAAGACCGGCGGCGCCGTCATCTCGGACAAGGGCACCGACGGCACCCCCGCCGTCACCCCGAACGGCCCTGCGGCCGAGGCGGGCCTGAAGGGCGGTGACGTGATCACCAAGTTCAACGACACGGCGGTCGAGAGCGGCCCCACGCTGATCGGCGAGATCTGGACCCACAAGGCGGGCGACAAGGTCACGCTCACCTACAAGCGGGACGGCAGGACGGCGACGGCCGAACTCACCCTGGGCGAGCGCAAGGGCGACAGCTGACCGGTCAGGCAGTCGTGGGTTGCCCGAGCGGCCTGAGGGAACGGTTCTGAAAACCGCGACCGCTCCGGGCCGGACCTCCCGGGCAGGGCCACAGCGTCCTGGCGGCTGAGAGAGCTGCATGTGACTCGCGCCGGCTTCACACGCGTCGTTCGATACCAGTCCCTCCCCTCGTGGGGACCGGTACCGAACAACGCGTGTGAAGCCGGCGCGCGCTGTGTTCGGCGCTCATCAGAAGAGGGCGGACTCGCGGTCGATGCGACAGCAGCCCGGGTGGGGCGGGTTCCCCGGTCTTTCGAGCCCCTTGCGGAGACCCCCGTCACCGTTTCGTGGCTACGGCGGAATTCAGCGGAGAACATGCGGCAGCATGAGGGTCTCTGCGAGTGGGTGGCGGCACCTTCCGGGCGATGTCCGGTCGATGCGCTACTGCCTCGTGATCCTCTCAGCCATGACTCTCGCCCAGGATGTTCCGGGGTTCCGGTCTGCAATTATCCGCAGGTCAGACAGATAAGCTGAGTTTTCCGGTCCGGATGTCCAGGCGCAGGGAAGTAAGGAGTAGGGACCTTGAGGTCCGACTCAGGGGCACGTACAGCGTTGGCGGAACGCCTTGCGCTGCTGTACAAGGAGGCCGGCAACCCTCCCCTCAAGAGCGTGTCCGAGGCGGTCGTCCGGCTTCAGCGGGTCGACGAACGAGGACGCCCGGTGCGGGTATCCGCTCAGCGGATCAGCGACTGGCGGAGGGCCAAGAACGTCCCTGCCCAGTTCGTCGCCCTCGCCGCGGTCCTGCAGGTCCTGGTCCCCCAAGCGCGGCGCTCGCGAACGGTGCCGGTGTCCACAGGCCTGTACGACCTGGCCCAGTGGCAGCGCCTGTGGGAGCTCGCGGTGGAGGACCCGGCCGGCGATCGCCCCGCAGCAGCCGTGGAGGAGGAACGATCCCCGGCCGAAGCCCTGGCCGTCCCAGGTGGCGTGTGCCCCTACCGAGGACTGGCTCCGTACCGGCAGCAGGACGCCCAGTGGTTCTTCGGCCGGGAGCGGAGCAAGGAGGCCCTCGTCGCCCAGCTCCTGGCAGCGGAGGACACGGGCGGCCTGGTCATGCTCGTGGGCGCCTCGGGGGCAGGGAAGTCCTCTCTCCTGAACGCGGGCCTGGTGCCCACGTTGCAGAACGGCGAACCGGGCGACGAAGGCATCCAGGCGCGGCAGGTGCTCCAGCTGTTCCCGGGAAACGATCCCCTCGCGGAGCTGACTCGCCGAATACCTGAGCTTGCCCGCGTTCTCTCCGCCGCCGAGGAACCCGGTACACCCCGATTCGCGCGCCTGGCGAGGGACGCCGTCTCGGCGTGGGCACACCGTGATTCCTCCCCCCACCATGCCCGGCCTGTCCTCGTCGTGGATCAGTTCGAGGAGACGTTCACCCTCTGCTCCGACGAGGAGGACCGGCGCGCCTTCGTCCATCTCCTCCACGCCGCGTGCACGCCCGCCGAAGCGGATGACTCGGCTCCCGCACTCGTGGTCCTCGGCATACGCGCCGACTTCTACGAGCAATGCCTGGGCTATCCCGAACTGGCTGACGCTCTGCAACACCGGCACATGGTGCTCGGGCCGCTGACCACCGCGGAATTGCGCGCAGCGGTAACAGGCCCGGCGAAGGCGGTGGGTCTGGCACTCGAACCGGGGCTGACGGAGCTGATCGTCCGGGATGTGAGCGCTGACAGTCCCCGTGGCACGCACGCGGGGGTGCTGCCGCTTCTCTCCCACGCCTTGCTCGCCACGTGGCAGCGACGGAATGCGGGAAGACTCACGCTGGCCGGTTACGGCGCGGCGGGCGGAATCCAAGGAGCGGTGGCGGCGACCGCCGAGCGGGCCTGGTCCGGCCTCGGGCCCGCAGCACGCACGGCCGCGAGGCTGCTCCTTCTCAGGCTGGTCCGCTTGAGCGAAGACACCCAGGCGACCCGTAGGCGGGAGACACGGCGCCAGCTGGCAGAAGAGTCGACGGACCCCGACAAGACGGAGGAGTCGATCGAGGCGCTGGTGCACGCCCGATTGGTGACGCTCGACGCGGAGAACGTGGAGATCACCCATGAGGCACTGCTCCACGCCTGGCCGCGCCTGCGTGACTGGATAGACGAGGACCGGAACGGCAATCTGCTGCGCCAGCAGGTGGAGGAGGACGGTCGCGCCTGGGAGAGCGCGAACCGCGACACGTCACTGCTCTACCGGGGTTCCCGTCTTGAACAGGCCGGCAGCTGGGAGCGATCCGGCGGTGAGGGATTTCTGACCCGGAGCGCGGTGGACTTCCTGGCTGCTTCGGCCAGGCTGCGCAGGCGCACACTCTGGATCAGCCGTGGTGCGGTGTCGGCTCTGGTCGTTCTGGCGATCCTGGCTGCCAGTTCGGCGGTGCTGGCGTGGCAGGAGCGGGACGACGCCGTGTTCGAGCAGGTGGTCGCCGAAGCCGATCGCGTCCAGGAGTCGGATCCGTCACTGTCGGCCCAGCTCAGCATGGTGGCACACCGTCTGCGGCCGGACGACGAGGGCACGAACAATCGGCTGATCTCCATAGTGAACGCGCCGCTGGCCACGCCGCTTGTCGGTCACTCCGGTGCCGTCTACCTCACCTCGTTCAGCCCCGACGGACGGACTCTGGCCACCGCCAGCTACGACCGGACCGTTCGGCTGTGGGACGTGACGGACCCGACTCGTCCCGAACAACTGGGCAAGCCCCTCAAGGGCCATGAGAGCTGGGTGAGCAGCGCGGTGTTCAGCCCGGACGGCAACACCCTCGCCAGCACTTCGGACGACGGCACGATTCGGCTGTGGAACGTACGGGATCCCAGCCGCCCGAAGCCGCTCGGTTCACCGATGGCCGGGCGTGGCGGCACGGCCTACCTCCTCGCGTTCAGCCCTGACGGGCACACCCTGGTCTCCGCGCATGAAGATCACACCGTGCGGCTCTGGGATGTGGACGACCCGGGACGGCCGAAAGCGATCGAGACCCTGACCGGCCACACGGCCGCCGTGCGCTCCGTGGCCTTCAGCCCTGACGGGCGGACGCTGGCAGCCGGCGGCGACGACGGCACGATCAGGCTGTGGAACGTGAATGATCCGCGTCATCCGGAATCGATCGGCTCGGCGCTGACCGGCCACAAGGGCACCGTGCACTCGGTGGCCTTCAGCCCCGACGGCCGTACCCTCGCCACCGGCGGCGCGGACCATGCCGTCCGGCTGTGGAACGTGACCGACACACGCCATGCCACCACTCTCGGCGAGCCCCTCACCGGTCACACCGGCCCCATATGGTCAGTGGCCTTCAGCCCCGACGGAAGCATGCTCGCGGTCGGCAGTGCGGACAGTACGGCGAGTCTGTGGAACGTCATCAATCCGGCATACCCCTCACAGGTGGGCGAGCGTCTCACGGGCAGCAGCGGCGAGATGTACGCCGTCGGCTTCAGTCCTGATGGCCGAACTCTTGCCACCGGGAGCGGCGACAACAAGGTCCGCCTGTGGTCGATACCGACGGCGGACATGACCGGCCGCATCGGAGCGTTCCGCCCTGACGGACGAGTGCTCGCCACGGCCGCGCGGGACGGCAAGGTCCGGCTGTGGACCGTGGCGTCTCCCACCCGTCCCGAGTTGGTGAGCAAACCGTTCATGCCCGGCGATGGCGACGTGCGTTCGCTGGCGTTCTCCCCCGACGGGCACACGCTTGCGGTGCTGACCGGAAACCGCGCGGTGCACTTGTGGAATGTCGCGGACCCGACCCAGCCTGTCGCCTACGGGTCACCCGTCATGCTGGAGACGCGATTCACGGGCCCCGACGCGCTGGCGTTCAGTCCGGACGGGCGCACTCTGGCAACCGCCCTCGACGACCGCACCATACAGCTGTGGGACGTTGTCGACCCGTCCGGTCCGCGCCCGGTCGGTGCGCCGCTCACAGGCCCCAAGGGTTACATCAACAGCCTTGTCTTCAGCCCCGATGGGCGCACTCTCGCCAGTGGCAGCGCCGACGCCACCGTCCGGCTCTGGGACGTGAGCGACTCACACCACGCCGTTCCGCTCGGAGCACCTCTTCGTGGGCATCTGGGGCCCGTCAACGTGGTCGCCTACAGTCCGGACGGCCGCACATTGGCCAGCGGCAGCGACGACGGCACGGTCAGGCTCTGGAACGTCACCGAACCTCTCGACGGAGCCCGGCTGGGCTCCGTCCTCACGGGTCACACCCAAGCGGTCGTGTCGCTGACGTTCAGCGGGAACGGTCGCACCCTGGCGAGCGGCGGCAACGACGACACGGTCCGGATCTGGAACGTCACGCACCCGTCCAGAGCGACTCCTGTCGGCCAATCGATGAGCCCGAATGCCAGGACCGGAAATTTCCTGTCGTTCAACCGAAGCAGCCAGATGCTGGGGGTGTCGAGTGGTGCCGATACGGTCCGGCTGTGGAACCTGAACGTCGACAAGGCGATCAGCCGCATTTGCTCGGGCACCCGTGGTGTCCTGACGCCGGAAAAATGGCACGAGTACCTTCCTCGCCTCTCGTACAAGCCCCCGTGCGATCAGTGACGGAGAGACCAGGGGCGACGCCGACCGCATGCGTGACCCAGATCACAACTCAGCGCGCTCGCGGGGTAGTTCTCTCGCCGGACGAACGGTCTTGCTACTGTTGACGGCAGCCCGACCGCTGGTGCATCCCCCGTCTCCAGCGGTCGGGCGCATTCATGCCTTGCGCCCCGGTGGCAGTCGGTGGAGCCCCTTACAGACACAGGGACTTGTAGGTTTCGATGTCTGTGTCCCACTGGTCCGACGCGTCGCTGAAGGCGTCTTGGTAGCTTTCGAGCTGTGTGGAATCCCCGCGCTCGGCAGCGGAGTTTGCTCCTGCCGCACTGTCGCTCATGGACCTGGTGTCGTTGGCGAGGGCACGGATCGTGGAGGTCACCTCAGAGTCCTCCGCCGTGTCCGCGGCGGAGTCGAGGTTCGAAGCAAGTGAACTCAATGAGGCGGACGAGGCTTCGTCGAAGGTGTCATTGTTCGAGGAGATCGCCTGGTTTGCCTGTTCGCAGCCAGGGTCGGTCGTGTCCTCCTCGGCGGGCTCCGTGTCCTCCTCCGTGGACCCCGTGTCGGCCTCGGCGTCGGCAGCAGAGTCCGTAGGCGGTGTGTAGCTGGGAGCCGAGTGGCCTGGCGATCCGGACGGTGTGCCGTCGGACTTGACCCAGTCGATCACCTTTTGCGGTCCGATGAGCACGACCGCGGCCACGATGAGGATGACGACCAGACAGCCGAGCCTGCCGAGTGCGGAATCGTCCTTTTCCGGAGGGGGCGCCGTGTCGCCGGTGGGCGCCTTCTCGCCGGTGGACTTGTGGGGGGTGTCCTCTTCCTCTTCCCCCTTCGCCTCACGGGGTTCCACTTCGGTGTAACTGGCTGTCCCGTATCCGGCAAGGGATTTCGTCACGGAGTGAGGCAGCCAAAGTCCGGCGAGGCCCGCCGGCTCGCCCTGGAGCTGACGACGCGCGTACTCCATGACCTCGGAGACGGACGGCCGCTCCACCGGCCCCTTGGCGAGGCACCGCTCGACGAGAGTGCGTAACTCGGCGTCACAACTGCTCAGTTCCGGCGGCTCATTGATGATCCGGAAGAACATGGCCTCCGGATTTCCCTCGCCGAAAGCGGTCCGTCCCGTCGCGGCGAACACCGCGAGGTTACCGAGGGCGAACACATCCGTGGCAGAGCTCGCGGAATGGCCGCGGATCTGCTCGGGAGCCATGAACGCGGGTGTGCCGACGCGCACATGCGTACTGGTGAGGGCGGTGGCGTCGGCAGCGTGCGCGATACCGAAGTCGATTACGCGCGGACCGTCCTCAGCCAGCAGGATGTTGGCAGGCTTGAGGTCGCGGTGGATCAGATTGCAGGCGTGAATCGCGGTGAGTCCTTCAGCGACGCCCGCAAGGAGGCGGAACACCGTGGTCAGCGGGAGCGGGCCGTGCTCGACGACGGCTTGGTGCAGGGAGGGTCCGGGCACATATGCCGTGGCCAGCCAGGGCAACGCCGCCTCGCTGTCGGCGTCCACTACGGGCGCGGTGTAGAGGCCCTGGACGCGCTGCGCCGCGTCGATCTCCTTACGGAAGCGGCGCCGGAACTCGTCGTCCTCGGCATAGTCGGGGCGCACCACTTTGAGGGCGAGGGCCCTCCCGCCCGGGGTGAAGGCCAGATAGACACGCCCCATGCCGCCGGCCCCGAGTCGCGCGCGCAAGTCGTATCCGCCCACGCTCCTCGGGTCGTCGTCGGTGAGTGGTTTGAACCGATCGGTCATGCGTGCACCCCCGTGATGGCGACGACCTGATCGCACGTCGAGTATGCGAGCTGTCCCGTGACCACCGGTCGTAAACCCGAACGCTGTGAGCAGCCTTGCCTGTCCCGAGCTCATCAAGACCTCTTGAGGAGTCGTAGGGTGAGGCCGTTGGTTCGACAGGACGGTGAGCACCACATGGCAGTCGCATACGAGCGGATCGCGGACGAGCTCAGGCAATCCATTCGTGCGGGTGAACTGAGTCCCGGAGACCGTCTGCCGGCGGAGTCGAAGCTGGCCGAGCAGTACAGGCGGAGTGTCCCGACGATCAGAGACGCACTTCGCCTGCTCCGGGACGAAGGGTTGATCGAGAAGCAGCACGGCCGCGGCAACTTCGTCCGGCAGTCCCGCACCACCGTGTCGCGCTCCGACGTCCGCCACCAGTGGGAGAAGGACCGGGCGCGCGAGCCGAAGCCTGTGCGGCTGAAGACCGGCACGACGGAGCAGGACACCGGGCTTCAGATGAACGATCTCGACTTCCGAGCGTCCTACCGCGAGATCAAGGCGGACGAACGCCTGTCGGGGATCTTCGATGTCGCTGAAGGTACGACCATCCTGGAGCGGGAGTATCGGACGCGGTACACCGTCGAGACGGCACCGTTCAGCCTTGTGACCTCGTACATCGTCCGGGACTTGATCGCTGGGAACCCGGACCTCCTGGACGACGGCAACGAGCCCTGGCCAGGCGGCACGCAGAACCAGCTCTTCACGGTCGGCATCGAGCTCGACCGCATGGAGGAGCACGTGACGGCTCGGCCTCCCACGCCGGAAGAGGCGGAGGAGCTGGAGCTCCCTCCGGGAACATCCGTCCTGGTCCTCAAGAAGACATCGTTCGACACCAACGGCCGCGTCGTGGAGATGTCCGACGTCACGCTGCCCGGCGACCGCACGGAAATGCTCTTCACCACTCCTCTGGAAAGGTGGTGAGTGCCGTGCGCCGGCGCATCATCATCGTCACCGCTGTGCATCCTCCGTCCGCGCCGTTCCTGGCCGACGCCTACAAGTCCCTCTGCGAGCAGGAGCTCCCGGACGGATGGGAATGGCACTGGCTCATCCAGGAGGACGGGCGGACCGAAGAGGTCGCCCCTCACGTCCCCGACGACCAGCGCATCACCTTCCGGCAGGGGCGATCGGGTGGCCCTGGCGTCGCCCGGACGATGGCGCTCGCGCATGCGGACGGCGAGTACATCAAGATCCTTGACGCGGATGACCAGCTGCCCGCCGGTGCGCTGGCGCGGGACCTGGCCGCACTCGAAGCCGACCCCGGCATCGGGTGGGCCACCTCGCGCGTACTGGACCTGCTGCCCGACGGCTCGACGGCAGGGTTCCCGGGTGACCCGGAGGCCGGCGCGATCGAGCGAGGAGCCGTACTCGACTTCTGGAAGGCGAACGGGTTCCGGGCGCAGGTGCATCCCGCGACCCTGTTCGCCCGCCGCGGTCTGCTCCTGGCGCTCGGTGGCTGGATGGCCCTGCCGGCATCGGAGGACACGGGCCTGCTCCTGGCGTTGAACGCGACCAGCCGCGGATGGTTCTCGCCCGAGGTGGGGCTCCTGTACCGGAAGTGGCCAGGCCAGGCCACCAGCCAGGCCGAGCACACCGCGGTGGGCGAACGCGACGCACGCATGGCGGTCGTCGAGGCGCGGGCCCGTGAGCTTGGCCACCTGGGGTGGGGTTACCCGACCACGGACATCTCGTAGACGATCTCGCAGCATGCGACAGGCGCCGTGATGTCAGTCCCTGAGCTCCGTTCCGGTGCCACGCATCCGTGGGCAGGTCGAGGCCGGAACGGATAAGGGCCCCCATCGCGGCAGCGTGAGGCGACGTACGCCGATGCATCGCCACACGGCCCACGACCGCCCGGGGGACAGCGGCGCCTCCCCCGACGCCGCCCGCGGCCCGCCTCCCGACGGAGAGCCGGGCCCGCGCCATGTCAGGGGAGGGTCTCCGCATCGACGCGAGAAAAGATCAGGTCGCTCTCCTCGACCACGGGTCCTCGCCAACGAACCGGCACGACCGACTCGTCACGCAGCATCTTCGGATAACTGCCCGGTGAGTAGTCATTGGCCAGGCGATAGGTGTGGAAGCCGTGCCGGCTCATGGTCGCCAGCAGCTCTTCGACGGAATCCCCGAGTTGGGCCATGCGGGACGGAGTGACCTCCACTGTGATTTCCGCATCCGGCCGCAGCCTGTCGAGCAACGGAGCCAGCCCCCGGACGACACCGCCCTCGGCGCCCTCCACGTCGATCTTGATCACGCGAGCACGGGCGATCTCCGACGGTTCGAGTGCCTCGGCCAGAGGGACGGCCTCGATCTCGAACGTCGACTCCGCGGGCCCGCTGTACGGGACGATGCTGTTCGCCCCCATGTTCGCTGAGCTGGCCAGTACGAAGGTCAGAGTCTTACGCTCGTCATCGACGGCGAGATTCACGGCGCGGACATTTCCGTTTCCGTTTCCGCCTCCGTTCAGTCGGACCTGCTGCAAGAGCCGTCGATGGAAGACGGACGACGCCTCGATGGCCACCACCCGGCCTTCCTCGCCGACGAGTTGTGCGGCGAGCATGCTGAAGTACCCGACATTGGCACCGACATCGACGAACGTGTCGCCGTGACGAAGCCTCCGCCGCAGCCAGCGGGACATGTTGGGCTCCCACACGCCGAACATGTAGATGTAGCGCTGGATGAGGTCCTGCGTATCGACGGCGAACTTCGCCCCGTAAACGGTGTCGACCACGCGCCGGCGGGGGTTGTCTCGGAGTAGCGGGTTCAGGCAGCGGGCAGCGATCGAAGCCGTACCGACCGAGCCAGGGGCACGGCGCACGTAGCCGCGCCCCAAGGTGATCAGCGCCTCTACCAGGGGATTCGCCATCGCCTCGCCTCTCCGCAGTGCGCCCGAGGACCGTAGCGCCCGGGGCCAGTTGCCTCCATGGTCCACTACCGTCCGTCCCCCGATCTCAGGGCGAAGAATGGTTCAGCTGCCGGAGCAGGCGTTCACGGCGGCAGATTTGCGACCCAATTTCTGGTGGAGCCACTCCGGCCGGCTGCCTCACCTCGTACGATCACCCAGTCATTCTCAAGAGTCGTACCAGGAGGACGAGTTGGGACCCGGCGAGCAGCTCGTCACGATCGCGGCCGTTCTGTTAGGCGCGCTGACCACGCACCTGACCACCTTCATCATGGAACGGAGCCGCAACAAGTACGCGCTGCTCACGCGGTGGGACGACAGGAAGATCGACGCCTACGAGGGCTACGTCGACCGGGTCAGGGCCGGCATCTTCCTGGCCGTGCAGCTCTACGAGCACAGGGAAGGCCTCCGTCCGAGCGGCAAGCCCGAGAGCGACCTGCACGAGGAGCTGAGGGAAGCCGCCCGCCTTCGAGGGCGAGCCTTCGAGCGGGTCATGCTCCTGGGCGGCGACTCCGTCGTGGAGGCGGGGCACGAGCTGAACGCCGAGGCGCTCGCGATCGACTGGCAGGCTGACGGCCGGACCGGCGGCACCTTGGACGAGTGGCGAACGCGGCACCGAGCAGCTTTCCGTCAGATCAACGAGTTCCACGAGGCCGCCCGGATAGACCTCGGCGTGCAGGCCAGCGTCAAGGGCGAGAAGCATCGCCAGCGAGACCTGGTGCTCCCGTCATCGCGTAGGGATGGCGACACGGCGGGCACCTCAGGCGCCTGAGGCTGTGTGGCGCGGTGCGGGGAAGTGAGAGACTCGCACGGTCTGTGTGCCGCTGGCGGAGCCGAATCTGTGGCCGGCGGGCAGGCCCGTGGCCATCCTCCGGCCGGGAGCGCCCAGCAGGTTCGGCGAACCGGTACGCTGTAGGCGCTCCGCAGCAGGTAGGCGGGGCGAGGGTGGGTTGCCCGAGCGGCCTAAGGGAACGGTCTTGAAAACCGTCGTCGCAGCGATGTGACCGTGGGTTCAAATCCCACACCCACCGCAGGCGAGAGGCCCCCGACCAGTACGTATGGTCGGGGGCCTCTGCCATGTCTACTCCCTGCCGTACACCGCTGTTACCCCTGGTTTCCCGCTCTGTCGGGCACGGAAGGGGCACGCGGGGGGCACGGCTGGACCACGGCTTTGGAGCTGCCGGGGCCGCTCGTCAGCGGTTGATCGGGATCTCGTAGACGATCTCGCAGTGCGCTGCGGGCACCACGATGTCCGCTGTCTCCACGGGACGGCCGTCGTCGCTGTAGTACGTCCGCCGGATGTGCGTCACGAGCGCGGCTTTCTGGATGCCGAGCAGTGATGCTTCCTCGGCGGTCGCGTGCCTGGGTTCGGGCTGCTCCACCGCGTGGCTGATGGTGACTCCGATCTCGGCCATGCGGTTCACGACCCCGGCCCCCGCGTGGGGCCCTCCCTCGGGGAGAACGACGAGGGTTCCGCCGGTGATGGCGTATGGCTCCCAACTCGTCGACAGCTGGACTGGCTTCCCGTCCGCCAGGAACTCGTACGTCGTCCGGACGCACGGCTCGCCTTCGGCGATCCCGAGCCGCGTCGCGATCTCCGCCGGGGCCGGCACCTTCGCGTCGGTCCGGCTCTCCCAGTCGCTCTGTAGACGAAGGGCCTTCATGTCCTGGCGGAACGGGGATCCACTGGGCTGCTCGCGTGCCGACGACCGAACGACTCTCACGCGCTCCCGGGGCTCGGCGACGTAGGTCCCCGATCCGGCCCGGCCTTCCAACACGCCTTGGGAGATCAGCAACTCCTGTGCCCTGCGCACCACGTTCTCGCCCACGCCGAACTCCTGGCCGATCTGGGCGCGGGACGGGAGGCGGTCACCCGGTTCCCAGACGTGCTCCGCGATGCGCTGCCGGAGTTCGTCGGCGATGCGGAGGTACGGCGGTTGCTCAGACATATGGAAAATCTAGTCCACTAGCTCTAATCTAGTTAACTAGCTTCACTGAAAGTGATCGCTGGCAATGGAGGGTGTGCTGTGTCCGCTTCGGAAGTGACCGCGGCGGCTATCGCCGCCCGCTTGTCTGCCGCTGGCCTCCGCCCGCGCGTGGAGGAGCACACCCGGTTCACGACGGTCGAGGCAGAAGTACCGGACACGCTCACCGCCGACTCATGGCGGGAGGTCCTGGACGCGGTGGCCGATGCCGATCGATTCGGGCTCGTGGCCACCAGCTTGAACGGCCGCACTTTATGGGCGGGCGTACGTAAAACGGTCCCCACGACAGGCGACGTCGGGGGACCGGGCTATCAGCGATAGGAGCTGAACAGCATGCTCAACCGTATCCGCCACGCCATCTCGCGCACCAGAGTGCGGTGCTTCCCTAACGGCCGCCACCGCCGCCTCTTAACGCCCTCCCGGCCGCTGGTCCCTCTCACCTGCCCCGCGCCCGCTGACGCTTCGACCGTCGCCCTGGGACGGACTCCGGCTGGCACAGTCCACCGATACCCGCTGAGGGGAGAGGACGTCGCGCTTGTCCGTCCGTACCTGCTGGCCTGGGAAGAGCAGCGTGCACGGACGCGCTCAGTGTTCGTCGCCCCGCACCTGCCGGCCGACGCATGGTCGGCCCTCGCGGGGGCCCACTGATGCCTCCTCGCCGAGAACCGCACCCGACGGGCACGGCTTCCGTCCCCTACCGCTCGATCGCCTGCTGGATTGGCACACACCACTCCTGCATCGAGCCGACCCCGCCTGCGGCGACGGACGACGTACCGGTGATCTACGAGGTGTGCGTCTGCCCGTGCCACTCGACCGCGGACCCGTCCGTGCCCGTGAAGGTAATGGCATGAGGGCCCCGGACCCCGGCGGGGCACTGGTTTACCCCGTCGAAGTCGCTGCGGTCACCGTGCAACAGGGCGACATCATCCAACTCGGCGGTCAGGCCTGCCGAGTGAGAGACCTCTACCAGCTTCCTCAGGGGGCCAAGCAACTGGTCTTCGAGTCGGGCGAACTGCTGGCCATACACGCCCGCACCCGGCTCACCGCCCTGCGACTGCTGAGAAGGCGGTGACCCGCTCCGTGCACCGACGCCATCACGACATCGCCGACGACCTACGCCACCAGATCACAACGGGCAGCATCAAGCCTGGCGAACGCCTCCCGTCCGAAGCCGGCCTGGCCGCCCGGTACAGGGTCAGCACGGTGACCCTGCGACGCGCTCTCGCCGTGCTCCAGGGCGAAGGACTCGTCGAGAAGATCCACGGCAAGGGGAACTACGTCCGTCACCCGCGCCGCAAGATCATGTACGTCGGCGGCTGGGGCACGCTGGACCCCTGGACCGCGGCTGAGCCAACGTTGCGCATCACGGTTCGCAGCACCACGGTTCCGGCCTCCGTGCAGCTGACGACGTTGCTGAAGGTGCCAACGGGCAGCCCCCTCGCGGAGTACACCTGCCTCAGCCTCGAACACGGGTCACCGCACGGGCTGGCCCGCATCTACATCCCGCGCGACCTGGCCCCGGCCGGAGCCCTCGACGACGACTCCGTATGCCGGGAGGCAGCCACGCGATTCGCCGTCCTCGGCCCGTCGCCGGCCATCATTCGAGAGACGGTCTCCGCCCGCTCCCCCACCCCAGACGAAGCGTCGGCCCTCCGCATCGGAAACAACATGGCCGTGCTCGCGATCACGCGCATCGCCACCGACACCACCGACCGCGTCGTTGAAGCCGCACTCCTGGCCTTTCCAGGAGACCGAGTCGACGCCGTCTTCACCGCCCACCACATGCTCAACGAGAGGCCAACCCAAGGATGACAACACCGAACGAACTTCGACTCCTCCCGTGGTCGGGCCCGGGGGACAAGCCTTGCTACCTGAGCACGGACGACCCGGACGGCTACATGTCCCGCCTCGCGGACAGCATCGAAGCGATCCAACTCGGTACGGCGAGCGAACTGTTGGCAGAAGCCTCAGAGGCTCTCGACAGCCAGGGGACGTCACTCGACGACATGCGGTGTCTGGTCAAAGAGCTGACCGGGGCTCTGCGGGACGTCTACCGCGTCGCAACGAGCCGCGGCCACCTCTGAGCAACGCGCAATCCTCGTGAGCCCACCTGTTGATCTACGGTCCCCCGACCAGCACGGCAATGGAAGCCCATGGCTCTGACCAGATCAGACGCCATGGGCTTCTGGCTTGCCGGCTGATTTTCGTCAACCTTGGACGGCCTGAGGACTGCTTCGTCCCGAAGCAACCTGGGTGGGGGCACTGCCGTGGGCCGAGGTGCTCTTTACCTGGGCTGATGGTCCGCAGGCGTCCAGGGTTGTGCGCTGAAGTTCGCCGACGTTGTCACGCAGTTAGACACTCACCAATGAGATGTCCGACGACCCCAGCGTCCACGTCTGCTTCGGTCGCGCTCGCCTACCTCTCGGGCGAACCGCAGCGTCCGCAAGGCCGATACCCCACCTCCTGTGCGTCGCCCAGTAGCATCCAACTGGCATCGCTCAACTGGCGTCCTTCGCCCACGATGAGTCCACACTGCTCGTCGCCGTGAAACACTTCCCGGCTTCCTGGAGCGCTAGCACGGACCAGCACCGCAGGCTCGCTGGAGCGGTTGATGCCCTCATCGGCATAGCACTCCTGCATCCACCAAGCCGCGTCCTCTTGGCCAAACCCATCCGGGTAAGGCAGTTCCCTTCCGCGCACCTCTGTCCCCAGCTCTCTGCTCGACCCCAGTACTACGACAGCGGATGAGGCAGGTGCACCTCACGTCGCCCCCGGAGTTGGCGCTTTCAGCGGAACTCGGTACAGCAGTTCTCGACGCACTGCTACAGACGTCCGACTTCGTTAAGGTCCGGGCAGTAATGCTAGAGACACACGGCTCCGGAGGGCTCTTGGTTCTCAGTAAATGCAGCAGCTCGGAGGCTCGCGCACGATTGCTGGGGCGAAGCCCGTCCACGGATGGTCCACGATTTCTCAGCGCCTAGCGGAGCGGGCGATGCGCTCTGGGCCTCTGCCACCATGAGCAACGCTGCGGATCACTAGCAGTTCGCAGCCCTCGTCGGTGGGCACCCAGTCGGCCGGGCGCTCCCCGGTGAAGCGGTACCGGACGCCGTGACCTTCGCCCGCACAGCCCAGAGCTGATGGTCGCGCTGCTCCCAGGCATGCAGGGACTCGACTGCAGCGAACAGACCGCGCCGGCCTGTCTCAGGAGTCGCCGTTCCCGCCAGCCTGAAGGCCGAGGGTGATGCATGGCGGGCCCTGCCTCTCGTAAACTATCTGATACAAGCTCAAAACTCGATGACTGAAGAGGTTTCATGACCAACACCACTCCGGCGCAGGTTCAACGCGTGGCGACGACCGCGAACGTCGTCTGGGACACCGCGGACAAGTTCCTGCGTAACGTCGTCGAGGAGACAGAGTACGGCGACTACATCCTGCCGTTCACGGTGCTGCGCCGCCTGGAGTGCTTGCTGGCCAATACGAAAACTGAGCTCATCAGCGTGGTCAAGACGCTCGTTGACAATGACACGCCAGTGCGGTTCATCGACGCCGAGGTGAAGCGACGGTTCGGGCTCACTTTCTACAACACCTCGCCGCTGAGCATGGCGACCATCGCATCGACCGACGACAACGTCGACAAGTCGCTGCTTGCCTACGTCGCTGGGTTCTCAAACAACATTGCCGATGTCTGGACCTCGTTCGAGTTCCCGCGCTTGGTGAAGAAGCTCGCCGACGCGAACCGGCTTCATCAGGTCGTCCGGCACTTCGCGGGGCTGGATCTGTCGGCAGCGGCGATGCCGAACACCGCCATGGGTGACCTCTTCGAGAACGTCATGTACCGCGCTTTCGACAAGAAGGGGAAGGCCGCCGGTGGCTTCTACACGCCTCGTGACGCCATTCACCTTATGGTCGATCTGCTCTTCGCCTCCGATGAGGAATCACTGGCGGGCCGCAGCACGACGCGCTCGATCTATGACCCAACTGCGGGCTCGGGTGGCATGCTACTCGTCGCGCAGGAGCACCTCGCGGCGCTCAACCCTGACATCGAGGTCAACCTCTTCGGCCAGGAAATGATGGACAGTTCCTACGCGCTGGGCAAGGCGGACCTCCTCATCCAGGGCGGACTGCCCGACGCGATCCGCAAGGGGGACACGCTTCTTGAGGACAAGTACGAGGACCGGCAGTTCGACTACGTGCTCTCGAACCCCCCATTCGGCACCGACTGGGAGGTGCAGCAGGAATCGGTCATCAAGCAGTCGAATGTGGAGGGCTCGCGCTTCTCTCACGGTTTGCCGGGCAAGAGCGACGGCCAAATGCTCTTCCTCGCACACTGCGCGTCGAAGCTCGCCCCCGCCGGCAAAGCCGGTAACGGCGGCCGGGCCGCGGTGGTCTCGAACGCCTCGCCGCTGTTCAACAGTGACAACGGCCCGACCTCGATCCGGCAATGGCTTTTCGACGCGGACCTCATCGACGCGATCATCCAGCTTCCAAATGACATGTTCTACGGCACCGGTATCGCGACGTACGTGTGGCTTCTCGACACGAACAAGGAACGTGGCCGCCGGGGCAAAATCCAGCTCATCGACGCATCGGCTCTGTGGGAGTTGCGCAAGCCGATGGGCTTCAAGCGCCGCGAGATGACTGAGAAGAAGCGCCGGGCCGTGCACGAGGCATACAAGGCCTTCGAGGACGCGGACCCGGCGATCTCGCGCGTCATGGTCAAGGAGGAATTCATGTTCCGCGACGTGCCGGTGTACAAGCAGGCGCGGCTCGCCACGCGGTTCTCGCAGGAGGCGCTCGACCTGGTCTCCGAGCACAAGTTCTTTGCCGAGGGGTACGGCGAGATCATGGAGAAGCTCGACGGCTCACCGTGGAACGATCTGCCGGACGCGTTCAAGAGCATGTGCAAGGCCCAGGCCCTCAAGGCTCCAGTCGGGTTGATCGACGCCGTGTGCGCTGCGATGGGTGTGCAGGACGACAGTGCGCCGCTGGCCGTCGACCGCAAGGGCCAGCCGGTACTGCTCGATGGATGGAAGATCACTGAGCGCGTGCCGATGAGCGAGGATCTTGATGAGCACATGAGGCATAAGGTGCTGCCATTTGCCGAGGGCGCGACCTGGGACGAAGGCAAGGCCAAGGAGGGCAACGAGATCCCGTTCACCCGGATCTTCTACGTCCCGGAGGAGCCACGGGCGCTCGAGGACATCGATACCGACGTCGCACGCCTCATGCGTGAGCTGGCCGTGATGTTCGAGGCGGTGCACAAGGATGCGTAAGACAGCGCCGCTGTGGCGATACGCCGATATCCGTACATCGAACGTCGACAAGAAGACGAAGGATGGCGAGCAGGCCATCCGGCTTGTGAACTACACGGACGTCTACTACAACCAGTGGATCACGCCTGAGCTCGAGCTCATGGCCGCGACCGCGCCTGATGACCACATCAGTCGCTTCGGCGTCCTTCCTGGTGATCTGATCATCACCAAGGACTCGGAATCACCGGATGACATCGGCGTTCCCGCGCTCGTCACCAAGTCCGATTCGGACATGGTGTGTGCCTATCACTTGTCGCTACTTCGACCTGATCCCGTGCAGGCTGATCCACGGTTCATCTACTGGCTCCTCGAGTCGAACTACGCCAAGGGGTACTGGCTGAACAACTCGTTCGGGGTGACGCGGTACTCGCTGCTGACGCGAACGATCGCTAGCCTTCCTGTGCCTGGCTACAACCTCGACGAGCAGAAGCGCATCGCTGACTACCTCGACCGCGAGGCAGGCGAGATCGACGCGATGATCGCGAAGCTCGACGAACTGACGGGGACATTGCGGTTTCGTCTCGCCGAGGTTTCGACGCGATCAGTCTTCGGGCTTGACGCTGGAAACCGACGTCGTTTGGTCGACGCAAGCTCTCCGTTGGTCGGTACGCCCGAGCACTGGGATCACACGAGGTTCGGCTACGACTTCACCGAGAGTACCGAGCGGAATGGCGACAACCCGCCTGGCCCCCTGCTGTCGATCTCGGAGTACCGAGGCGTCGAGCTCAACACCCGTAGCGACGGGCAGCAGGCTTCGTCGGATGTGTCGAAATACCGAGTCGTGCGGCCCGGTCAGCTGGCGGCAAACATGATGTGGCTCAACCACGGAGGCCTCGGAGTGTCGTCCTTGACCGGCTATATCAGCCCGGACTACAAGTCGTTCTGGATCTCTGATCGGTTTGATCCGCGGTATGTGCACTATCTCTTCCGCAGTTCGCGGTACGTCGACTATTTCGCGGCGATCAGCACTGGCGTTCGTCCGAACGCGAAGCGCGTGACCAAAACCGTTCTAGACGCGACACCGGTGCCGGTGCCCTCTCTCGACGAGCAGAAGCGCATCGCTGACCACCTCGATGAGGTCACCGGTCGCATTGACCAGATGCTCGCGAAGATCACGGATCTCAAGAACCTCCTCCTCAAGCGCCGTGCTGTGCTCATCACCGATGTCGTCACGGGGCGGAAGGACGTCTCATGAGTGCTGATCATCAGTTGCTGGAGCGCGAGTTCGAAGAGAACATCTGCAAGGCACTCGGTAAGCGCGGTTGGATCTATAAGGACGCGGGCAAAACAAGCGCCGCGGGCTGGGACGTCGCACGTGCGATCATTCCTGGCGACGTGCTCGACTGGCTCGCCACACAGTATCCGGACGAGTACGAGAAGGCCGTACCGTCGGACCTCGTGAACGGCGCCCTCGAGCTCGCGCAGAAAAAGCTGCTCGACCACGTCCTCAAGGAGCTCGGCAAGCCCACGAAGATGGACTCGATCAGCGGCCACCCGATGGGCGGCCTGCTTGGCGTTCTGCGTAAGGGCTTCAGCTACGCGCAGGTTGGGCAGCCGACGGCGAAGTTCGGGCCTCTCATGGCTTTCCCGCCGGCAAACCCACAGCTCACGAGCGTCGTCGACCAGGCGGACGCGGTGAAGCTGCGCGTGCTGCGTCAGGTGCGCTTTGACACGAAGACCACAGAGACGATCGACGTCGTGCTAACGGCCAACGGCCTGCCGATCGTGACTCTCGAGTTGAAGACCGACAACACGCAGACCGTGAACGACGCCATCACGCAGTACAAGGCCGATCGGGTGCCGGGGCCGACGCGAGCGCTGCTCGCTCCCGGGCGCGCCCTCGTCCATTTCGCGGTGTCGAACGACCACGTGTTCATGACGACGAAGCTCGCCGGTGCTGACACGGTGTTTCTCCCGTTCAACCAGGGCGACGACGGCCACGAGGGCAACCCATCCTCACCGACGGGTTCGGCGACGGACTACCTGTGGCGGGCAATCCTCGCGCGGCCGATGTTCATGCGCATTGTCAAGGACTTCGCGCTCTACGAGCCCGGCCGCTCGAAGAAGAAGAGCGGGCGGCTCGTTTTCCCCCGCTTTCACCAACTGCGTGCTGTCGAGCGCATCGTCACCGACATCGAGACGCAAGGGCCGGGTGGCCGGTACCTCGTGTGGCACTCGGCCGGCTCGGGTAAGACGAAGACGATCTCCTGGCTCTCGCACCGGCTCATCCGGCACATGGGTGCTGACGCGACCTCTACGTTCGACTCGGTCATCGTCGTCACCGACCGGACCGTGCTCGACGAGAACGTGCGTGAGGACATGAAGCTGGTGCAGTCGAGCGCCGGCCTCGTGGTGAACATCGGCGCGGTCTCCGGTGCGAAGTCGGCGCAGGTAAAGGATGCCCTCATCGAGGGCGGGCACATCATCACGTGCACGCTGCAGACCTTCCCGCACGTAATGAAGCTTATTGAGGGCACTGACCAGCTGCGAGGCCGACGCTGGGCGATCGTGGCCGATGAGGCGCACTCCTCGCAGACTGGCAGCTCTGCGCGTGCGCTCAAGAGCCTCCTCGTCGACGTCGAACTCGATGACGATGAGGAGATCAGCGCCGACGACCTGTTGGCCGCGACGGACTCGGCGATCGCAAAGAGCGCAAACATCACCTTCGTTGCGCTCACCGCCACCCCGAAGGCGAAGACACTACGGCTGTTCGGGACCAAGGTCGATGGCGAGGACCGGTGGCAGGCCTTCGACAATTACACGATGGCCCAGGCCGTCGAAGAGGGCTTCATTCTCGACGTTCTCACGAACTACTCGACGTACGACATGTTCCTTCGGGTCAAGAGTGCACTCGACGAGGACGACGAGACTGAGGTGGAGACCCGCCGGGCGGTCAAGGGCATCGTCCGCTTCGCGCAGCTGCACCCGACGGCGATCGCGCAGAAGGTCCAGGTCGTGGTCGAGCACTTCCGCCGGAACGTTGCCGGGCTGCTCGATGGGCAGGCTCGTGCGATGGTCGTGACGTCAGGACGCAAGGATGCCGTGCTGTGGTCGGAGAAGATGAACGCCTACATCGCCGCCCGCGGGTACGACCAAGAGTTCAAAACGCTTGTGGCTTTCTCCGGCACAGTGGAGAACGATGCTGGAAAGGACGTCACCGAGGTCTCGATGAACGGCGTGAGTGACGTCGCCACAGCCTTCCGTGAGGAGGACGAGTACAAGGTCCTCATCGTCGCGAACAAGTTCCAGACGGGCTTCGACGAACCGCGGCTCATGGCCATGTACGTTGACAAGGTACTCACTGACATCGCGACGGTTCAGACGCTCTCGCGCCTGAACCGGATCTACCCGGGCAAGTCGGCCCCGATGGTTGTGGACTTCGTCAACAGCCCTGAGAGCGTCCAGCGCGACTTCGAGCGGTACTACACGGATGCCCATGTCGCCGACGAGGTGGACGCGAACGCACTCATCGAACTCGCCGAGCGCCTCGATGCGTCTGGGCTTTACACCGAGGCGCAGCTGCGTGCTGTCTCCGAGGCGTACCTCAACCAGCAAGGCGGCGAGGCGATCCAGGCTGCGCTCAGCCCAATCAAGCATGCGTGGACGCGCGAGCTGCAGAAGGCGAAGTTCACGCATGACAAGGAGCGCTACGAGGAGCTCAAGCAGTTCCGGTCCGACGTCATCAGCTACCGCAACGCCTGGCAGTTCCTCTCGCAGATCGTCGACTACCAGGACGAGGACCTGAGGCTGCGCGCGGTGCTCATGACGCTGCTGGCGCGTCATCTCCACCTCACACCCGAGACCTACGACGACAGCTATATGGAGGTCGTCCAGCTCGGCGGCGTGAAGCTCGTACCGGACAAGGTGAATGAGAACTACGCACTGTCGCCGGGTGGCGAGAGTCAGACTCTCGATCTGCCGACCTTCGGTACGCATGACCACAGTGAGGGGGCGAAGCCCCGTGGGCCGCTCGAGGAGGCGATAAGCAAGGTCAACGAACTCTTTAGCGCGCGAGGCGTCGACGCGAATCCGGCGAGCGTAGCCGGGTTCATCACTGCGTACTGGGGCTACCTCGATGCGGACGAGGAGGCAGTGGCGATGGCCAAGAGCAACACCGTCGAGCAACTTGATGCGTCGGCGAAATTCTCGGACGCTGCCGAGTATGCCGCGTTCCAGGCCTTTCAAGACGCCGGTGAGATCAAGAAGGCGTTGGCTGATGCCGACGTCATGGACAAGCTCATCTCAATCAGTGCTGAGATGATGCACGCGGAGCACCATGGCAAGGTCAATGACGGTGAGACAGTCTGAGGAGCCGATGGCCGGGATCGCTCAGCGGATCCGAATGGCGCGTAACGCGCTTGGCTGGTCTCAGGAGGAAACAGCGGCGCGCGCCGAGGTGTCGCGGCCCACGATCGCGCGCATCGAGCGGGGAGATGATGTGTCCACGGCGACCCTCGTCAAGGTTGTTTCGGCCCTTGGGCTGACTGTCGAGGTCGCCGAGGCGGGTCAGGCGGCGGCCACCAGGAGGGCAGCCGAACCGTGATAGCTGCCGAGGTACATCTCCCCGGCTGGGGCGGGCATCGTCTGCTTCTTCCCGGAGAAGGGAAGGAGCGTCGTGGCCCGCGCGCCGCTCGCCAGTTGCGCCAAGGCCGCGTTGACCGCCTTGCGCTGGTCGGGACGGGCAGTGAACACATCCCCGTTCATCGTGCCTCCCGCGCCGTGGGCTTCGCGGTGCGGGAGGCAGGTGCAGCCGTGGCGTGCTCGCCCTGGTCGCCGTAAGCGATGGGCAGAGCCGGCACCGCCTGGGCGATCCTGGTGATGCAGGCCCGGTGCCAGGACGCGGGGAACTCGAAGCCGGGATTCGCGTCGTGGTGTTCCTCGTCCGTGCGGTAGGCGACCGCTCCCGGCTCCGGGATGTCCGTCAGCTGCTCGATGCAGCCGGAGACGGACTGCGCGGTGTGCTGTCGGGGCCGGTTCCCAGGGCGCCGCACTCGGGACAGGCCGGCGCGTCGCTGGCCATGCAGCGCACCTTATTGGAGAGCGGCCGCGACTTCACCTTGGAGTGAGGCTGGCCATCGGAGGTCGAACCTTAGCCCACGACAGTCAGCCACGATGGCGGCTGAGCTAGCTGACTAAGCACGCGTGTACCTCGCTGTACCCCCACCGGCCTCAACCACGCTGCCATGCCGTCGACCGGAGCAAGGCGTCCGACGGAAGCATGGCGGTGAGACCTTGGGTGGTGACCTCTTCGTCCCGAAGCAACTTGAGACGGTCGGTGACCGTGGACCGCTCCGCTTGTCAACTGCGTTAATGGTCCGCCAGCGTCCACAGTCGTTCGTGGTTGTGCGACGTGGTTGTCACGCAGTTAGACACTCAGCGCTGCCCCCACAGCCGTGCTGTGCGTGGCGGCTGACGAGCAAAGGAGCTGTGCTCAGCTCGACACTGCCCCACCCGCGAAGCCAACTGCAAGGTCTCCCAGTACGTCACAAAGAGCGCTAGCCCACTGCTTCATCCTGCTCAACTTCGGTTCATCAGCCATGCGGTTCTCCTCGCGTTCGTTCGTCTCCATGCCCTGGTCGTTGTCGTTCAACTTCGATGCCAAGACCTTGCAGATGACGGCCGCGGAGAGGGACAGTGCGAGACTCGGCAATGCCGAGCTCAGCACAGCTCCGAGACCACTTTAGCGCGCGCTGCCCGTAAGCGCCCGTGGGTTCCCCTCCGGTTCCCGGTCTCGCGGACCCGGAGGCCACCTCGTTCCCGTCGCTAAAGAGATCACTTGTGACCGAGCAGCAGGGGCAGTTCAGCCACTCGGTGGCCGATGCAGTGCTGTCGGGGACACCGCTCGGCCGGCCCCGGTGTCGATGACCGCTGAGTGCTCCGGTATCACCACCTCTGAGATGGCTGACCAAGCAGCGAGAGTTAGTTGGGTCAGACCAGGCACGGATTGTGCATGGATCGCGCCACGAGAGCGACTGTGCGTGAGGTTTCGCGGCTGCCAGTCGCCAGACGTACTCCTCCGGCGGCTGTTCAACGGCGGGGCGGCTGCGCGAGCGGTCGACGCAGTCCAGTGTTCCGATTGCCCTCGTGCATGACGAGGGAGAGGACAAGAAGATCAAGTCCCTACACAGGGCGTTTCGGAGGGTCAGCTGGGATGCGCGCGGGGCTTTGGTGCAGGCCCCCTACTTCGTAGAAGACCCCATCTCGCGCAAGTCTGATGACTCCTATTTTATCCAGCTTGCGGACCTGTGCGCTTATGCCGCGTATAGAAGGATTGTGCCGCCAGACGGGAGGTCGGGAGCGGTGTGCAACGAGAAGATGTGGGGGGAACTGGGGTCCAGGGTGTTGGCTGAAGTCTCCACAAGTCGCCCCGACGGGATAGTTCATTGGCCTCGTTGAGGCAAGAAAGAGGCCCTCCGTAAAGGAGGGCCCTGATCGCAGACCTACACCTGTCAAGGAGGACAGGTTCAGCCCGCACCTCGATAGAACTTGATTTGGGAGATCAAGTCAAGTCGGCTGTCGAGTGATTTACGGCCTGCCTCAACCCGCCACTCGCCTCGGCTCCCATCCCGTCCGCCTTCGACCCACACTCCGTGGAGCGGTCGTGGTTCAGGGCGTCAAGGTGGAGCGCGCCACTGTACGAACGACCTTGACGCCCTGGGCCGCGACTGCTCGGCTCTGCCTGGGTCGAAGGTGGTCGGGGTGGGAGCCCCACGACGCTCGCCCTACTCCGGCCGGCACTCGCGAACGGTGCCCTGTCCATCCCGGAGTCTGAGCGCCCCCGCCGGAGGCATCGTCGTGAAGCCGCGGGCTTGGTTCTCGTCTCATGCCCTCGGGCCTATCCAGTTGTGGGCGCGCGTCGGCGGCGGCAGCGCCGAGCGGGCCGGAGGCAGGAGCGCGGGCGCAGCCAGAGCCGGGAAGCGCGCCCGGCGGAGCGGAGCGCAGCCGGGTGCCTTGATGAAGTAGAGAAAGTCTTATCCCGCTGTGATGAGTTGCTTGCCGTCGTGGCTCCGTACGTGAGGGCCGTTGCCGTCCAGGGCGTCTAGGAGACGGACCGCGTAGACCTCGGACATGCGCTCGCTGACCTCGTCGGGTGTGAGCCAGGAGACGGCTGTCGACTCGCTTGATGTGCGCTCGGTGCCGCCGGAGGGCTTGCAGCGGAAGACCAGGGCGACGATGCCTCGGGTCGTGTTCTTGTAGACGCCGGTGAGCTGGTCCACCTCGACGTGGA
This sequence comes from Streptomyces sp. NPDC048565, assembly GCF_040650935.1. Lineage (NCBI taxonomy): Bacteria > Bacillati > Actinomycetota > Actinomycetes > Kitasatosporales > Streptomycetaceae > Streptomyces > Streptomyces sp. NPDC048565. Next base: position 208,625 of record NZ_JBEZIH010000002.1, read on the forward strand.
TGCCTGTCTCTTCCCAGACCTCGCGGGCAACGCCTGCCTCGGGTGTCTCGTTGAGTTCGAGGATGCCGCCGGGGAGCTCCCAGGTGCCGTTGTCGGCTCGGCGGATCGCCAGCAGGCGGCCGTCCTCGCGCACCACTACTCCGGCGACGGACACGGAGTGCAGGGGAGTGGGTGCCGCTGCCTGTGGTTGACTCATGTAGAGGAGCATAGGAGGCAGGGAAGGACTATGGGAACTGCGGCGGGAGGGGCCGGTTCCGGTCCTCGGTATGTGCAGATCGCTGATGACCTCGTGCAGCAGATCCGGGCGGGGGTTCTCAAGGCCGGCGACATGGTGCCGAGCGAATCCGAGCTGGTGGACCGCTACGGCGTCTCCGGCGGGACGATCCGCAAGGCCATGGTCGAGGTACGGGCGAGCGGGCTCGTCGAGACCAGGCACGGCAAGGGCTCGATCGTGAAGAACCGGCCCCCCGTACGGCACCGCTCCTCCGATCGCTTCCGGCGTTCGCTCCGGCAAGGGGGCCAGGCCGCCTACCTCGCGGAGTCCGCACAGTCCGGCGCCACCGCCAAAGTCAGCGTCCTCTACATCGGTCCTATGGACGCGCCCGAAGACGCCGCCGAGCGCCTAGGCGTTCCCGCCGGTACGCAGGTGTTGGCCCGCCGGCGCCTCTACTTCCGCAACGGCACCCCGGTGGAAACGGCCTCGTCGTACCTGCCCTGGGACGTGGTGAAGGAGATCCCCGAGCTGTTTGCCGAGAACCCCGGTGGCGGTGGCATCTACGCCCGACTCGAAGACCACGGGCATGAGTTCGCGGAGTTCATCGAGACGCTGCAAGCGCGCCCGGCCTCGAAGTCGGAGGCGTCGGAACTGGCGCTCAGCCCTGGCGCGCCCGTGGTTCACCTGATCCGGGAGGCCCGTACGACCGCGGGTCGGGTGGTCGAGGTGTGCGACACGCTCATGGCTGCTGACCAGTTCGTTTTCGAGTACCGGATCCCTGCCGACGACTGACGTCCGCTCAACTTCCCTCAACCCGTCGCGAGTTCTTCTTCGCGGCGGGTTGACTCATGTACAGGAGTCATGCACTCTTCTTCATGCCACTCATGTACATGAGTGGCGGAGTTCAACATCTATAGAGGAGTGATCTGCTGTGCGTCAGATTCCCGTCGACACCTCCACTGCTGTCGTGATGGTCGCCAAGCCTCCGCAGGTCAAGGTCCGTGACCGCCGCACCGGTGAGATCGCCACCGACATGGAGACCGGTGCTCAGCTCATGACCGTGGACGTGATGTTCGCGGCGAACGAGGAGGTGGAGATCCTGTCCGTCACCGTTCCGGAGCCCGGGATCACCGGTGAGCTGGCCATGGGTACGCCGGTCGCGCTCACCGGCTTGGTCGCCCGTCCGTGGGAGAACGACTTCAATGGTCAGCGGCGGCACGGCATCGCGTTCCGCGCGGTCGCGGTCACCTCGCTCGCCGAACTCGCCGCCACAGGATCGAAGGCGGCCTGATCATGACCGCCTTCACGGTCGCTCTGGTGCTGGTCGTCGCTACTGCGGGTCTCCTGCGGTGGCGGCGGCCCGCCTGGTACTGGCTGGCCTTCGGGGTCACTCTGGCCGCGATGCGGGTCTTGGTCCGGTACCGCTCGGTCATGGACGCGTGCGGGTTGACCGTTCCGCCGGCGTGGTGGCGGTTATCTCTGGCTCGGGCCACCAACCGGCCGATACCTGAGCCCCGCCCACCGCGTATCCGGCGACTGCGGCCGACTCGCACCGGCCTGGTCCTCCGACTCAAGCTCCGTCCCGGGCAGGACGTCTTCGACATCGCCGCGGCCTCGGATCGGCTTCGGCACTCGTTCTCGATGTTCGGCGTGACCGCGCGTGAGGTGCGGTCCGGTGTCGTCGAGGTGCGGATGACCGGATACGACGTGCTCAAGCGGGTGCAGATGCCCGCTGAGAGGGAGATTCGGGCGATGCGAGTACCGGTCGCCCTTCGGGAGGACGGGTCGGTGCACTACCGCGACTACCGCGCGATACCTCACGCCCTCACCCTCGGCGCCACGGAGTCCGGAAAGTCGGTCTACCAACGCAACCTGGTCGCCGGCCTTGCTCCTCTGGACGTTGCCCTCGTCGGCATCGACTGCAAGCAGGGGGTCGAACTCTTCCCGCTGGCGCGCCGGTTCTCAGCCCTGGCCGACAGCCCGGACAGCGCCGCCGAACTCCTTGATGCACTCGTGGCGCGGATGGCGGACGTCTACCGTCTCATCCGTACCCAGCAGCGCATCAACGTCGATGTGCCGGACGCGGAGATCGCCGCCGACGTCTGGGACCTGCCTGATGAGCTCCGCCCGACCCCGGTCGTCGTCCTGGTCGACGAGGTGGCCGAACTCGCTCTGTACGCAACGAAGGAGGAGGAGAAGCGGCGGGACCGCATCATCACCGCCCTGGTCCGTCTCGCGCAGCTCGGCCGCGCCGCCGGTATCTACCTCGAAATCTGCGGACAGCGCTTCGGCTCCGAACTCGGCAAGGGCATCACCATGCTCCGTGCCCAACTCACCGGCCGCACCGCCCACCGTCTCAACGACGAGACCTCCGCCAACATGGCCTTCGGCGACATCGCCCCGGACGCGGTCCTCGCCGCCATCCAGATTCCCGCCGAACTGCGAGGCCTCGCCATCGCGGGTGACGCGTCCGGCGGTTGGCACCGCATCCGCGCTCCGCACACCTCGCTCCGCCAGGCCGTGAACCTCTGCAACCGGTACGCCGACAGGACGCCGGACCTGCCCGAGCTGGCCCCTTTCCGGCCCACCACCGGCACCGCCACCGAACCTGTGCCATCGGCGAAGGCCTCTCCGGCCACCGCCTGATCTCTCCCCCACCCGGTAGGCGTGACCGTCTTCGCGCCGGGTCCCTACCACTGCCATGCCCAGAGAAGGGAGAACCGCCATGTGCCCCGACTGCGAGGACTTCGCCCGGACCGTGCTTCTGCTCGGCCAACTCGCCCTGTACGCCGACATGGCCGGCGCCGACCTCGACTTCGTGGACGTCGTCAGCCCGTCCCTCGCCGTGTCGCTGCCGGAGCCGCCGCCGGGCACGTTCCCGGGCGACTCCGACCCCGCTGAGGACTTCTGATGGGCGCCCGGCACGGTCTCCGGATCGACGCGGTGTTGATCCAGGCGGTCATCGCCGGAGCCTTGTCCTTCGCCCACCTGCACGACCTCGCTGCCGCGGCCGGACAGGACGGCTGGAAGGCATGGGCCTACCCGGTCAGCGTCGACCTGCTCCTTGTCGCCGCCTGGCGTCGGCTGCGCAGTGAGGGTCCGTCCCGGTTGGCCTGGTGCTGGTTCCTGATCGCCCTGTTCGCCTCGCTCGGCGCCAACGTCGCCACCGCCGGGTTCCTCGACCTGGCCGACCCGCCGGCGTCGCTCCGGCTCGGCATCGCCGGATGGCCCGCACTCGCCTTCCTCGGAGGCACTCTCCTCGCCCACTCGTCGGGAAAGGCGGAGCCGGAGCCGGAGCCGGTTCTACCAGCCGCCGTCACGGAGACGGAGGACGTCGGGCCAACGCGTGTGCCTGACGCCGCCCCGACCTCATCCCCGGCCGATGAACCCCCTGCGACAACGGCCCTGTCCTCGGCCCTGGCCCCGTCCCCGGATCCGCCCGTCCCCGCCGTGCTGATCGACCACGCCCGCAAGGTCGCCGACGAGTACCGCACCCGTACCGGATCACCGATCGACACCGACACCCTCCGCTCCCGCCTCGGCGTTCCGCCCCACCTTGCCGACGCCATCGCCGCCCGCCTCAGCTGACCGCAAAGGAGAACTGAGATGACCCACGATCCCGCCGACCTGACCGTGGCCGACTACCTCGACGGAGCGCGTGAGATGGCCGCAGCCGGACGCCCCTTCCTCGCCCACCTGCTCGCCGAGGAAGCTGCACGGCGCATCGATGACCCGGCCACCGCCCGCAGCATCCGCGCCCAGTACACCGACCCGACGACCGACAGGGACTGACCGGCATGCCCGCCCGCGACAGCTTCCACTCCGTGATGCGTATCGGCCCCGTGCGGATCGGCACCCACCGCGACCGCACCGGCCGCACCGCCCACACTGCCGTCTGCACTGCCGACCGCTGCGGCTGGTCGGCCGACTACTCCAGCCGGACCGCCGCCCAACTCGCCGCCCGTACCCACCGCTGCACCGTCCGTTAGGAGTCAGCGTCCATGGACGTCCCCCTCTGGATCGCCCTGCTGGTTGTCGGCTACCTCGGCATCAAGCTCTTCCGTCCGCCGGTGTGGCTGATCTGCGTACTTCTCCTCGGCGGCTACCTCCTCGCCGACAGCCTCTTCGCCTCCGTCATCGACACCGCAGTCAAGTAACCCGCGCCCGGGAGAGGAGAACCAACCATGTTCCAGCCCGAGATCCCGACCATGCCGCAGCCCTCGGGCCTGGTCACCCCGCCCGCCGTCGTCCAGCCGACCACCATCACGCCGGGCACGCCTGCCCCGGCACCCGCCGCCGCCCCTGAGCCGTCCCGTCCGGTCGTACAGCTGACCCCCGGCACCGCGGTCGCGCTCGTCGGTGCCGGTACTGCCGTCGCCCTGGTCGTCGGCACCGTCCTGGTCTCGCTGCTCCTGGCGGTAGCCGTCACCAGCGCATCGGTCGCCGTCTGCGCGGTCGTCCTGCGCTCCCTGATCGCGTCCGACGCCAAACGCCGCTGACCGGCCCCCGGGCGGCCTCGATACCGCCAAGCATCCGCCGCCCGGGAGCCGTGCCCACCGATCGATCTCGCAACCGGAAGGAACCCCCAGCATGGCCCACCGGCCCTCACTCTCGAAGCAGAAGCGGTCCATGCCCGCCCCACAGCTCGACCCGACCGTCCTCGGGGACGTCCTCCGGGTGGCCTCGGCCTCCGACTACACCCGCTGGGAGGACCAGATCCGCCGCACCGGCGGCTGTGCCGACCCCGTCCATCTGAGCGGCTGGGTAACCCACAAGGACAAGACCACCGGCGAGACCCTGCACCGCTACTCGACCGCGTACGAGCCAGGCGGTCGCCTCCGCATCGCCTGCGGCAACCGCCGCGCCTCCCGCTGCCCCTCCTGCGCCTGGACCTACGCGGGCGACACCTACCACTTGATCCGTGCCGGCCTCGCCGGAGACGACCGCCGAGACATCACCACCGCCGTCCGCGACCACCCGCGCGTCTTCGCCACCCTCACCGCACCGTCGTTCGGCCCCGTCCACAACCGCCCCGACCGGGGCACCTGCCGGTGCGGCACCGCGCACGCCTCGGACTCCGGGTACCTGGGCTCCGCCCTTGATCCGGAGACCTACGACTACGCGGGCGCCGTGCTCTTCAACAACCACGCCGGGGAGCTCTGGCAGCGTTTCACCACCAGACTCCGCCGCGAACTCGCCATCCACGCGGGCATCCCACGCCGTGAGTTGGGCGACCATCTCCGCGTCTCCTTCGGCAAGGTCGCCGAATTCCAGAAGCGCGGAGCCCTCCACTTCCACGCCGTCGTACGTCTCGACGGCCCCGAGGGACCTCGTACGCCGCCGCCCGCGTGGGCCACGGTCGATCTCCTCACCGACGCGATACGCGCCGCAGCCGCGCACTCATACACGTCGGTCTCCGTCCCGGCTGCCGGTGAACAGCCGTTCCGGACCTTTCGATGGGGCCGACAGCTCGATGTCCGCCCCGTCAAGGCCTTCGGCGACGGTTCAGATGTCACCGAACAGGCGGTCGCCTCGTACGTGGCCAAGTACGCCACCAAAGCCGCCGAGAACACCGGCACCCTGGACCGCCGTATCGGTGAGCTCGCCGAACTCGACCGCCACCGCGTTCCCGATCACACCCGTCGGCTCATCACCGCATGCCGTGAGCTCGACAGCCTCTATCCGGACCGGCGCCTCTGGGCCTGGGCTCACATGCTCGGATTTCGCGGCCACTTCTCGTCCAAGTCCCGCACGTACTCGACCACCCTCGGTGCCCTCCGCCAGGAACGCGCCGACTACCGCGCTACGCAGGAAGCGACGGTCCTTGGCCTGGCCGACCGTGAACCGGACACCGTCCTCGTCCTGACCGACTGGCAGTACGTCGGCCACGGGCACACCCCCGGCGAAGGAGCTCTCGCCGCCACCATCGCCCGTGACCTCCAGACCAACCGCGAGACCGCCCGCGATGCACTGAAGGAGCGCACTGCCAACGAGGGGGAGTGGTGACCGTGGCGGACCGACTGCTCACCGTGAACCAGGTCGCCGAACGCCTCGGAACCGGTCTCCGCTTCCCTCGCCGGCTCATCGAGGAACGCCGCATCACGTTCGTCAAGGTCGGCCGACATGTCCGTATCCCCGAGAGCGCCGTGGAGGAGTACGTCAGTGCCCACACGGTGGCGCCGATCGTCCTGCGGCCCGCGTCCGCGTACCCGTACCGGAGGGCTGCCTGATGCCCGCCAAGCGTAAAGCCCGCCGCGCCTTCGGCCGGATCCGGAAGCTGCCGTCCGGCCGGTTCCAGGCTCGGTATCCGGGGCCTGACGGCGTGCTGCGTGCCGCTGATCAGACGTTCGCGACAACGACGGACGCCGATCGCTGGCTGGCACGGAAGCGCATCGAGATGGAGGAGGGCCGCTGGGTCGATCCCGCTGAGGGGAAGACCACCGTCATCGACTGGTCGGCACGATGGCTCACCGCTGTCTCCCCGCAGCTCAAGCACAAGACACAGGCGTCGTACCGATCCCTGATCAACTCGCTGATCGTTCCGGCGCTCGGTGACCGTGAGCTTTCCAGCCTCCGGCCGATCACCATCGTCGAATGGGTCGGTGCGATGAAGACCCGCGGTCTCAGCGCCTCGCGGATCAGGCAGGCCTACCGGGTGCTCTCGCAGATCATGCGGGCGGCCGTCGACAACGAGATGATCGGGCAGACCCCGTGCAGGGGCGTGAAGCTGCCTCGCATGCCGCAGACCGAGCCGCACATCCTCACCTCGCTGGAAGCCTCACGGATTGTGCGGAGCGCAACGAAACCGCATGACCTGCTGATCTCTTTGCTCGCCTACGCGGGTCTGAGGGTTGGTGAGGCGTTCGCGTTGCGGCGAGTGGACATCGACGTGTCCGGCGGCCTGGTCCTCGTCGACGAGAACCTGGCCGAAGCGAACGGCACCCTGGTCTTCGACACTCCCAAGTCCCATCAGAAGCGGGTCCTGCGGATCGGGCCGTCACTCGCGGCGCGGATCGGCCGGCACTTGGAGACGCTGCCCGGCGGGGAGGACGCTCTCCTCTTCGTCACGCCCGGTGGCAAGCCTCTGCGGTACAACCAGTGGCGAAAGGCGTACTTCGACCCCGCTGTGGCGGAGGCCGGGCTGACCGACGTCACTCCGCATGATCTCCGCGCCTCGCACGGCACATGGGTTGCCGACAGGTACGGGGTGATGACTGCCGCGCACCGGCTGGGCCACTCGAACGCGAGCGTTACGACCCGGCACTACGCCCGGCCCGTCGTCGGTCGAGATGGCCAGGTGGCTGAGGCTGCTGATGCATGGCTCGGCGGGCAGGATGAGTTTGGCTCTTCTGAGGTGGGCGAGGCTCGCTGATACATGCGCATAGGGTGATGCCCCTGGTCCTTCGACCAGGGGCGTCATGCTGACCTCGCATGCGCTCGTGGAATGGAGCGCTACGCTGATCGTCCTCTCTGGGGGTTTCCTTCATGGGCAGGCCAACCATCCGATAAGTGCTGCAAGTTGACTAAGGCATTATGTCTGATTAGTCTCTCTTGGGGTATTTTCTCGGCTAGCGTTCCGCCCATGAAATCTGTCTCTGCGAAGCGACTTGTCCCGGCTGTCCTGGTTGCAGCCCTGCTGCTCACCGGATGCGCCGAGACTCTGCCGGAGCCGAAGCTGGCCGACCAGACGGGCAAGACGCTCGCCGAAGCGGCCAAGGCGGCCGAGAAGGCTGGTTACCACATCCCGAAGGGGTACGTGGCTGGCGGTACGGCAGAACTGCTGACTGTCGGTGACGAAGCGCCGCTGGAAGGCTACGAGTCATGGACGGTCTGCTGGGCCACGACCGACTACGTGGACGTGGACGACGATCCCTTCTGGGCCATCGAGTTTCACGGCGTGGAGAAGAAGCCGGACTGCGTGGACGGGAAGCTGGATCGGGGACGAGTCAAGGCCTACAACGAGATGGTCGATGAGGTGACCGCCGCTCGGGAAGAGGCCGAGGCCGAGATTGGCGCCGACTACGACGACAGCGACTACGACGACAGCGATGATGCAGGGTACGAAGAGCCGCCGCTCGCGTTGGACATGGCGTGGCTGACGTTGTCTGACGCCGACCGTCTGCGGATGTGCTCGATGTACAACCGAGACTCCACGGGCGCGGTAGCGGCGCTCATGGCTGTGCTGTCCACGACGGAGCATGGCAACGACATCACTGAGGCTGAGGTAGACACGCTGTTCTCTACTAACTGCTGACGCACCATGGAAACCGGGGTGGGTCGGCCGATGGGGCACGTAAGGGGCACGACGACGACGCCGACGGCTCCGCTGGGACTCCAACTGCCGCCTGACCTGCGGCGGAGCCCGTACCGCCCCTGACCGGTAAAAGGTCTTGAAAACCGTCGTGGCAGCGATGTCACCGTGGGTTCAAATCCCACACCCACCGCCAGTCCGAATGAGCGCATGCGGGAGGGGCACTCCGAACCAGGGGTGCCCCTCCCGCATGCGCTCTGTCTGTATCGCCGTCTGTCTCCCCACGCCTCTGCCCATGACCCTGGCATTGCCAACAGAAGATGAATTTTTCCTGTGAGTCAGGTGTACAACTCTTAACCTTCCTCGTGAGTCGAACTGGTGTATGCCAGTTCGCCCCATCTGCGTCTGGGTGAACGTCTCGCAAGAGGAAGCCTGCCCATGATGATCCGCCGGTTGTGTGAAGTCCTGCGTGTGCGCGGGGTGATCGACCTGCTCCTTGTGCTGCTGTTCGGCGTCGGTTTCGTCGCGCTGCCGGTTTTCGCACTGGTGCCGTCCCTGTGGGGCTTCGTGGCGGCGGCGGCCGTGACGTATGTGGTGGACGAGGTCCTGCATGTGCGGGCTCCGGGTTTCGTGCGCAGGCTGGCGACACTGCATCTCGATCGCACCATGCGGTTCGCGGTCCGTACGGCGATGCTGTTCGCCCTGGCCAGCCGGATGGACGCGCCGGGCGCGGTTCTGGTCGCAGCCCTCGCCGTCTTCAGCGGTCACTTCGCGATGATGACGCTGTACACGGCGGTGCACCACGCCATCCGCAGGCGCCGGGTGCTGCCGCTGGTGGTGCGCAACCTCGACCTGAGCGAGTTGGCGATACCTCAGCAGCCGCCCGCGGTGCTGTACAGGCGCCACTTGCGCAAGCTCCTTCACCTGGACCTCCCGGCCCACGCCGGCCTCCTTGTCGCGCTCGCCGCCGGCACCTGGGAGTCGGCCTACGCGGGCTACGCGCTCACCGTCGTTGTGACCTTGGTGGCCGTCCTCGCGCTGGTGGGCCAGTACCGCAAGGTGCACCGGATGCCCGCACGTGACGAGGTGTTCGCCGAGGTCAACCGTCGGCTGGACGGATACCGGCCCGAGGTGGCGCTCTACTTCAGCTTCGCGGCCGTCTCCCGTGACTTCATGTACCAGGTCAACATGTGGATCGAGACGCTCGAACAGCTGGACCTCCGTCCGGTGATCATCCTTCGGGAGCGTGCCTCGTTCCGTTACCTGAGCCGTACCTGGATTCCGGTGGTCTGCGTGCCGAAGGCCGACGACCTGGCCGAGCTCGAACTGCCCGGCGTCCGGGTCGTGCTGTATCCCGGCAACGCGGGCAAGAACGTCCACATGCTCCGCGTGGCCGAGGCCAAGCATGTCTTCATCGGGCACGGCGACAGCGACAAGCTCGCCAGCAGCAACCGGGTCAGCAAGGTGTACGACGAGATCTGGGTGGCCGGCCGCGCGGGCCGGGACCGCTACCAGCGGGTGCGGCACGCGATCAGTGACAGCGCGATCGTGGAGGTGGGCCGCCCGCAGCTGTCCCCGATCCGCCTGCACACCGAGCATGTCCCCGGCCCTCTGCCGGTCGTCCTCTACGCGCCCACCTGGGAGGGCTGGAGCGACGACGACTGCCACACCTCTCTGATCCCGATGGGCGTACCCCTCATCGAGAAGCTCCTGGCGGAGAACGTACGCGTCATCTACAAGCCGCACCCGCTCACCGGCAAGCGCTCGGACGAGGCCGCGGCCGCCGACCGGGCGATCCGCGAGCTGCTGTACGCGGACAACGAGCGGCGCGACCCCGTGCGGGCGGAGGCCGCGGCAGCCGCCGTACGACCCCGTCTGCGGGAGCTCCAGGCCCGCCTGGACGAACTGGCCGGCCGGCACGACGGCGAGGACGACGCCGAGCAGATGCGCGAGGCCCGGGTCCCCGACCGTGCCGGGGCGGCCGAGTGGCAGGAGCTGCGCGACGAGTGGCACCGGATCTTCTGGGAGAGCCAGGGTGCCGTCCGCCACAACGTGATCGTCGAGCAGCTGCCGAATCTCTACGAGTGCTTCAACCAGGCGGACATGCTCATCAGCGATGTCTCCTCGGTGGTCGCCGACTTCGTGGCCAGCCTCAAGCCGTACGTCCTCACGAACGCGAGTGACCTGCCCGACCACGAGTTCCGGGCCGCCTACACCACTGCGGGCGGCGCCTACCTCCTCGACCGCGCGTGCACCCGTCTCCCGGAGATCCTCGACTCCGTCCGCGCCCCGCACACGGACCCGTTGGTCCTCGACCGCCGCACCCTCAAGGAGTACGTCCTGGGACCTGACCGTCCCACGTCGATGGAACGCTTCAACTCCGCCACCAACGCGCTGGCGGCGAAGGGGGAGGCGGAACGGGCCGAAGCCGCGATGGAGACGTACCGGGCGAGCCCCGCGACCGCGTTGCAGCGGACCGGGCTCGGGTGAGCGGAAGCGGTACCGGCGCGCCCCGAGGTCAGGGAGTGCGTCGTGGATCGGTCAGGCGGGCGGCCGACGCGATCGCTGCGCGGGCCTCCTGTTCGGTGAGGCCCGTGCCGAGCGCGGCGTCGGTGAGGGCGTCCGCGAGGGCCTCGCCGAAGCCGTGTTCGTATGCCCGGCAGGCCGCCCAGAACAGGCGGGTGTTGCGCTGGCCCTCGTGTGCGGCGCGTACGAACTGGACCAGGCCCTGACCCTGCCGGGTGGGTGCGGCCTCGCCGGCGGCCGCGTGGCGGGGGCGCGGCGGTGGTGTGAGCAGGCGCAGGAGCGCGCGGGGGCAGGGGGCCGGCGCGAGGTGGGCGGTGCCGGGGGCGAGCCGGTATCTGCCGTGGGTCGTGACCGAGCCCGGGCCGACCAGGTAGCCGCCCGCTCCTCGTACGTCGATGCCGGGAGCGAGGCGGCCTGCGGAGTTGGGTACGGGGACGCCGTACGGGCCCGTCAGCCAGAGGTGCCGGCCGCCGCTCGGCGTGAGCACCGTGACGGTGGCCGGGATCGTGAACAGGTGCTGCAGGGCCAGGTGCTGGAGTGCGGCGACCGAGTCGTTGCCGTGGGCGGTGTCGATGTCGAGGTCGATACCGATGAGGCGGTGCGGCTCCCGCCCGCAGGCGATGCCGTAACCGGTGGCCCTGGGTGCCGCGGCGAAGAGCGCGCGGACGGCGGCGGGGTCGGTGGTGGCGTCGTGCACTCCGTGACCGGGCAGTCCGCAGGCGCCCCGGCAGTGCACGGGAGGGTCCTCGCCGTGATGCGGTGAGCGCAGTGCGGGGAGCTTGGTGGCGGACAGTGGGAAGACGGGGAGCCCACGCTCGGCGGCGGAGAGCGCGTGGGCCAGCGCCAGGGTGGCGGTCTGCCGGTCGGTGGTGGCCATGAGGCCATGTTCGTACAAGTGTTCGAAGAAGGGAAGGGGGTGGCTGGGTTCGCCCGGGAGGTCGCCGGGTCCCGCACGGGGCGGAACGCTTCTCCGGGCGCGGGAGGTTTATCGGCTGTTCGTCATACGTGAGGGGGAAGTGCGCGCCATGGGCGGTTCGCCGGGGATGCGGTGGGAAGTTTTGCTCCCGCGACGTCGTGATCAGTACCGAGGCGGTCGGCCAACTGCTTCGGACCAGCCGTATCAACCAGCCGTATCAAGCAGCGTTTTCCGTTCCTGGAGGAATTGACATGGCAAGTATCCGTACCGCTCGCGCCCTCGCCGCTGTCGCAGCTCTGCCTCTCGCCGCAGCCTTGTTCGGAGGGGTCGCGGTGGCCGACAACGGCTCGTTCGCGGACGACGGATCGAACGCGGCGGTGGCGACCATCGGATCCGGAGGTGTCGGCGGGAGCAACTCCGGTAATTCGTCCACGTCGCAGCAGCAGGCCGTCGGCCTCGGAGCCTCCAACCACAGCAACTCCGCCCAGGTGAACCGGTCGGCGTTCACGGCGATCGACCAGTCCACGGACATCGTCGCGGTGAACTTCACGCCGCTCTGGTGAGCTGAGCGGGGCGGGCCCGTGCGGCGGCGGTCACGGCGCCACCGCACGGGCCGCCTCCGTGCCGAAGGCGGAGGCGCGCCCCCGGGGCCTCGGGGTGAGGACCCTGACGCGACCGGGTCCTCCCTCCACCTACAGGAGGTGGAGCCCGGTCGGCCCCTACAACCTGAGGCGGACGTGGCTTCGGGACCTGGGGCCGATCCCGTCGTCCGTGCCCGCTCCTAGCGTGGAGGTTATGACCACGCCAGTCTGCACCGGCGCCTCCAGGGCGGTCGCTGCCACCGCCGGACACCGCCGTTACCCGTCGTTCTCGTCGTACGTGCGGGCCCGGGGCCCCGTACTGCTGCGCACCGCACGCTCCCTCACCGCGAACCCGAGCGACGCCGAGGACCTGCTGCAGACCGCCCTCACCAAGACGTACGTCGCCTGGGAGCGGATCGAGGACCACAGGGCGCTCGACGGATATGTCCGCCGCGCCCTGGTGAACACCCGCACCTCGCAGTGGCGCAAGCGGAAGGTCGACGAGTTCGCCTGTGAGGAGCTGCCCGAGAAGGAGGCGGTGCACGCGCCTGACCCGGCCGAGCAGCAGTCGCTGCACGACGCGATGTGGCGCGCCGTGCTGAAGCTTCCGGACCGCCAGCGGGCCATGGTCGTCCTGAGGTACTACGAGGACCTGAGCGAGGTCCAGACGGCCGAGGTGCTCGGTGTGTCCGTCGGTACGGTCAAGAGTGCCGTGTCGCGGGCGCTCGGAAAGCTCCGCGAGGACCCCGAGCTCACTCCGGTCCGCTGACCGGCGCCCTGCCCCTTCCCGGTCTTCTCCGCAGGCCTCCCACGGTCCGGGTCTGAAGGCCTTCCACGGACCGGTTCTGCGGGCTTCCTACGGCCCGGTTCCGCAGGTCTTCCGCGGTCCGCTTCTACGGGCCGACATCGATTCGTACTCCCGGGAGTAGTGACATACCGCGTGGTATGTGCGCAGAATCAGCGCATACCTACCGCCGCGTAGCGCCCACCGGGAGGACGCCGTGCTGAGCACCATGCAGGACGTACCGCTGACTGTGACCCGCATCCTGACCCATGGGATGACCATCCACGGGAAGTCGCAGGTGACGACCTGGACCGGCGAGCCGGAGCCGCACCGGCGGAGTTTCGCCGAGATCGGCAGGCGTGCCGCGCAGCTGGCGCACGCCCTCCGTGACGAGCTGGGGGTCGACGGCGACCAGCGCGTCGCGACCCTCATGTGGAACAACGCCGAGCATGTCGAGGCGTATCTGGGGATCCCTTCGATGGGCGCCGTGCTGCACACGCTCAATCTGCGGCTCCCCGCCGAGCAACTGGTCTGGATCGTCGGCCACGCCGACGACAAGGTGGTCCTCGTCAACGGTTCGCTGCTGCCGCTGCTCGCGCCGCTGCTCCCCCACCTGCCGTCCGTCGAGCACGTGGTGGTGTCAGGGCCGGGCGACCGCTCCGTGCTCGACGGCGCCGCGCCCCGGGTGCACGAGTACGAGGAGCTGATCGCCGGCCGCCCCACGGTCTACGACTGGCCCGAGCTGGACGAATGCCAGGCAGCCGCCATGTGCTACACCTCGGGCACCACGGGGGACCCCAAGGGCGTCGTCTACTCCCACCGCTCCATCTACCTGCACTCCATGCAGGTCAACATGTCCGAGTCGATGGGGCTGACCGACAAGGACACGACGCTGGTCGTCGTGCCGCAGTTCCACGTGAACGCCTGGGGGCTGCCGCACTCGACGTTCATGACCGGCGTCAACATGCTCATGCCCGACCGCTTCCTGCAGCCGGCTCCCCTCGCCGACATGATCGAGCAGGAGCGCCCGACGCACGCCGCGGCGGTCCCCACCATCTGGCAGGGACTGCTGGCCGAGGTCACCGACAAGCCGCGCGACCTCTCCTCCATGGCCCGTGTCACCATCGGCGGAGCCGCCTGTCCGCCCTCGCTGATGGAGGCGTACGACAAGCTCGGTGTCCGCCTCTGCCACGCCTGGGGCATGACGGAGACATCGCCGCTCGGCACCATGTCCAACCCGCCCGCCGGACTGACCGAGGAGCAGGAGTGGCCGTACCGCGTCACCCAGGGCCGCTTCCCGGCCGGTGTCGAGGCGCGTCTCACCGGCCCCGGCGGGGAACAGCTGCCGTGGGACGGCGAATCGGCGGGTGAGCTCGAGGTCCGTGGCCCCTGGATCGCCGGTGCGTACTACGGCGGTGCGGACGGCGGGGACCTGCGCCCCGAGGACAAGTTCAGCGAGGACGGCTGGCTGAAGACCGGCGACGTCGGCGTGATCAGCGACGACGGCTACCTCACGCTGACCGACCGGGCCAAGGACGTCATCAAGTCAGGCGGTGAGTGGATCTCCAGTGTCGACCTGGAGAACGCGATCATGGCGCACCCGGATGTGGCCGAGGCCGCGGTCGTCGCCGTCCCCGACGAGAAGTGGGGAGAGCGCCCCCTCGCGACCGTCGTCCTCAAGGAGGGCGCCACCGCCGACCACGCGGCGCTCAGGACCTTCCTCGCCCGGTCCGTCGCCAAGTGGCAGCTGCCGGAGCGCTGGACGATCGTGCCGGCGGTGCCGAAGACGAGCGTGGGCAAGTTCGACAAGAAGGTGATCCGCAGGCGGTACGCCGACGGCGAGCTGGACATCACGCAGCTCTGAGACGGCCGGCGGACACGACGAGGGCGGTACGGGAAGATCCGTACCGCCCTCGTCGTATGCGCCCGATGCTGTCCGGGCGTCGGGTGCCGGGTGCCGGGCGTCAGGTGTCGGGCCGGGCGTCAGTTCGTCCCTATCTTCGCCAGCAGATCCACGATCCTGGACTGCACCTCGTCACTCGTCGAGCGCTCGGCCAGGAAGAGCACCGTCTCGCCGGAGGCGAGCCTCGGCAGGTCCGCCTCCTCCATGCCGGCCGAGGTGTAGACGACCAGCGGGGTGTGGTTCAGCGAGCCGTTCGCGCGGAGCCAGTCGATGATCCCGGCGCGTCGGCGGCGTACCTGCATCAGGTCCATCACCACCAGATTCGGCCGCATCCGGGTGGCGATGTCGACCGCCTCGCTGTCGCCCGACGCCCGGGAGACCTGCATGCCGCGCCGCTCCAGCGTCTCCGTCAGCGCCAGCGAGACCTCCTCGTGCTCCTCGATCACCAGGACCCTCGGCGGGTGCTGGTCGCTGTCGCGCGGGGCGAGCGCCTTGAGGAGGACCGCCGGGTCGGCGCCGTACGCCGCTTCCCTGGTCGCCTGCCCCAGGCCGGCCGTCACCAGCACCGGGACCTCGGCCGCCACGGCCGCCTGACGCAGCGACTGCAGCGCCGTACGGGTGATCGGCCCGGTCAGCGGGTCCACGAACAGCGCGGCGGGGAACGCCGCGATCTGGGCGTCCACCTCCTCGCGGGAGTGCACGATCACCGGACGGTAGCCGCGGTCGCTGAGGGCCTGCTGGGTGGAGACGTCAGGAGCGGGCCAGACGAGCAGCCGCCTCGGGTTGTCCAGCGGCTCCGGGGGCAGCTCGTCGTCGACGGGCTGCGGCTGCGGACGGTTCGCCACCTCGACTGCCCCACCGGGCCCGTCCAGCGGCTCAGGCCCCTCGGCGCCCGCGTCGGGTGCCCCTATCGCGTACGCGCGCCCCTCGGACGCGGGCGGGGACAGCAGACTGCTGGAACCTGAGCCCTGCACGGTGCTGCCCTGGGTGCCCTCGGGCTGCGGCGGAACAGGGGCCGGGGCGGGCTGCGGCGGCACGGGAGCCACGACGGGCGGGGCCGGGGGCTCGGCTTCGGGCGGGGCGGCGAGCTTACGGCGCCGCCCGGCACCGCCGAGCGTCTGGTTCTGCTGATGCGCGAGGTGCTGTGCGAAGGGCACGCCCTGCCCCAGTGTCCGCACGCTGAACGCACGGCCCTGGGTCGAATCCGAGGACGCCGGCATGGGCGCCTCGGCGGGCAGCGGCTGACGCCGCGCGTCCCGGACGGCGGAAGGAGCGTCGCTGTCGGCCGGATGCGGCCCCGGCGCGGGCGACGTGGGTACGGACGCTGCTTCCGGCGAGGGACCGGCCGGTCCCGCTCCGGCCGCCGCGGGACCGGCCGGAGCGGCGACGGTGCCCGTGGTGTGCGTGGTGGCGCCGGGGGCCGCCCAGGCCTCGTCGGCGGCCGGGCCCACGCCGTCCTCGTGCACCGGTGCGGCAGGATCCTGCACCGGCACGCCAGGCTGCGCCCAGTCGGGCTGCGGAGGCACCGCGGGCAGCGGCTGCCCGGGAACGGGGTGACCGGGCCGGACCTGCGCCTCCGGAGGCTCAGGGTTCCGTGCCCTGCGGCGGCCGGACGGCACGGGGTGCGGCTGCGGCGGGGTGTGGTCGGCGTCCGGGGTGGTCCGTACGGCGTCGTGGCGCTCGGGCAGCGGGCCGTCCACGGCCGGGAGCGGCTCAGTGCCCGGGGGAGCCGGGGCCTGCTGTGGGGCGGGCGAGGCCGGGGGCGCGGCGGACGGCGGTGCCACGAGGGGCGGGCCCGGGGCCACCGGCGGGATCCGGTCCGCGGCGGCGGGCGGCAGCGCGAAGGCGGTACGCGGCCCCGAGGGCTCGGCCGCGGCGGCGCGTTCCTGCGCTGCGGCCAGGGCCCGGCGGGCGCGCCGCCCCCTGGGCTGCTGCTCCGGCTGCCCCGCATGTCCCGTCTGCCCCGGCCGTGACTGCTCCAGCTGCCCGGACCCGGGCGCCTGCGCCTGGGCGGGGTGCTGGGCAGAGGCCGGGTCGTGGCTCTGGCTCCGGGCCTCGGGCGAGGCGAGGGCAGGCAGCGCGGGTCGGCCGCCGCCCTGCGGGGCGGAGAGGTGCTGGGGGGCGGAGGCGTTCTGGGGCACACCCTGGGGCGGCACGGTCTGCCCGCGCTGCGGGCGGCCGCCACCGCCCTGCGCGCCCTCGGCCGCCGTGACGACGGACCCTTCCGAGGGGGAAGGGGCCGCTGCGGGGAGCGCCAGTGCCTGCCGGGGCTCCCCGCCCGTCTCCGCGGGACTGGGCCGGCCGCGCCTGCGACCGGAGCCCTCGCTCCGTCGAGGCGGGGTCATGTCCTCTTCCGGCTGGGGCTCCTGCGGGGCCGTGGACTCACGGCGTGCCCTGCGCCGCCCGGTCGGCTCGGAGGCCGCCGTGTCACCGGACTCAGGACCTGCGGCCCCTCCCGCGTCGACGGGGCTGTCCAGGAAGGCGTCCGTCGACGCCCTGCGCGCCCGGCGCCGGCCACCCTGCGGGGCGGGCTGCTGCGGGGCGGGTTCCGGTACGGCCGGTTCCTCGGACACCGGGGGCGGCTCCTGCGCGATGGTGCCGGTACCCGCGCCGAGCGGCACCTCCAGGACGTACGCGCTGCCGCTCATCCCGGGCATCTCGTGCGTCTGGAGCACACCGCCGTGCGCGCGTACGATCCCGCGCACGATCGGCACGTGCACGGGGTCGCCCCCGGCGAACGGCCCGCGCACCTCGATCCGTACGACGTCACCGCGCTGCGCCGCGGCCACGACGACCGTGGAATCGACGTAGCCGCCGCCCGGCACCGGCCTGGCCTTGCCGGTCGAGTCGACTCCGGCGACGTCGGCGACGAGATGGGCGAGCGCCGTGATCAGCCGGCCCGCGTCGACCTCGGCCTCGATCGGCGGGGCGTGCACCGCGAACTGCGCGCGCCCCGGACCGATCAGTTCGACGGCACCGTCGATGCCCGCGGTCACCACGGAGTCCAGCAGC
Source organism: Streptomyces sp. NPDC048565 (assembly GCF_040650935.1). Taxonomy (NCBI): domain Bacteria; kingdom Bacillati; phylum Actinomycetota; class Actinomycetes; order Kitasatosporales; family Streptomycetaceae; genus Streptomyces; species Streptomyces sp. NPDC048565. The sequence continues at coordinate 226,812 of NZ_JBEZIH010000002.1, forward strand.
ACGGCCTGCTTGACGAGCTCCTCGGCGCCGGTGTCCAGGCGCTGGTAGCTCAGTACGTTGTCGACGAGCGTCGTCATGCGCGCATAGCCCGCGGCGAGGTGGTGAAGGATCTGGTTGGCCTCCGGCCAGAGCTGGCCGGCCGGGTCGGCCGCGAGGGCCGAGAGTTCGCCGCGCAGCTCCTCCAGCGGTCCGCGGAGGGACTCGCCGAGCACGGCGGTCAGCTGCGTGTGCCGCTCGCCGAGACCGGTCAGACGCTCCGTCTGCTCCTCCAGCTCGGAGGCGTACCGCTCGGTCCGGTCGGAGGTCTCCGCCGCGTGCCGTTCGGTGAGCGCGGTGACCTCCGCGCGGTGGCTCTCGGTGAGCTCGGCGATCTCGGCGGCGTGCCGTTCTGTCAGCCCCGAGACCTCCTCGGTGTGCTGCTGCGTCAGTTCCTCGTAGGGCCTGCGGTCGGTGAACGTCATGACGGCGCCGACCAGCTGGTCCCCGTCGCGCACCGGGGCGGTCGTCAGGTCCACCGGGACCTGGTCGCCGCCCTTGGACCAGAGCACCTGACCGCGCACCCGGTGCTTGCGGCCGGACCGCAGGGTGTCGGCGAGCGGCGACTCCTCGTACGGGAACGGGTCGCCCTCCGCGCGTGAGTGCAGGATCAGCGGGTGGAGCTCCTGGCCGCCGAGATCGCTGGCGCGGAAGCCGAGGATGTGGGCGGCGGCGGGGTTGACCAGGACGACCCGGCCGTCCGTGTCCGTGCCGACGACGCCCTCGGATGCGGCCCGCAGGATCATCTCGGTCTGGCGCTGCGAGCGGGCCAGCTCGGCCTCGGTGTCGACGGTGCCGGAGAGGTCCCGTACGACGAGCATGAGCAGTTCGTCGCCCGTGTAGCTGGAGTGGATGTCGCTGTAGGCGGCCTGGCCGCTGTCCAGCGAGGCACTGGTGACCTCGACGGGGTAGTCGGTGCCGTCGGTACGGCGCGCGATCATCCGCGTAGGCTTCGTCCTGCCCTGCTCGTCCGCAGCGTCCGGCCTGCGCATCGACCCCGGGATCAGCCTGGAGTCGAACTCCGGAAGCAGATCGAGCAGTCCTCGTCCCACGAGCGCGGTGCCCGGGGTCTCGAACATTTCGAGGGCGATGGTGTTGGCGTTGACGACCGTGCCGTTGCAGTTGACGAGCAGGAGCCCGTCCGGAAGGGCGTCGAGTATGGCTGCGAGGCGAGCAGCGCCTCGGGATGGCCTGCTGCTCACGAGACGCTTCCTCCCTGAATACCGCACCTTGCCGACAGCGGGCCCCATCCTGCCCCTCGGGCCTCAGGCTGTCACTGGAGGAGTCTAAAGGCAGGGAGCGCATGGCGGGCGGCGGATGAGGGGGAGCTCTCACCAAGGTTCTGTGCACACGGTGTACGCCGGTGGCCCAAGTCGTGACGGCGAGCGCCCCCTCTGACGTGCGGTGATGCCGTCCGGGGCCGGTCCGGAGGCCGTCCGAAACGCCCTCCGAACCAGCCGGCGAGGCTTCCGGGGGCGCCCGTACACGCCCCGGCGCGCGCCGTCCGGCCATCCCGAAGTCCCGGCGCACGCCCCGCCGAACCGGTTACCTCGGGGGGCAGGACCGGGCATCTGGCCGGGCCGGACCGGGCACCTCGCGCGGCCGAACGGGTCACCTGGCAGGGCCTGACCGACTACCTCGCGGGGCAGAACCTGGCACCTCGCGGGGCAGAACCTGGCACCTCGCGCGGTGGAACGTGGCACGGCGCCGGGCCCGACCCGGAAGCCACGCGGGGTGCGAACGGGCCGGTCACCTCGCGGAGGGCAGCACCGGTACGAGATTGTTCCAGCGCGCGATCTCGCAGCCGTTGGCCCGGCTGAAGTGCGCGTCGACGTCGTCCCCCTGCCAGGTGCCCCGCACCCGGGCGGTGGCCGGCCCGCCGGCCTGCTGGGTGCACATGGCGTTTCGGTCCGTGGCCACGAAGGGGTTGTCCCCCGACTCCACGGCCTCGTCCAGCAGGTCGCAGGCCCGCTGTGCCTCGGGGTGGCTGCCGCCCGCCGGGCCGCACTCCAGCTCGAAGACCCCGTCGGCCGTCGGGTTGCCCGACTCCGAGACGGTCACGGTGAGCCGGGTCGCCGTGTCGCGCGCCGCGGGCCAGTCCCCCTGGAGTACGGGGAGCGGAGGCAACGGGATGAGAGGGGACGCGGCCGTGGCGGCGGGCGCGGCCGCGGACAGCGCGGCGAGGGACGCGACGGCGGTGAGGGCGAGACGGCGCAGCATGCGGGGCTCCTGTTTGCTCTGGCGCGCCCAGGAGCGCGCCTGCCTGCTCCGGCAGGCGCCGGGTGGAGGCGCGTACCGGGCACACGGGGTGACGGACGGAGGGCGGAGCCCTCGTCCTCTCTAACGCTCGTCACGCCCGCACGTTGCGCAACTCATGGGGGGCCGACCGGAACAGCGGACAGAACCACAGGCCACGAGCACCGCACAGGAACACCCGCCGCAACCGCAGGGCGCTTTGCCTCGCCGCCCACCTGCCTAGTACCGTGAGCAGCGATTGGTGACAGCGCGCTCGTCTGTGTCATCATCTGCACGCACCACTCGCGTTTGCGCGAGGTGTGCTGGAGGCGTCGCCTAGTCCGGTCTATGGCGCCGCACTGCTAATGCGGTTTGGGTCTTAAAGCCCATCGAGGGTTCAAATCCCTCCGCCTCCGCAGGACCCGAAGCCCCGTGCCCCAGGCACGGGGCTTCGGTCGTACCCGGGCCGGGAAAACGGGCTCCAGAAGGCCGTATCCGCAGGCCAGGCAGGGTTTGGCTAATGGATTTCGCGTCACGGCGCAGGTCATGTAATGTTGTTCTCGCAACGCCGACGGGGCAGAAAAACCCCGGAAGCGGGACCGAGGCTCAGGCCGAGGACACGCACTCGTAGCTTAACGGATAGAGCATCTGACTACGGATCAGAAGGTTGCAGGTTCGAATCCTGCCGAGTGCACAAGAAACACCAGGTCAAGGCCCTGATTCTCCTTCGGAGGATCGGGGCCTTCCTCGTTTCGTCTCACGTTTTCTCACACACCTAGTTGATCTTGCTCGCCTGATCAGCCGAGCAGCTCGTTCAACTTCTCCGACCCAGCCCGGAGTGACTGCGGGTCAGGGTGCACGTAGACCCGCTTCGTGAAGGACAGATCTGCGTGGCCGGCCCACGCCGACACCACCGTGTCCGGCACACCGTTGTTCGCCATCCACGACAGCACCGCGTGCCGGGCCATGTAGAGCGTCACTCGCCGGACCCCGGTCGCGTCCATCAACTTGTACGCCTCGCGGCGCAGCTTGTCCGTCTTCCACGGACGGCCCAGCGCGTCCACCATCACGTAGCCCGCGCCCTCGTACGCCTCTCCGGCTGCGAGCCGCTCGGCCACCTGAACCTTGCGGAAGGCTTTGAGTCCTGCCCACGTGGGCAGGGGCAGGGGGAGGGCGCGCTCGCCAGCCTCGGACTTGGCGTCCTTCTCCACCACCACCGACCGCTCCCCGCGCGGACGTGACGGGTCGTACGTCAGGGTCCTCGTGTTGCCGATCGTGGTGGTGCCCTTCTCCAGGTCGATGTCCTCTTCCCAGCGAGCACCGCACACCTCGGCCGGGCGCTCGGCAATGAACGTCAGCATCCACCCGCCGTACTCCCGGACGCCCCGGATGCCGGCAAGGAACTGCTTCACCTCGTCCTCGTTCCACGGCGTCTTCTCACGCTTCTTGGCGCGGGCCGCCTTCCGGGCCGCCTTCGGCACGGTGACGTACTCGGCCACGTTCCGCGTGAGGATGCTGCGGCGGATCCCGAGAATGAGCACAGCACGCAGGCGCCCCAGCGTGAGGTCCACCGTCCGGACGCTGAGACCCGTGCCCGGCTTCCCGCCAATCCGGCGAGCGCTGGTGAGCATCCACGTGACCATCTCGGTCACGTCCTCCTCGGTCAGCTGCTGGACAGCCGTCGCGCCGAGTCGTGTCTTCACGTACGCCATCGCGTCCACGTACGACCGCGCCGTCTTCACCTCCACGTCAGGCGTCACCATCGCGAGCCAGATGTCGACCAGTTCCTCCACCGTCATCTTGGACGGCGCCACGAACTGGCCGGTCGTCTGCTGATGCTGGATGCGCGCCAATTCGTTCTTGGCCTCGGTCGAGGTGTCCTTGGTCACCGTGAGCTGACGTCGCTTCTTGGTGGCAGGGTCCACGCCGATGTCGACCACGAACCGGTAGCGGGTCTTCCCTCTCGCCGTGACCTTCTTGATCTCTGGCATTGCCTTCCCCTCCTGCCGGCCGGGCGTCTGCCGCCGCGGCTGTCCGTCTATGCCGAAGTCCCCGCGGCCGCGGATAGTTCGCGTGGCCACGGGGACTTCGGGGTGGCCCTCAGCCTTCCTCGATCCGCTTCCTGAGCTCCGGGCCGAGCCGGCGCAGAGCCTCGTCCCGTACGCGCGGCGGCAGGTCCATGAGGATGTCCACCGCCATCTGCACACGCGGGTCGGTGGGCCCTGAGGCCGGCTGTTCCTCGGCCGCCTCCTGGCGGTGGATCTCCCGGAGGATCTCCGCTGCGTCCGCCCGCCCCGCGCCGTCCAGTTGCTCGGGCTCCACGCCCACGACGTTCGCCATGTGGGCAAGCGTTTTCGCCGGCGCGCTGGTCGGAGTGAACGGCTCACGCCGCGAGTACCCCTGCTCGATGTGGCGCCACCGGCCGCCCCCCAGGCGGACAGGTGTGCGCTCCGCTGCCGCTTCTGGGCTTAGGCCTCGAGCCAGCCGGGCGACCCGGATGATCTCGGCCTCGGGCGGTGGTGCGGGTGGGGGCGCGCTCACCACGGGAGTCCTCTCAGGAATGCGGGTCGTCAAACTTCGCTGAACTTTATGACACCACCCTCCTGAGCGGTAGGCAACGGCCCTTTAGGGCGACCTGCGGCTCATTCTTTCTTGTACTTTCTTGAACTTCTGGCTACTGTGGCCGCCATGAAAGCTCACTACCAGGACCCCGCGCAGATCCGCAGGCGCCGGATCGAGGCTGGGCTCACGCAGGAAGCCCTGGCGAAGCAGGCCAAGGTGTCCAAGGCGCACATATCCATGATTGAGCGTGGCGCGGCTGGCGCCTCCGCTCCGCTGCTGTCCCGGCTGGCCGAGGCACTCAGGTGCGAGTCCGCCGACCTGATGCCCCCGCCCGGCATCCCGGCACGGGCCACGGCATGAGCCGCGACCTCGGGCCCACGCTCGACGAGGTGAGGGCGTGGCCGGCCACCGTCGACGTCCCCGCCGCCGCCACGGCGCTCGGCGTGAGCAGGGCCCACCTCTACGCCCTGGTCAAGTGCGGCAACGCGCCCGTACGCACTCTCCGCTTCGGCAAGAGCCACCGCGTCGTGACCGCGTCGCTGGTCCGCCTGCTCGAGGCCGCCTGACCTCACGTAATCGGGGCCGCCCCGGACCGGGCCTGGTCCGAGAGCAGCCCCTCAACCGGCACACCTCAACCATCAGAAATCGAGGGCACCGTGACTACCGAGATTACCGCCCCTGCCCCGGCGCCCACGCCCTGGCGGTCCGCGCAGCAGGAGGCGACGAACGCCACCTGGCACGTCTCCTCGCTCACCAGCGTCGCTCCGTACTGCATCAGCCAGCGCGAGCGCGGCGACACCTACGCCGGGGACCTCCACTACCCCGACCCGGCCCCGGTCCACGCGATCGCCGCCGAGTACGGCGTGACCGTGACCGAGACCCCCGCCACCGGCACCGACACTCGCATCTGCGCCCTCGTCACCGTCGACGGCATCGAGGTCCGAGCCTGGGCCACCCAGACGGGCGGTGCCGCGTGACGATCAGCACCGAGATCAAGGCGACCGCCGAAGCCGCCGGGTGCACCTTTGACCTGGCCCTGACGTGGATCGACGCGGACGGGTCCCGGTGGGCCTGGACCGGCGAGACCGACACCACTGGCATGCCGTTGATGCAGACCGAGGGCCACACCCCGGAGCGTCTGTCGCAGGTCTATTGGATGTACGGGCCGCTCATCGCGGCGCCCCGCCCCGTGACCGTTGCCGAGCGCCGCGCCGCCCTGATGGCTCCCATCTGCACCAGCGGAGACGAGCAGGGCGAGAAGGCCACCCCGACGCCCCGCGCGTTCGCCGCGCTCCTCGGCCAGCTGCGGGGGCGGTCGGCATGACGCACCCCCTGCAGGCCGCGATCCGCACCCAGCTCCTGGCCGTCGCCGAGGAGCGGGACCTTCCCATCGCTACGGCAGACGCTGCAGCCCTGACCGAGGCCGCCCTCGGCGCAGCGCTCGCCATCCCTCTCCCCGACGCCCCGGTACAGCTGACGAACCAGCAGCTCGGTGTCCTGATCGGTCTCGCCCGCGGCGACTTCGCCCAGGAGACCGCCCGCCGTATGTGCCTCACCCCGAGCACCGTGAAGACGCACCTCCGTCACCTCTACCGACGTCTCGGCGTCAGGACGGGCGCCCAAGCCGTTGCCGTCGCCATGTCGTACGGCTTCCTCCACCCCGCCCTGCACGCTGGCTCGTTCCCAGTGCCCGGCCAGCGTGACCGGAGGGCCTCGTGAACCTTCGCCACATCTCCGCCGCGTCCCAGGTCATCCTCGCCGCGCAGAGGCGCGGCACGACCCTGGCCGCCCCGCTCGCCATGGCCCTCGAGGCGCAGCAGATGCTGTGCCTCCCCGGTGCTGACGATGAACCGGAGAAGGACACCGCGGCTCCGGCCGGGGCGACGTCCACTCCGGGCACGGTCCTTGTCGCTGTGGCCCGGGCGCTGCGCGAGCAGCCGACAGGCGCCCAGCTGCTTGAGGGTCTGGACGAGCTCGGCGAGCTCTCCGTCTGCGACGGCGAACCGGCCGAGATCGCCTGGTGGGTCGCGGCCCTGTGCCACCTTGTCCACCTCGACGACGTCCCGGCCGCACCGACCGTGGTCTACCGGGCCGAGCACGACGCGATCGCGGCCGGTACGTACACCACAGCCGAGGCCGCTCAGCAGCACTGCGAGGCCCTCGTCTCCCGCGAATACCCGGAGGCCGTCGCGGTCTTCTTCGAGTGGTGCGTGGACGAGGAGGGGGACGCCCTGGCGGTGGCCGAGCTGGACGTCCGCGTGGACGGCGAGCACATCGTCACCGGCTACACCGTGACCCCGCTCGAGGTCGCGTCGGCGTACGACCCGGACGCCGACGAGTGACCGGCGAGGCGTGGTTACTCCTCGCCTTGATCGCCCTCGGCCTGCTGGACCTAGCCGCGATCGTCACCGGCTGGCTCGCAGACCGACACCTCACCCACACCACGCACCACCGCAAGGAGAACAGCTGATGGCTGCTCCCGGATTCAACGCCGCAATCAAGCCCAAGGGGAAGCGCTCCAAGGCACAGGGGACGGGAGAACTCCCGCGCCTGGGCTTGCACCCCGAGGTCCCCGGCACCTGCGCCAGGCCGCGCTGCGGAGCCGTCGCGGACACCCTGGACGAGGCCGACCTGCCAGCGGGGTGGGTGCGCGCCGGGGTATACGGGTCCACCGACCCGGACCGCGTCTGGTGCTCGGGCCTCTGCGCCACGTACGGCGTCGCCCTAGCCGAGCTCCGTGTCGAGCGGCGGCCGGTGGTGAGGGCCGATGCCTGAGTGGATTGTCTACCTCGCGGTGATCGTCGTCCTGTCCTGGCTGGTGGCCGGGTCGCTGCTGGCGATCGCGGGCGCCCGCCGGGCGGGGGATGCCGTACGGCGCCTCATCACCCAGGACTCGTCCCTCTGGGTCCAGTGCGACGAGCCCCGGTGCGGCCACATGCAGACCCGACACGACGTGACCGCCGACGGCCTGCGCTGCAGCGACTGCGGCCACGTCCTCGCCTCCGAGTGAGCGAGGCCTGCGAGTCCGTACGCCAGCCGCACGCCCTGCGGCCCGCCCGGCTCTACCCGTGCGGCTGGCGCTGCGACCTCCATACCCCCGCCTCCCTGCAGAACCTCCCCGAGCCACAGCCGGGCCCGGGGTGGCCCGCCGGGTCCTACCTCAACCAGCTCGACAACACCGAACCACATGCAGAAACGGAGCAGTCGACATGACCACTGCTGCAGCACCTCGCCGCCCGTCCCCCGCGGACATGGCCCGCAAGACCTCGTCGGCCGCCGACCGGCGGCTCACCGCCCCCGGCACCGCACCGCACGGCAGCGCCTACCGGGCTCTGTACGAGCGGGGCGTCCTCGCCTCCAACATGACGTCGAACGCCCGGTACGTGGCCATTGCCCTGGCCACGCACGCCGATGCCGCCGGCCAGATCGCACGGCAGCCCCGCCTCGTCGGCCTCGTCCACGACACCGGCCTCCATGCCGGTCAGGTCGTGGTCGCCCTGACCACGCTCCGCCAGCGCGGATGGCTCCGGCAGACCAACGCCGGCGCTTCGTACGAACGGGCCGACCTGGTGCTCACCATCCCCAACCACGTCATGGCCCGCCTGCTCAAGAAGTCCACCGCCGCGGCCCGGGAGAACACCGATGCCTGAGAAGACCCAGCAGCAGACCACCCAGCCCACCGCCTGACAACCCGGAGACCCCGTTGACCACCGCCGTCGCGCACGCAGCAGCCCCGGCTGCTGCTGCGCCGTGCCCGCCGCAGCCCGCGGCCTCGGCACGGCCCGCCGGCGGTGGTCTTCGTGTCTGTGTTCCTCTGCGCCTGGTTGTGGGCGCTCAGTACGGCGATGCCGCCCTGAGCGTCTACATCAAGATCGCAGCTCTCGGTATGCGCCCCGAAGGGTGCCGTGCCCGAGTCGGCACCCTCGCCGAGTATCTGAGCCTGTCGAAGACGGCCGTCGAACGGTCGCTGACCCAGCTCAACACTGCGGGCACGGACGGCATCGCCGAAGTGGTGACGGTCCGCAAGACGTCCCGCGACGGCGACGGAGAGTCCGCACACCGCAGCGTCCGCCCTGTGGATACCGACGAGGAGCTGTTCGTATGGCTCCCCGGCCGCGCCGCGACGTCCCTCACGCCCCGCCAGCTGCGTTTGTATGCCGCGATCAGCTACGCCCAGGCCCGCCGTATCCCGCTGGCCCTCTCGGACCTGCAGGACGTCGTGCGCCACCAGTACGGCGAGAGTGCCGGCGAACGGCTCGGCGAGCGTCAGGTGATGCGGCTGGTGGATTCCCTCGAGGACCTCGGCTGGGTCACCGTGCACCGCCGCCAGGGCCCGCGCGGCCGCCACGCCTACGAGGCGCACCAGCGCCCGCTCCACACCGTCCCAGAGATCGCCGAGCCCGTGCAGGAGGCCCTCTTCGAGCCTGCCGCGTCTCCTGACACACATGACGGATCGGCTCCCCGCACAGCTGACGGATCCCCGTCTAAGGAAGACCACACGACTGACCGACTGGTGACAAAAGAGCGGGTGGGTGGGGGGATCCGCCGGAGGCGAACCGCGGGTAGTTACCGGGGCCGCCCTGTGGATAACTCGCTTCCGACGACGTTCCGCGCTGCGGGTCACGACGAAAAGCGCAGCAACACCAGCGGCGGCACGCCGTACTCCGGGCCGGGACTGCAGCTGTCGCCCCGTGTCTGGCGGGTCCTCGAGCCCGTACGTCACCACCTGCCTGAGATCAGCACCTACGTCATGCGGCGCATTGGCCAGGAGATCGGCCGCCAGCTCTGCGCCGGAACCGGCGAGAAACGCCTCACCGACCGCCTGCGCCTGCGCTACGCAACAACCGAGGCCCCGCGGGGCGGAGACGTCGGCCGGTGGCTCCTCGGCGCCGCCCTCGTCCGCGGCGGCTGCTACCTCGACAGCTGCGAGTCCGGGTTCACCTGGCACACCGGCGCCCCCTGCCCCGTCTGCACCGTCGACCAGCTGGCCTCCGCCAACGCCACCGGACCGGACGGAGCGCAGCAGCAGCGGCCGGTACCGGAGGAGCGGCCTGTGCGGGCGGTGGTGACGGACTGGGTGCCCCGGCCGGCCCCGGCCCCCGACGCTTCACCGCCGCCGGAGCTGACCCGCGAGCAGCTGCAGGAGCTGCGGGCGGCCGCGACGCCGGACGTCATCCGCCGGGCCGTCGCCGAGTACGGCCGCGCCCGGGCCACCTACCTCTACGGCCACGCCCTGGTCCTGCCCCACCTCGCCGCGATCGATCACCCCGGAGGGAACCCAGCATGAAGCCAAGCACCGCCCACATCACCATCTGCCGTCGCTGCAGCGCCCGGATCTGCTGGGCCCTCACCACGGCGAACGGGAAGCGCCAGCCCGTGGATGCCGAGCCCAGCGCCAAGGGGAACCTCGCCGTCATGCAGGGGCCGGACGGCGTGCTGTACGTCCGCAGCATCACCGCGGCCCGCCCAGACACGCGCCCCGGTGAGTGGCAGGCGATGCCCCATCACGCGACGTGCATCTCGCCACCGCCGAGGCGTAGCAGTTCGGGGCAGCGCACCCGTGCGGGTGTCCGGCCGGCGCCCCAGCGGTGGCAGCCGTGATCCGGGAGGACGCCGAGATCCTCGCGCGGCTGGCCGCCCGCCGGGAGGAGTTCCCGGACGGCTCCTACGGCGGCGCTCGTCGCACGCGCCCGGACCCCGAGGCGGCCGACCACGTCCAGGAGCTCCTCGAGGGCTTGGACGGATGGCGCCTCGGTAGCCGGGCCAAGCACCCATGGCCACCCCCTCCGACCACCACCGAAAAGAGGAACCCGTGATATCCGCCCGACTCCGCTGCGTTGCGCTCGGCCTGGCCGCCTTGGTGTTCGTGACCATGGGTTGCGCCTACGTCGCGGCTGGCCAGGTCTGGATCGGCGCGGTCGGCTGCCTGCTCCTCGCCGGCTTCTGTGCCGAGGGCGCCTCGTACGTACGGCTGTCCGCGGCACGCCTGCAGGAGCGGCACCGCCAGGCGCAGCAGCAGGTCCTCGCCGAGCTCGAGGCCGCCGACGTCACCGAGCCGTGGAGCAGCTGGTGCTGCGAGGACGGGTTCCTCACCCGCGGCGACCTCCACCACCCCGACCAGTGCACCAAGGAGCAGCAGTCATGAGCGAGTTCACCCGAGGCTTCCGTCTCCATCCCCGCAGCGGCCCCGCCCTCGATGGCGCAGCCTTCCCCTCCGGGCGCGTCTTCGTCCTGGACGACCCGGAGTACGGCTTCGCCACCATCGCCACCTCCCTCGAGGACCTGCTGCGTGGCGGCTACCACGGGGCCCGCATCGAGTGGGCCGACCAGGCGCCGGCCGACCAGCCGTGCGTACGGCACCCGGAGGCTCCCGTGATCGGCGGGATGTGCGGCGGCTGCACCCAGTACGGGGAGACGATCCCCGGCACGCCGACCATCGCGGACTGGGCCGGGGAGGCGCAGGGCCCGGCCGTGTCCGGAGGCGACGTTGCCGCCGAGGAGCGGCCGTGAGCCTCGGCATCGTCGTGAGCTGCGACCGCTCCGTCCCGTACGGCATCTGCGCGGCGCTGCTTCACACCGGGGCGCGTACGGAGGCCGAAGCGTACGCGGTCGCCGCCCGCGCCGGATGGGCCGCCGGCGGTGCTGGCGCCGACCTCTGCCCCGCCCACGCACCGCGCCGCCCGCGAAGGGGCGGCCCGCGCTGCGGCAACAACCCTGGCGTCCAGCTGAGTCCCGGCGACGCGCAGGCCGTCGCTGACTTCAGGGCCTACCTCAAGCGTCGCGCGGCCGGAGCTCCGGCCGCCGCACCTCACACTTCCTGACCCACCGCACGACCGGAGCACGCCCATGGACACCACCTGCAGCATCTGCCACGGCCACGCCCCCGCCGAGCACTACCTGTGCGACGCCTGCCAGTACCGGCTGCACACGTGGCTGCGGGAGATCCCCCAGCACCTCCCGCTCCTGCAGGACCTGCTGCGCCCGGGCTCCGGTCCGGCGCAGCGCGGCGGCGGCGGCCGCGCCCATTCGCCGCTCCCCGTCGACCTCCGGGTCCTGGATCTCCTCGGCCCCGGGCACGTCGTGCCGTGGGTGGACGCGCACGGCGACCAGACCGGTGGTGTGCCGCTCGAGCCGCTGCTGTACGGGTGGGCCCGGTACATCGCCAGCGAGCTCCCGTCCGTCCACCGGGACGCCCACGGCACGGTGAGGATCCAGCCGTGCACCGGACCGTGGGCGCGGCGCGGCGCCGATGTGCCGGCCTGGTGCGCGTGGCTGCAGGCCTACCTCCCGTACGCCGCCCGTCAGCCGTGGGCCCACGCCATGTACGAACAGCTCGAGGAGACGGTGCACCGGATCCGCCGACTCACGCACACCCGGCCGGGCAGCCGCCCCATGGACGCCCCGTGCCCCGGCTGCTCCGGGTTCGCCCTGCAGGAGCGGGAGGACGAGCTCCACATCAGCTGCACCGTCTGCTCCGTACGCCTGACCCGCGAGCAGTACGCCGACCACCGCGCCGTCGTCATGCCCGGTCTCGTCCGCACCGCTCTGCTGATGCAGGCTGCCCACGAGCAGGCCCGGCGTACCGCTGCCTGACCGAGGCAGCTACCTGGCTGCTGTATCGAATGCCCGTTCGAGTGCATGATCGTTTTGACGCATCGACTCGCTCGCCGGATGGACGGCGTACGCGACCCGCGACAGGAGAGACGACATGCCCGACGACTGGACGCTGCACCAGGGCGACGCCCTGACCCTGCTCCCCACGCTCGACATCACCGTGGACGCCGTCATCTGTGACCCGCCGTACAACTCCGGAGGGCGGACCAACGCCGAGCGCAGGGCGCAGGGGGCCCGGGGCAAGTACGTCTCCGGTGACGCGCAGCACGCCCTACCGGACTTCGACGGCGACAGCCGCGACCAGCGCTCGTACACCCACTGGCTCGGCCTGGTCCTCGCCGACTGCTACCGCCTCACCCGCTCCGGCGGCAGCAGCCTGGTGTTCACCGACTGGGCGCAGCTCCCGGCGACGAGCGACGCGCTGCAGGCGGCGGGCTGGACGTGGCGCGGCATCGTTCCGTGGCGCAAGCCGATCAGTCGCCCGGTCAAGAACGGGTTCCGGCGCGAGTGCGAGTACGTGCTCTGGGGTAGCCGTGGGGATCCGCTGCGGCACACCCCGACGATCTATCTGCCCGGCTGGCTCGAGGGATCACAGCCGCGCGGGAGATCCCGGATTCACATCACGCAGAAGCCGGTGGACGTCATGCGTCAGCTGGTCCGCATTGCCCCCGAGGGCGGCACCGTCCTGGACCCGTTCACCGGGTCGGGTACCACCGGGGTCGCCGCCTTGCAGGAAGGCCGCCGCTTCGTCGGCATCGAGCAGTCCGCCGTGTACGCGGCAGGAGCGGAGGGGCGCCTGGCCGCCGTGGCTTGAACGTCACGGGGCGGACCACGCGTCCGGTCCGCCCCCGCGCCAGTCGATCAGCCCGGACTGCCGCACGTCGCTCTCCTCGATGTCGTCCATGCCCGCACGGCGCAGAAACTCGGCCACATCCCGAAGCGAGGTGGCCAGCCCGAGAATCGTTCCGTCCACCCGCACGCGGCGGCCGCCGCTCGGTGACGGCGGATAGACGACCACTGGCAGTGCGGACATGGTCCGAGCCTGCGCGACCTCGACAAGTACCGCATCCGCACGGCAGCGAGCCCCCACCCGGTCGGGTGGGGGCTCATGACTGCTGGGTGCAACCTTCCGCCGCCGTCACATGTCACTCCTAGGTGGCGCGGGCAAGCCGCGAACAACAGGTAGGAGTCCAATGGACGACGTTAACCAGCCCGACGCGCAGCCCACGAAGCGCTGCGCCGACTGCGGCGGTCCCATGGCAGGGGGCACGATTCACGTTGAGTGTAGGCACTGTCGGAAGTGCATTCGGCCAGCGACCTGCGGGCACAACCACGATCAGTGGCCAGAGGCGTAGGCCCGGCTGCACCCGGACGTAGGCTGCAGAGACGACTGCGCCCCTCCCAATGCTCCTGGGAGGGGCGCAGCTGCATGTGTTACTGCTCGGCCGGTGGCTTGAGGTCTGTTCGTTCGCCAGGGCGCAGCTCGCGCCCCTTGTAGTAGGCGCGCGCCTCGGCGAGGTCCCAGAACTCCCGTGTGCTGCCTGGCCGTCGACGGGACGGGGGAAACGCCGGGTCCTTAGTCCGAAGGCTGTGCAGCCACTGGCGCGTGACGCCGAGCTCCGCAGCCAGCTGTGACAGGTTCACCAGCTCTCCCTCGTCCGACTCTTCCGGCTCCTTCTTGTCCGGCATAGGCGTCATCCTGCCCTAACCTTGTTGACACTGTAAAGCAGGTTCCCTACGGTGGGGCCTGCAACGAACACGGCCCCGGCCGGCGCTCGCAACGCCATTGGCCGGGGCCAGCCATCCACCTGAACCACCAGGAGAGATGACCGTGACCGATCGTATCCGCGCCTCTGCCGTACCGGCAGCCCGCGCCACCCTGGACGCCCGCCTGCAGGAGCTCATGGCCCTGCCGAGCCTCGCCGCGCAGCTGCTCCTCTCGGCCGCCGACCAACTCAGCAAGAGCCGTCCCGGCGACGACCTCACCATCACCGGCTGGGGCCGCACGCTCGCCCGCGCCGACCAGCGGGTCCTCAGTGGCTACCCGCAGGCCGTTGCCCAGCACGCCGCCCGCCGGGCGATGAGCGCCCTCTCCGCCGAGCTCTGGGACGGTGCCCGGACCCGCGGGGAGTGGGCCATCTCGCTGCGGTCCGCCGCGAAGACCGTCTGATGGCCAAGCGCGAACCGCTGCCGAGCACCAGTCCGGCCGCCGCCGCCGACGCCTACCGCCGGGGACAGACCGCCGCCGCACAGGGCCCCCGCCCGTCCACCGCGGACACCCGCACACAACTCGGCTCGGCCCTCACCAACGGCAACAACGCCGCCGGCGCCCGCTGACCCCCTGACCCGCCGGCCGCCCCGCACCACGGGGCGGTCTCCGGCCCCGGAAAGGGGACACCACCGTGCGCGCTCTCCTCCCCCTGTCGCTGATCACCCTCGTCGCCTCCCTCGGCTACCTCATCGCAAGGGCATCTGATGACCACCGCACTCGACGTGAGCCACCGGCGCGCAGAGGTGCGCCGCCTGGCGCAGGGCGGCGCATCCAATCGCGCCATCGCGGCGCAGCTGAACATCGGCAAGGACACCGTGGCGCGCGACCTCCGCGCCACCGAAGCGCCACAGGACGCGCCACCCGCGCCGCCTGCGCCACAGGACGCGCCATCTGAGACGTTGGCGCAGCGCCTGGCGCACCGGCGCACCCAGACCGAGACAGCCATGCGTCAGCTGAGCGCCGCAGCTCAAGCCGTGGCGGACGCGCGGCCGGCGTACACCCCGGCCGACGATGCGACAGCGGCGCGCTGGTACGCCGACCTGAGCGCCACCCTGGCGCAGCTCACCGAGTGCGCCAACGCGTTCGCCGAGTACTACCCGGACACCGTGGCGCGCGCCACGACGAGCACCATCGACCGGGCAGGTGCGCCATGAGCGCCACCACCGCCCTCGGCTGGCTCTTCGCATGCGCCACCCTCGGCGCGTTCCTGATCCTCTGCGCCATCGCCCTCCACGCCGTGCCGCGGATTCTCGCCACCCTCGCCATCATCACCACGCTCGCCGCCATCGCCGCGGCCATCCCACAGGGACCGCCATGACCGACCGCCCGATCACCCCGACGCGGATCATCCCGGCCGGCGCACCGCTCCCCGACCGCGGCCCGCTCCCGGGGGAGGTACCGCCCTGGTGGGAACCCCCCACACCGCCACCACCGCCCGCCGCGGAACCCCCCGCACCCGTACCCGTACCGCCGTCGACACCCCCGCCGCTCCCCGAGCCGCAGATCCACGTCCACGTCGTCCTCCCCTACGAAGAGCCCCCCGAGCCCACCCGGCGTGAGCGTCTCTGGGCGTGGCTGCGGACCATCGGCCGGCCGTGGCAGGTGTGCGGGGCCCTCGCCCTCGCCCTGATCCCGATCCCCGGCGTCGGCTACAGCGCCGCCACGACTTGGGCGTCCTGCGTCTCCTGGACCCGCACCGAGTGGGGCCAGGGCGCCGGATACGCCCTCGCCCTCACCCCGCTCGCCATCGCCGTCATCCGCATCACCACCGGTGGCGGCACCCTGCGGCGCCTCCTGCTCCTTGCCGTGTCCCTCGTCGGACTGACCGGCGCCATCGCCCTCTACGACCCGATCACCTGGATCACCGGAGTACGCCCGTGAACACGTCTCAGACCGTCGGCGCGAGCCTCGCCGGATGCACGATCGCTATCGCCATCCTGGTCCTCACCCTCCGCTCCTGGTGGACCGGCGGACGAGCCATGAAAGACCTGATCATCCCGGCGCAGGGCTTCCTTACCGGCGGCCTCGCCACCATCTGCGTCGGGGGTCTCGCCGGGTGGGTCTCCGGCTGCACCCGCCAGGGCGTGAGCGGCGCAGGCGGCACCGCGATCACCGCTACCACCGGCACCGAAGCCGGAGCCCCCATCGCCACCGGGTCCCTCGGCCAGCTCACCGAGGAGGGCGGCGTCGTCGTCTTCGTGATCTTCCTCATCCTGATCGTCTCCTACAAGGCCGCGGCGAAAGCCGACAAGGGCCGTCTCCTCGCCTGCCTCGCCGCCGGCATGATCCTCTGCGTCACCGCCGGAATCGCTGGCGCCCTCGACGGACTGCCCGGCCTCATCAACCAGGCCGGCGGCGCCGCCCGGGGACTGCTGGAGCGAAACCTGTGACCCGCCTCCAGGACCTCGCCCGCCGCCTAGTCGACGGGAGCAGCGTTCTCGTCCGTCGCCTTGCCGAACCTGTGGCCGCCTGGGTGCGCAAGGGCCGCCGCGACGACCTCACCGGCCTCGCCGCGGTCCTCGGCTGCATCGTCCGGGCACTCCTCGCGCTCCTCGGCCTGTACCTGCTCTGGCGCCTCATCCGCGCCGTGCCAGGGCTCCTGTGGCTCATCGCCCCCCTGTGGTGCTGGAGAGCCATCCGCGCCGCCCCCCACACCGCCACCGAACAGGCCACAGAAGAGGCGCCCGAGGAGCCACAGACCGACCCCCGTGACGCCGTCCTCCGACTGCTCTACGACGCCCTCGGAGACCGCCCCTCGATGTACCTCTCCGACCTCCTCCAGCACCTCCAGGAGCAGGGCCACGGGAAGGACTGGAAAGTGGCCGACCTCCGCACCCGACTGGAGGCCCTCGGCATCCCCGTAGAGATGCGGCTCAAGACCGGCGGCAGGGGGGCCAGCCGAGGGGTCGTCAGGGCCCAACTCCCGCCCCTCTCCCAGCCCGACCCCACGGCGGCATCTCCCGCCCCGTCTACCGCTGCCTGACCTGCACGTCTACCGCACCATCTACCCCGATCTACCGGCCCATCTACCGCCGGTCTACCCAACCCAGGAGGACCCCTTGAGCGACTACGACGACATGACGAACGCCGACGTGATGAGCGGCGAGGAGACGCACGAGTACGACCAGGCCGCCGAGGCGCTGCTCGATGCGCAGGACGAAGAGCGCTGATCCATGGACGCCACCGAGATCACCGGCCGCATGGAAGAGGCCGCGCAGGCCGAGGAGAGCGGCCAGTACGACCAGGCGATCAGCCTCTACGACCAGCTCGGCAAGGACATTCAAGTGCGGGTCGGGCGCCACGACCCCCGCGCGATCGACGCGTTCGAGGGCATGGCCCGCTCCATCCACAAGAGCACCAGAAACGCGTAACCCCCGAGGCCGGCCGCATCACTGCCAGGCGAACGGCCGGCCCCGGGTCACCCATCCCCGATCACAGAGACAGGACCCTGATCATGGCATTCGGCCGGAAGAAGAACGAGACCCCCGCCGTCAGCAAGCCCGCCGGGACGCTCCGCAAGACGATGCCGTCACGCCTCCCTGATGGGGACCCCCGCGGCAGCGGCCACGAGACCACCTACCAGGCCTCCCGCGGCGGCTGGCACAAGAAATAGCCGCCCTGTCAGTGCTGCGCCGTACCGTCTGTCACGTCCAGGCGATGCTGCCGCCCGGACCCGACCTCATCGGCGCGGGGCGCACCGCGTCCTGCTGGACAAGATCGTCGCTAAGCGTCACACTGCTGCCAGCAGTACACGTGTGCCCACCCGAGCCCCTGACCACCGGCCAGGGGCTTTCGCATGCCCGGACGGAGGCCCTTGGACACCGACCTGCTCACAACGGCACAGGCAGCCGCCCACGCCGACCGAGCCCGCCAGGCCCTCAGCGCGACCGCCGCGCACATCCGCCCATGCACCATCCGACAGTGGAGCAGCCGCGGCCACCTCGCCGCCGTCGGCCTGGCCGACGACAACAGGACCAGGCTGTACCGCCTCGCCGACGTCGCCATGGCCGAACGCAAGACCCGCGGCCGCGCCCTGCGCCTGGTCGGCCTCGGTGAGACGCTTACAACTCCTTCACCGGCATGACACGATTCCCCCTCACCCATCAGTCCCAGGGGGGACCATGTTCGGCAGCAAGAAGACCGACGACGAGAAGGCCGCGTCCAAAGCACTCACGGAACTCCGGCTCGCCACCGCAGCCGTCGGCGGAGTGATGGTCCGCAAGGACCCTCTCCGCTTCACTGCACCCGGCCAGATGGACGTCCTTGTCCAAGGCGCCACCGTCACGATCGACCGTGGGGAAGCCGCAAAGCGGATAACAGCCACCCGCGTCGCCCTGACGGGGATCTTCGCTCTGGCCCTCAAGAAAGACTCCACCAAGCTGTTCGTCACCATCGAGGGCGCAGACGGCGCGTCCGCCATGCTGCTGGAGTGCCCGGCCAAGCGAGAAGCAGGCGCCCGAAAGTTCGCCATGCTTGTCCACGCCAAGCACCCCGCCGAGCCCCCCACAGGCTGACCCACCCCTACCCCCCGGAGGCCCCGACCCCCCGAGCCGGGGCCTCCCCCATGCCCCCACCCCACCCGGGGAGTCCCCCCATGCCCTCCCGGCCCCCTACCCGGTGTGCCGAGCCCGGCTGCCATGCCCTCGTCCCCAAGGGCCGCTGTGAAGACCACCAGCGCATCCCATGGGCAGGCAGAGACGACAAGGCAGCCAGGTACGGCGTCAGCTCTGGCAGATGGCGCACGCTCAAGCGACGTGTCACTGACCGCGACAACGCGTGCTGCTACCGATGCGGCATCAAGCAGCCCGACCTGGACGACGATCCCGAGGGCGAGCATCAGCATCAGCTGGACCACATCACGCCGATCGCCGAGGGCGGCGCGGCCGAGAACCTCGACAACCTAGGACTGATCTGCGAGCCATGCCACATCGTCAAGAGCAAGGCCGAGGCCGCACGGGCCAACAGAGCACGCCGACGTGCCTGAGCGTGATCCGCGAGGAGCACGTCATCACCGACGAGGCCCTGGCGCGCGTCGCCGAGCTGGTCGCCAAGGCCGCCTCCGCGCAGCGGCGCGACTTCGTCCTGGTCCCGCCTCCCCCCGGGGTAGGGGAGTCCGGATTTCCAGGGTGATCGCCACGGGGCCCGGCGCCGTCAGCTCGGCACATACACGCTCAGAATTGTGAAACCGAAACTGGGGAAATGACACAGCGTCACCAGTAACTGCGCAGGTCAGGGGGTGGGCATGGCTCGCACCGCGGCACCCGCAGCACTGAAGTTGCTGACCGGTAGAGGTGAGGGGCGCGACTCCGGCGGCCGTACGGTCAAGCCTCCGCCAGCCTTCCGGCGGATCCCTCCGAAGCCCCCGACGTGGCTGTCCCGCGAGGCGGCCGCCGAGTGGCGCCGCGTCGTGCCCGGCCTGCAGCGCCTGGACCTCCTGAAGGAGGAGGACCGGGCGATGCTCGCCGCCTACTGCGAGACCTGGTCCGTGTTCGTCACCGCGACCCGCGAGGTGACCCTGGACGGGCTGACCGTTCTACAGATCACCAACCGGCCCGACGGATCGTCGACCGAGAAGACCGTGCCGAATCCGGCCGTCGCGATCGCGCGGAACGCCGGCCGCGAGCTCCGCGGGTTCGCCGCCCAGTTCGGCCTCTCACCCTCGTCAGAGCAGGCCCTGGCGAGAGGGGCCGACGATGGCGACGGAGAGGACAACCCGTTCGCGTAGGAAGGCCGCCGCCGAGCCGGACGCGCCGCCCGTCCCCGGCGCATTCCTGGACGACGCCGAGCTCGAGCGGCTCAAGTTGTCCCCCGAGGTCGGCTGGTACCTCGTCTCCCGGGGCATCGCCCTCCCGGACTGCCCGCCCCTGATCAAGACGCCCGAGCCCCGCAACGTGGCCGGGGCGCGGTTCGACCCCGAGCGGGTCGACAGGGTCATCAAGTCGTTCTCCCTGCTGCGCCACACACAAGGGCAGTGGGCCGGCCGCCCGCTCGTTCCTGACCCGTGGCAGGTCGCGTACATCCTGGCCCCCGTCTTCGGATGGGTGCAGTGGGACGACGACGCCGACATGTACGTCCGGGTCGTCTCCGAGCTGTACGTCGACGTGCCCCGCAAGAACGGCAAGAGCACCATCTCCGGCGGCATCGCCATCTACATGACGTGCGCGGACGGAGAGCCGGGCGCCCAGGTCGTCGCCGCGGCGACGACCAAGACCCAGGCGGGTTTCGTTTTCACGCCGATCAAGCAGCTCGCCGAGCGGGCCCCCGCACTGAAAGGTCACGTCAAGGCCTACCAGGGCAAGATCGTTCACCCGAAGAGCGGCAGCTACTTCGAGGTGATCGCGAACGCGGCGGACGCCCAGCACGGAGCGAATCTTCACGCCGGCATCATCGACGAACTGCACGTCCACAAGAGCCCGGACCTGGTGGAGGTCATCGAGTCCGGTACCGGCTCGAGGCGACAGCCCCTGATCGTCATCATCACCACGGCCGACTCCGGGAAGCCGGAGACCGTCTACGCCCGCAAGCGCACCCGCATCGAGCAGCTGGCGCGAGGAGTCCTCGAGGACCCGTCGGTGTACGGCGTCATCTTCGCCGTGCCGAAGGACGCCGACCCGTTTGTCGAAGAGACGTGGCGGGCGGCCAACCCCGGCTTCGGAATCAGCCCGACCCGGGCGTACCTGGCACGCAAGGCTCGGGCTGCTCAGCAGTCGCCGGCCGAACTGGCCAGCTTCCAGCGCCTGCACCTGGGGATCCGCACCAAGCAGGTCACCAAGTTCCTGGACCTGGACGCCTGGCGCGCCAACGCGGCCCTGGTCGACGAGGTGAAGCTGCGCGGCCGCGAGGCGTACGGCGGCTTGGACCTCGGCAGCGTCTCCGACCTTAACGCGCTGGCGTGGCTGTTCCCGGACGACACCGACGGCAGCCTGGACCTGGTACTGCGGTTCTGGACACCGGAGGACAACCTCGCCTCCCTGGACAAGCGCACTGCGGACGCCGCGTCCCGGTGGGTCAAGGAGGGGTGGCTGCGCACCACACCGGGCAACGTCACCGACTACAACACGATCGGCGCGCAGATCCGTAAGGACCTCGACTCGTTCGACGTGAAGGGGCTCGGGTTCGACCGGTGGGGCAGCACCTCGCTCACCAACGACCTCGAGGGCGAGCGTGCCCCGATGGTCGGCGTAGGCCAGGGATACAAGACCATGTCGCCCGCGCTGAAGGCCGTGAAGCGGCTGCTGCTCCTCGGAGTGAAGGGCCGGCCGATGCTGCGCCACGGCGGCAACCCGGTCATGACGTGGATGGTCGACAACCTCGCCGTGGCCATGGACACCGCGGGCAACGTCAAGCCGGACAAGGCCAACTCTGGCGACAAGATCGACGGCGTATCGGCGCTGTGCGACGCGATCTCCGAGATCCTCGCCCGCCCGCCCAAGCGCGTCTCGGCATACGAGGACAGCGATTTCGAAGTGGTCTGAGAGAGGAGGCGCCCGTGCCCTGGTGGCGTCGCAATAAGGCGGCAGCCTCCGGTCAGGTCATCGACCAGTCCGGTGCGCTTGTCCCCGTCAAGAGTGAGCAGTTCGACGACCTGGCCGAGCTCGGCCGGTACGTCACCGAGCACGGGATCCGGGTCGTTGACCCGGGTGTCCCGCTGTCCAACTACGCGGGCACCGCGGCCGCGCTGAATGTCTGGGAGACACAGCCGAGCGTCCGCAAGGTCACGGACTACATCGCCCGCGCGCTCTGCACAATCCCCTGGCAGGTGTACGAGCGGGTCTCGGACACCGACCGGCGCAGGGTCACCGATCACCCCCTGGCGCGGCTCCTGGCGAACCCGGCGCCGTCGGTGCCGCCGTCGCGGCTGTGGCACTCGGTGATCCTGGACTGGCTGATCCACGACCGGTGGTGCGTGCAGGTCCTGCCCAACGCCGACACCTCGTCCGGGTGGGAGCTCCGGCGTAAGCCCGCCCGCCGTATGCACATCCTGGCCGACGACGACGACCAGCCTGCAGCCCTCTACCTGATCTCCTCGCGCGGCCCCGCGCAGGTGGTCACGCTGCCCGCCGCCTACCTGTTCGATCACGGGTACGCGACGGTCGGGGCGGACGGCACGTCGCCGATGGAAACGATGCAGCAGATTCTCGCCGAGCAGGCCGAGGCGGTGCAGTGGCGGCGCTCGGTGTGGAAGAACGGGGCCAGGGTCCCCACGGTCATCGAAAGGCCGGCGGACGCACCGAGCTGGTCGGCATCCGCGAAGGCCCGGTTCCAGGCTGCGTTCAACGCGTTCATCGGCCGGGGGTCCGCCGCCGGCGGAACACCGATCCTCGAGGACGGCATGACGCTGAAGACCGTCACGGCGTTCAACCCGCAGGAGACGCAGGACATCGAGGGGCGCAAGCTCACAGACGCCGAGGTGGCCTCGAGCTACCACATCCCGCCCGAGCTGGTGGGCGCGCGCGAGGGGACGTTCTCCAACGTCGACGCGTTCCGCCAGATGCTCTACACGCACAGCATCGGCCCGGACATCACGATGCTGCAGGACGTCCTCAACACCATGCTGGTGCCGGTCCTCGCCCCCGGCTCGAACCTGTACATCGAAGCGAACGTCGAAGCGAAGCTGCGCGGCTCGTTCACCGAGCAGGCGACGCTGCTGCAGACCGCGGTCGGCGCACCGTACATGTTGCGCTCCGAGGCCCGGGCGGTTCAGAACCTCCCGAAGGTCGACGGCACGGAAGAGCTGATCACCCCGCTCAACGTGGTGGTCGGCGGTCTGGCCTCGCCGACGGACACGGCCCCGCCTCCCTCCCTCCCAAAAGGACAGGGCCGCCCCGCATGAAGGCAGGGCGGCCGGAGGACCTGGCCACGTTCGAGACCGAGCGGGGCGCCTACGCCGAGGCCCTCACAGCATGGGCGCAGCGCCAGGCGGACGGGCTGTTGTCCGCGGCTGACGCGAAAGCCGACGGGCCGCCCGACTTCTACGAACTGTGGGCCGCCTCGTCCCCGGAGCGGCAGACACAGCTGGCCGCGCTGATGCAGGGCTACGGGTTCCGGCTCGCTCAGATCGGCGCGTGGGACGTCCTCGGGGTGTGGAACCCGGAGGCGGACGGGTGGGATGCGGCGGTCATGGAGGCGTGGCTGGCCAAGGCCGCCGATTCGCACGCCGCCGAGTACGAGCAGGCCGCCTACGCCGCGGCGACGTCAGCCGTCGCTGAGGAAGGCGACTGGCGCGCCAACCTCCGTACGGGCTTGGCGTCATGGGTCACAGCCGCCGCAGTACGCGCGGTCACCTCGGCCACCGAGGCCCGCTCGTTCGGCGGACACGACGCGGCCAGCGCCTCCGGTCTCACCCACAAGGTGTGGCGCACCGGGGGCAAGAACCCGCGCGCCTCGCACGTGCGCATGGGCGGCGACTCCGTGCCGCTGGGGACGACGTTCGCCAACGGGCTGCGCTGGCCCGGGGACGCGAACGGTGACGCGGCCGAAACCGCGAACTGCAACTGCCGACTGGACTACATCCGAGAGGGGGGCTGACCGTGCCCCGCACCAAGGAATGCAAGGCCCGGATCAAGGCCGCCGGCCCCGCCGACGGGCTCGCCGAAGGCCAGTTCCGGGCGCTCGTCTCTGTCTTCGGCAACGAGGACAGCATGGGCGACGTGATCGCCCCGGGCGCGTTCGCTCAGGTCCTCGCCGAGTGGAAGGCCACCGGAGACCCGATCCCGGTGGTCTGGTCCCACAAGTGGGCGGACCCGTTCGCCCACATCGGCTCGGTGCTCGAGGCGACGGAGACGGCTGACGGTCTCGAGGTCCTTGCGCAGATCGAGGACATGGACACCAACCCGACCGCACGCCACGTGCACGGGCTGCTGAAGGGCCGCCGCATCAAGCAGTTCTCGTTCGCCTACGAGGTGGCCGAGGGCGGCTGGGTCGACACCGACGACACCGACGCGCACCCGTGGGGCGAGTACTACGAGATCAAGCGGTTCGGCTCCCTCTTCGAGGTCGGGCCGTGTCTGGTCGGCGCCAACCAGCAGACCGAGCTGCTGGCCGCGAAGGCCGCCGATCTGGTCCGCGGTGCGAAGGCCGGCCGTGTGCTGTCCCAGTCGAACTACGACGCACTGTCGGCGGCGCACGTCTCCATCGGTGACGTGCTCGCCGCCGCCACTCCGGAGAAGACCCGGAAGACTTCCCCGCCCGCGCCCGCGGGCGGGGCCACACCCGAGCAGGAGACCGGCCAGCAGCCGCCCGAGGAGACCGCCGCCGCCGATGAGGCCGCCGCGAAGTCGCCCGCGCTCACGCCCGCCCAGGTAGCCGCATGGGTCACCACACAAGAACTGATGACCATGAGGAGTACAGGATGACGCTGCGCGAGAAGCTTCAGGCGCTGCTGAAGGAAGCGGCCGACATCGTCGCCAAGGCCAAGACCGAGGACGGCCGGGAGTTCACCGAGGACGAGGTGACCCGGATCAACGAGATCAAGTCCGAGACGGACGACCTTACGGCGAAGGTCAAGGCCGCCGACGACGCGCAGGCCGCAGCCGCTGCGATGGCGGGCAAGGCCGCCGACCGGCCGGCCCCGAAGCTGTCCGGGGTCAAGGACCGCCAGGAGGACGGCGACGCCGCGACGTTCGGCGAGCGGTTCACCAAGTCGGGGCTGTACGAGGAGTTCCGCAAGTCCAACCCGTCCGGGGTCGGGCAGGGCTCCCCAGTCGACATCGGCCGTGTCCGCGTCGGCTCGATGAAGGAATGGATGGCGTCCCGCAAGGCGACCGCCTCCCCGCTGCAGGTGGCCCTCGGCCACGTCGCCCCGATCCGGATGCCGATGGTCGATCAGGTCGACCGCGACAACCTGACGATCCTCGACCTCATCAGCCGCGGTGAGACCGCCGGCGCGTTCGAGTACCTTCAGGTCACCGGTGTGACCCGCAACGCGGCGGTTGTGCAGGACGAGATCCTGCCGGGCGACGACGCCGCGGCGCTCAAGCCGACGTCGACCATCCAGACCGAACTGGCCGACGCGAAGCCGTACACCTACGCGGACGGCTACGACGTCACGAACTCCCTGCTCTCGGACGCGCCCGCGCTGGCGACGTACATGGATCAGGAGCTGGAGTACTCCCTCGACTCGGTCATCGAGGACAAGCTCCTGAACGGCACCGGCACCGGAGGTGAGCCTCGCGGCCTGCTCCACACCACCGGTGTGCAGGAGCTGACCTACACCCCGGGGTCGGACGCCATGGCGCAGGTCAAGGCGATCCGTCAGGCCATCACGAAGATCACCACGCTGCCCGGTGGGAACGTCACCGCGTGCCTCATGTCCCCCGAGGACGATGAGGCGTGGGACCTCCTGCAGGACACCACGGACCGGTTCATGGGTCAGGGCCCGTTCGGTCAGGGCCCGTCCACCTCCTGGGGCCGTACCCGCGCGCTGTCGCAGCGCCTCGCCCCGGGCACCGTCATCCTCGGCGACTGGCGGCAGATGGCGCTCCTGGACCGTGAGGGCCTGTCCGTGCTGGCGTTCAACCAGCACAAGGACTACGCGCAGCGGAACCTCGTCTACGTCCGTGCCGAGCTCCGGGCGGCTCAGGTCATCTGGAAGCCGAACCGGCTCATCGTCGTGACGCCGGCCGGTGGCGGCAGCTGATGCCCGCCCACAAGATGCTGACGCTCAACGGGGTGCGCTACCGGCCGGAGGACGCCGCGCGCGCCCGCCGGTCCGCGACCGGGCCGCTGAGCATGGCGCAGGCCGAACCGCAGGCCCCGGCCGAGGTCTTCGACCCGGCATCACACGACGTGCCCACCGTGCTGGCACACCTCGCCGACGCGGACGAGGACGAGACCACGCGGGTCCTGGCGGCCGAGGCCGCCGGGAAGAACCGCAAGACCATTCTGGAAGGGGCGTCATGAGCGACGCATTCATGGTGACGCTGGACGGGGACGCGCCCGCCAGGCGGTTCCTCACCACGGACACTGCGGTCGACGGGCAGGCCGTCATGCGGCTCGCCGTCGCGGATGAGATTCCGGTCGGGGTCACCAACGCTGTAGCGCTGGACGACGAGGCCGAGTTCCCGTTCGTGGTCGGCGGCCGGCCGGTGTGGCAGGTCGAAGCCGGGGACGACATCGCGGCGGGGAGCTTCGTCGCGGCCGGGGCAGCCGGTCGGGCGGTGCCGGTGGACGAGGGTGACCCCTACGCCGTGGCTATGGCCCTGGACGCGGGAGAGGCCCCGGACGGGGAGACTCCCGGCACGGTGATCCGTGTCGCCCCGCTGCGCACGGTCGGTCTCGCCGGCGGTGGCGGTGGCGGCGGGTCCACGGCGTGGGCCGACATCACTGACAAGCCGTCGACGTTCGCGCCGACGATCGGGGCGACTGCGACGACCGCCGTCGCAGGCAACGACGCCCGCCTCACGGCTGCTGCCGCGGGCACGGCGTCGGTGCGCGCCATCGGGACCACCGCCACCACGGCGCTCGCGGGCAACACCACCGCGACGACCGTTCCGGCCACCGCCATTTCACCCGGCACGGCAACCACCGTTCAGGGGATCCTCGCCGAGCTGGCGGCGCGGATCGCCACGCTCGAATCGGCCTGACATGGCGGCGGCCGAGCCGTACTTGGCTGACCCCGCCGAGCTCGCCACGTTCCTGAAGATCCCGGCCGATGATCCCCGGCTGCTGGCCGCGCTGCGGGCCGCCACTCGGCGGTTCCGCGGCGCGGTCCGCCACCCGGTATCCCTCGTCACCGACGACACGGTGCACCTGGACGGGACAGGCCGGGCGCTCCTGCAGCTCCCGGCCGCGCCGATCGTCAGCCTCGGGGCGGTCGTGGTCGACGAGCAGCCGCTCGTTGGGGTGCGCGCCAAGCGCCGGTCCGGGGTGCTGCTGCACCCGGGCGGGTGCTGGCCGGACTGGGCAGAGATCACGGTCACATACGACCATGGGCACGCCACCGTGCCGGAGGAGGTCGCAGAGGCGGTCATCGACCAGGCTCGTGCGATCTACCGCCTGGACCCGGCAATCCAACAGATCACCACCGGCACCGAGTCCGTGTCCTTCGCGGCGACGGCCGCGGTGGGGATCACCTCGCAGTGGCAGGCCGCCGTGGAGGCGCACCGGCTGAACCGGGGGGACGACGCGTGACGATCGACAACCCGCTGCGGCGGGACACCGTCACCGTCATTGACCGGGTCTTGACCGGCGTGGACGAGCGGGGGCAGGACGTCTACGAGGACCAGGAGCGCGACGTGGACCGCTGCAACATGCAGCCCGTCTCGTCGACCGAGGCGACCGATGACCGGGTCCAGGTCGTCACCCGGTGGCGGCTCGCCGGACCATCGGACATGGGGCTCAGCAACATGTCCCGCGTCCGGTTCGGCGGGGTCCTGTACGAGGTCGACGGAGAGCCCGGAGTGTTCGGGAGTTTCGGAGGACTGATGGATCACACCGAGGCATTCCTGAAGCTGGTGACCGGATGAGCGGTATTCGTTTCGAGTTCGACCCCCGGTGTGTGCCCGAGGTCATGCAGTCGCAGAAGGTCCGGTCCGCGCTCAGGACCGAGGCGAACCGCATCGCGCCGGTGGCCCGGTCCATCGGCCGGGACGAGATCGGCGAGGAGTTCGCCGCGTCGATCAAGGTGGTGGAGGAGATCCGGCCCCGAGGCCGGCCGACCGCCGCAGTGGTAGCCGACCGCGCGGACGCCGCCGACCACGAGCACGGCACGTCGAACACTCCGCGGCGGCGGGTCTTGGGCCGCGCAGCCCACACTCGGATCGAGGTCACGTGATGTGGGCAGACCTTGAGCTCGCCATCATCACGGGCCTGCGCCCGCTCCTGCCCGGGGTGCGGGTCGCGGACGAACTACCTGACCAGCTGGAGAACCATCTCCCGCTCGTGTGGGTGCAGGTCGCGGGCGGCGCCGACGACCAGGTCACCGACGTGGGCACCGTCGACGTGCAGTCGTTCGGCGCGACCCGGGCGGCGACGTGGACCCTGGCCGAGCAGACCCGCACCGCAATGCAGGCCCTGACCGCCACGCACGTCCCTGGCCAGAAAGCCGTCATCGACGACGTGGCGACCGTTCAGCGCCCGGCCCTCATCCCCTACGGAAACCCGGCGCTGCGGCGCGCAGTGGCCACGTACACGGTCTCCACCCGCGAGCGCGCGGCCGCCTGACCCACCACACAGTCCCGGCCCCGCGGCATCTGCCCGGGGCCTTCGTCATGAAAGGGGGCCGGTATGCCGGCCGCTGACTTCACCACCATGGCGGATCTGCGCACATCGCTGATCCGCAAGGCACTCCGGTACGCGATCTTCGCGGCCGACACCACGGCCGACGCCGTCACCAACCCGTTCGACGCCGAGGGCATCCTGCAGGAGCTCCCCGAGGGGTACCTGCCCGTCGGGTACACCACGACCGACGGCGTCACCTTCTCCGGTGACCTGTCCACCTCGGATGTGGAATCGGGTCAGGCATCCTCGCCGACCCGCTCGGACGTGGAATCGGACACCGCTACCGCCCAGTGGGTGCCGCAGGAGACGAACGCCGCGTCGGTCGCCCTGTACGAAAACCTCCCGCTGTCCGGGGCCGGATCTCTGCCCACCCTCGGTACAGCGGCGTGGACGTGGTCCCGGCCCAAGACCCCGCCGACCCTCTACCGGCGTCTGATCTTCATTGCCGAGGACCTCAACAAGGCGACCGGCAGCCCCTTGTACATCGTCCGGCACTTCCCCAGCTCGCTGCGTACGGGCCGGGAGGACGAGCAGTGGACCCGCACGTCGGAGATCTCCCGGGGCGTCACCTACCAGGCGTACATCGACGACGCCGCCGGTACGGACTCCATCTCGTGGATCGACGGCCCCGGCTGGCGTGAGTACGCCGACCAGGACGCGGGCGGCGGCGCCGGATCGTAGCCCCACCCCCAACACCGGCACCGAGACGGCGGCCCAGGGTGAGCCCTGCCGTCTCGGTGCCACCACCCGGCTCACCCACCGGCCACCCAGAAGTGAGAGACGAGAACCATGAGCAAGCCCAACCGCAAGCGCTACCGCCTGTCCGAGGTCAAGGCCCAGATGGAAGAGGCGGTGGGCGGCAACGAGGTTGAGTTCGAGACCGACGCCGGCGACGTCCTGACCTTCCCCCACCCTCTGTTCACGGACGAGGAGTGGGACGCGAGGGTCGACGGCGCCGAGACCGCCCGGGACAAGGCCATCGCCATCCTCGGCGAGGACCAGTACGAGCTGTACTCGGCGGCCGGTCACGCGGACGGCGACATCGCCCTTCTGATGCTGGCCGTACAGCAGGACATGCAGGGGCAGATCAAGCGCCGCCCTACACGGTCCTAGACGTCCTCGGGCGCCACCCCGAGGCCGTTGAGGCCGACCTCAATCACCACTACGCCCCACGCCGCCCGATCCGGGAGTACTGGCGTGGGGAAACCACCCTGCGCGAACTGCGCGTGATGGTGGAAGGCCTGCCCCCTGACGGGGCGCTGGCCCGCCGCCTGGCCGGCCACCACTGGGAACACCGGGATTTCATGCTGGCCGACGTGGTCGACGCCCTGGGCCAGCTGGTGACCGACTTCCGCAACGTCAACCGTGCGGAGAAGACGCCGCCGACGCCGTACCCGGACCGGGCATGGCGGCCGGAGAAGCCCGCCGCGAAGCAGAAGCGGGAACGGCAGGCCAGGCACGAGGCCGAAGAGGCACGCGCCGGCTATCTGAGGATCGTCTCCCAGGTGACACCTGGGCACGCTGGGAAGAGGTGAGCCATGCCCCGCGCGGGTGCTGTCTGGGTCGACGTCCTGCCGAACATGTCTGGCTTCGGCCGGCAGCTGAACCAGCAGATCGGGGAGCCCGTCGCCCAGGCGTCCGCCCGCGCGGGCGCCCAGGGCGGCGAGGGCCTGATGACCAGCATGAAGACGAAGATGCTGGCGGGGGCTGCGGCGATAGGTATTGCCACCGGCGCCCTGGTAGCCAAGGGCCTTGAGCAGTCGATGGAGAAGCAGAAGGCCACCGGCAAGCTGAAAGCTCAGCTCGGGCTGTCCGCGCAGGACGCGAAGCGTGCGGGTGAGGCCGCGGGCAAGCTGTACGGCGACACCGTGACCGAGAGCGTGGACGACGCGGCGGCAGCGGTGCGCGCCACCATGGCCGCCGGCCTCGCACCGCCGAAGGCGACGACGAAGCAGCTGGCCGAGATCAGCACCAAGGTCCAGGACATGGCCACCCTCTTCGAGGTGGACCTCGGACAGGCCGCGAACGCCGCGGGCCAGGCGGTCAAGACGGGGCTGGCGAAGAACGGCACCGAGGCTCTGGACGTCATGTACCGCGGCTTCCAGGTCATGGGCCCGCGGGCCGACGACCTGGCCGACACGTTCAACGAGTACTCCACGATCTTCCGGTCGCTCGGCCTGGACATGAAGACCGTCACCGGCCTGTTCTCCCAGGGCATGAAGGCCGGCGCCCGCGACACGGACGTCGTCGCCGACGCCCTGAAAGAGTTCCAGATCCGCACGACGGACGGGTCCGCCGCGTCCGCCGAGGGCTTCAAGCTCCTCGGGATGAACGCCGAGAAGGCAACTGCCCTCTTCGCGAAGGGCGGCAAGGGCGCGTCCGAGGGACTGCAGACCATCCTCGACAAGCTCCGCAACATGAAAGACCCGGTCGACCGCAACGCCGCAGCGGTCGCCCTGTTCGGGACCAAGGCCGAGGACATGGGCCAGGCCCTGTTTAAGCTGGACCCGTCGAAGGCGGTCGACGACCTGGGCAAGGTCGGCGGCGCTGCGAAGCAGGCCGGAGACGACCTACGCGACAACGCCGGTGCGAAGTTCGAGCAGTTCAAACGCCGGGCGCTCATGGTCGTGGGCGACGCCGCCGCGAAGTACGTCCTGCCGAAGCTGATGGAGTTCGGCCGGTTCCTCAACTCCGATGTGCTGCCGAAGCTGCAGACGTTCGCCTCGTTCGTCGGCACCCGTGTTGTGCCCGTGATCAAGGACATCGGCTCGGCGTTCATGTCCGGCGCCCGGTGGGTGAAGGAGTACGGGCTGTGGTTCGCCCCGCTCGCCATCGCGATTGGCGGCGTGACCCTGGCCATGTCCGCGAACGCCATCGCGACCAGCCTCACGATGGGCATCCTCGGCGCGTACTCCCTGGCGGTCCGCGGGGTCGCTGCGGTGACCCGGGCGTGGGCGGCCGCGCAGGCCCTGTTCAACGGGATCATGGCCCTGAACCCCATCACTCTGATCATCATCGGTGTGGTGGCGCTCGGGGCGGCGCTCGTCGTCGCGTACAAGAAGAGCGAGACGTTCCGGAACATCGTTCAGGGCGCGTGGTCTGCGATCCAAGCCGGGTGGCAGGTTCTGTGGTCGTACCTGAAGCCGGGCATCGACGCGTTCATGGTCGGGCTGCGCGCTGTCGGTACGGCCGCGTCGTGGCTCTGGTCGACTGTCCTGTCACCCGTGTTCGGGTTCATCGGAGCAGCCGCCCGCATCCTGTTCACTGCCGTCGTCGTCATCGCACTACTGCCGATCATCGCCACGTTCAAGGTCGTTGCGGCCGTCGCCACCTGGCTGTGGTCGTCCGTGATCTCTCCGGTCTTCTCATGGATCGGCGCGAAAGCCGCCTGGCTGTGGACCAGCATGATCAAGCCCGCGTGGAACGGAATCATGAACGGGATCCGCGCTGTCGGTGCGGTCGCGTCTTGGCTCTGGACCTCCGTGTTCAAGCCCGTGCTGGGCTGGATCGGAGACAGAGCAGCGTGGCTCTGGTCACAGAAGATCAAGCCCGCGTTCGACCTCATCAAGATCGGCGTGGGCCTCGTCGGCGGGAAGATCTCGGAGCTCTGGACCAAGTACGCCAGGCCCGTGTTCCAGTGGGTCGGCGACAAGGCCGGGTGGCTCTGGGACAAGGCGCTGCGGCCGGCGTTCGACGCCGGGAAGAAGGGGGTGGCCGCCTTCGCTGGCGCCTTCGACAAGGCGAAAGACGCCATCAAGAAGGCGTGGGACAAGGTGGAGGGCATCGCGAAAAAGCCCGTCCGCTTCATTATCGAACACGTGTACAACTCCGGCATCGTGCCCGTCTGGAACAAGGTCGCCAAGGTGTTCGGGGCGCCGACCATCGAGAAGCAGTCCCTGAACGGGTTCGCGAAGGGCGGCGTCGGCATCCTGCCGGGCCAGTCGTCCTACCGTGCGGGTGATGATCAGCTGGTCCCGATGCGCCGTGGTGAGGGCGTCGCCGTGTCCGAGGCGATGCGCGACCCCTACGAGCGCTCCCGTCTCCTGGCCGTCAACGCGGCCGCGATGCGCGGGCAGTCGCTGCGCCCGTTCCAGGGTGAGGGGTTCGCGAAGGGCGGGATCTTCGGCTGGGTGAAGGGCGCCGCTTCCAAGGGTATCGACCTCGCGAAGTCCGGGGTGTCGTGGCTGAAGGACGGCGTCAAGGCGTCGGCCGAGGCCGGGCTGAACGCGGTGGTGAAACCGCTTCTGAACAAGATCAGCGGCTCGGCGTCGGTGTACCGCGACATGGTGACCGGCATCCCCAAGAAGATGATCAAGACGATCGTGGGGTACTCCGGCAAGGCTGACGCCGCGCTGGAAAAGGCCGGCATCGGCGGGAAGGGGTACAAGGGCGCCTTGTCCTGGGCGCGCACGCAGGCGGGCAAGGACTACCAGTGGGGCGGCAACGGCAATCCCTCCTGGGACTGCAGCGGGTTCGTGTCCGCGATCGAGTCCGTCATCCGCGGCGAGAAGCCCCACCGCCGGTGGGCCACCGGCGCTTTCTCCGGGGCGACAGCTCCGGGCGGGTGGACGCTCAACGCCCGCTCCCCGTACATGATCGGCATCACGAACGCGGGTGTCGGCCACACCGCGGGCACCATCAACGGGGTCAACGTGGAGAGCAGAGGCGGCGACGGGGTTGTCGTCGGGTCCCGGGCGCGCAGCTACATGGACCCGCTCTTCACCCACCGGTACGGCTTCACCGCCAAGGGCTACAAGGCGGGCGGCCGGCCCCGGAAGGGCGAGGTGGCGTGGGTCGGGGAGAACGGCCCCGAGCTGTACCAGTTCGACGGCCGCGGGCGTGTCATCGACAACGACACGTCGATGCAGCTTGCTGCGGCCGGGGTCGGCGCCTCGGCAGTACAGGGCATGACCCGGCCCCTGGCCCCGCAGGACCTCACCGCACCCCGCGGCCGCACCGTTGTGGCCGCACCGCGCGGGCAGGCCTCGGCGCAGTCCAGCAGCGACACGTACAACTTTTATCCGCGCACGCTGGACATGACGGTCACCGACCTCGATGTTCTGCAGCGCCGTCGGGACGCTCTGGCCCGGATGGGGAGGCAGAAGTAGATGCCGATCATCACAGCCCCGTATGTCGCCCCGCCTGCCCCTGGAGGGCCGGGCGGGGGGACACCGATCGCCCTGCCCGGCATCGGTGAAGCCACCGCCTCGTACACCGATCCGACCGGGACGGTATGGCCACTGTCCCAGCCGTCTGCCGGCTGGTTCACCCTCGGCGAGGGCGTGTCCGGGCTCGGAGCCGCCACCTACACCCACACCACGGACGCACAGCCACGGGGCGGCGCACGACTGCGGCACGCACAGCCACAGCCGCGCACCATCGTGTGGCCGCTGTACGTGTACGGGGAGAACCACCTGCAGTTCGTGGAGCGGTGGCGCCAGCTGGCCACCGCTTTCACCCGCACCCTGCGCCGAGGGCGGGATGGGAGGCGAACCCCCGGGGTGCTCACGATCTCCCGGCCGGACGGATCGAGCCGCAGCGTCAACGTGTTCTATCGCGAAGGCTTCGAGGGGCGGGGGACGCGTGGGAGTGGCCTGGTGTCCGACGGGGCGGCGCTCGCTCTGTGGTGCGAGGACCCGTATTGGACGGACTCGGCGGCCGTCACCGTGCACCGCGAGGCCGGCGAACTGTCCGACTTCCTCGACCCGTTCCCCACGGTGTCGTCCTCCCAGGTCCTGGGTGCGACGACGATCACCAACGCGGGGGACGCCGTGGTGTGGCCGACCTGGACGATCACCGGGCCCGCGAGCCTGATCACCTTCACCAACAACAGCACCGGCGAGAGCTTCTCGCTCGACCCGTCCGAGACCGGCCACGGCAACCTGAGTGCCGGCGAGCAGATCACGGTACGCACCGACCCGCCGCAGGTGCGGTTCGAGGACGGGGCGAACTGGGTGGCGGCGCTGAACTGGCCCGAGGCAGTCCTCTGGGGGCTGGAACCCGGAGAGAACGCGGTGACGTTCCAGCTCGACGGCTCCGGCCCCGGCTCGGCCGTGGATCTGGAGTTCCACCCCCGCTACGAGACAGCGTGAAAGGGGGCACAGACACGTGACGATCGAGCTATGGATCACCGACAGGAACCTTGCCGTCCAGGGCGACCCGCTCACCGGGTGGCGGGGTCTGAGCGCCGAACAGCGCTACCGGGAGCCCGGGGCAGGCACGGTGACGGTCACCGCCTACCCGGACGTCATGGCGCAGCTGCAGCCGGGCAACCGGCTCGTCGTGGTCCGTGACCAACAGATCTGGATGAGCGGCCCCCTGGAGGTCCCGCAGGACTACGAGTGGGACCTCGAAGGGAACGCCGATCCGGGCGAGGTCACCGTGAACTTCACCGACGACCTCGCCCGGATCGCGGGCTACCTCACCTACCCGGAGCCAGCGAAGACCTGGGCGACGCAGACCACAACGACGGACGTCGTCCGCAAGATCACAGCCACCGGAGAGACGATCATCCGGCAGCTGGTCGACGAGAACTGTGGGCCGTCCGCCATCCCGGCCCGGCAGATCCCCCATCTCGTCCTGGACACGCCCGCAGGGGTCGGAACCACCCGCACCCTCACCACCCGCATGGAACCGCTCCTGGACGCATGCCGCACCGTCGCCGTGCCTGACGAGATCGGATTCCGCACCCAGCAGGTCGGCACTCAGATCCGGTTCGGGGTGTACCAGCCCCGCGACCTCACGAGAACGGCCCGGTTCTCTGCCGGCATCGGGAACCTGCGCAAGGTCAGCTTCACGATGTCCGCGCCGCTGGGCACCTCGGAGCTCGTGATGGGCGGCGACGATCCGGCCCAGCAGGTCAGCGATGGCGAGCCCGCCAACCAGCGCGCGTATGTCGAGGTTGCCTCGGGCGCCGCGGCGGACTGGTACCGCGTGGAAAAGCTGGTCCAGTCGAGCGGCAAGACGGACGCCGACGGGGAGCTGACGCAAGACGGGGTCCTGGCCCTGGGCAACGACAACCCGCAGGCGTCCTTGACGACGGAGACGATCGACACCGTGGACCTGCAGGCAGGCCGGGACTACCAGCTCGGCGACCAAGTCGCCGTGGTGCTGCCCACAGGGCTGACCCTCCAGGACATCGTGCGCAGTATCCGCCTGTCCGCAGACGACGCCGACACGGGCGAGCAGGTAACCGCCGTCATAGGCAACGGCGACTCAACGACCAGCGCATCGCTGGTCGGCACGGTGCGCGACCTCGCGTACCGGCTCGGACAAATCGAAGCGAGGGGGTGACCCGTGGCACAGGACTCATGGCCCAGCCCGGACCACAACGGCAGAGCTGTCACCGACAGCGAATACGAGATGATGGCCGCCCGGTTCTCCGACGACGGGGTGTACGGCTCACCGACCGACCCCGCGGTCGTGACCGCCGGGGCAGGGCTGACCGTGACCATCCGCGCGAACGTGACCGCGAGCGTGCGCGGGCACGCTTGGACGTCAGGGACCAGCAACATCACCCTGACCATCGCAGCGAACAGCTCTGGGTCGTCGCGTACCGACCGCATCGTCCTGCGCCTGGACCGCTCCGACTGGACGGTCCGCGCGGCCGTCCGCCAGGGCACCGCAGGATCCCCGGCACCGGCGCTCGTCCGCGACCCGGGCGACACCGGCGTCTGGGAGGTACTCCTCGCCGGGGTGACTGTGCCGGCCGGGGCGACGTCGGTGACCGTGACCCGCGGGGAGCTGTACGTCGGTACGCGGGTGCGGCCGGCCCTGGCCTCTCACCTGAACCTCTACCCGGAGGTGGGCGAGATGGCTTGGACGACGGACACGCAGCGCCTGCGGGTGTGGGACGGCAGTAGCTGGCGTGACACGTACATGGACAGCGGGCAGATCAACGTGGACAGCGCCCTGTCGGCGTGGAGCATTCAGACTCAATCCGTACTGCAGGTGCGGGACGGGTCGGCTCATCTGCGCCTCGGCTCGTTCGTGCGCACGGCCGGCGCCCTGTCCGGTGATGTGCAGAGCCGTCTGCCGGTGCTGATCCCGGCCGCGTACCGGCACCCGACCCGAGACCAATACGTGATCATGTACATCAGCGGGCTGCAGATCGGCCGGGCCACACTCCACTCCGCGGCCACCGACGGACCCGGCCAGCTCTGGCTCACACAGAAACCCGACATCCCTACGGGCCGATCGATCCTCGGCTCGTCGATCTCATGGGCGGTGAGCTGACGTGCGGTACGACTTCGGGCGCGGCGTCGCAGACTTCGTCGTGGCCCCGGCCGACGGCATATGGATGGTGTCGGCGAACACCGAGGTCACGTTCTGGTCGGCTCAGGACGACGGCCAGCAGTACACCGACCTCCTGGACGCCGAGGCCAACCCCATCGCCTTCGTGACCAGCGATGAATACGGGCAGATCCCCGGGTTCTCCGGACCTGACGAGGTGTTCGGGATGTGGGCGGACGCGGGCGGCGGGCGGCGGGCCTGGCTGTACGCCCACTCCGGGGGCAAGGGCGCACCCGGTGACCCGGGGGCGCACTGGCACTTCGGGACGGGCGGCCCGGACGACGCAGAGATCACACCTGTCGACGGTGACCTGTTCGTCGACACCGAGAGCGGTGACCTGTACTCCTACAACGGGACAGCGTGGTCACTGCAGACGAACCTCACCGGGCCGGAAGGGCCGGCGGGGTCGGGTGATGTGGAGTCCGTCAACGGGCAGACCGGCGAGGTCGTACTGACCGCGGACGACGTGGGCGCGCTCGCGGCGACGGCGCGGGGTGCGACGAACGGTGTCGCGTCCCTTGACGGCACGGGGCAGGTCCCTGCCGAGCAACTCCCGGCCGCACCGGTCGCCCCGGGGGTCTGGCTCCCCTCCGACTACGGGCTGTCCGGTTGGGCCTATGACCTGCATGCCAGCAGCCGCACCCCGGGCGACGCGCCGAGCGAGGCGCAGCGCCTCTACCTGATCGGTGTCCCGCTCCGTCAGGCGAAGTCTGTGTCGCAGGTCGCGATCCACGTGATGGGCTACAACAAGTCGGCGACGACCTTGACGAACGCGTACTTCGGGATCTACGACTCGGAGTTCACACGGCTGTCGGCGACAACGAACCAGATGGCGCAGCTCCCCGAGGTCCATAACGTGGGCGGGCAGATCGCGCGGATCAACCTCACGTCGGCGGTGTCCCTGTCGGCTGGCTACTACTACGTGGCGATTCTGTTCCGGGGGACGTCCACGACGTCGGCTCCGTACCTGGCGGCCACGAACTGGACCGGCTCGGAAACCACCTCCGGTGCTGTCGGGGTGTCCACGTCCGGTGTTCACCGGTGGCTGCAGTCCACGTCCACGTCGTACACGAGCCTGCCCACCACCGGGACGCTCACGTCCGCGTCGTTCGCTGAGACGCAGACCTGCTACTGGGCCGCGATCGTCTGACCCTGACCACCACCCACCACCCACCACCGAGCCCCGAGCCGCAACGGCCGGGGCTCCTCGCATGTCTGGAGATACCGCATGGCCACACCACTTACCGCCGCGAAGTTCCTTGCCGCGCTGAAGGCCGAGGGCGTCCGCGTTGTCGAGGTCGGCAACTGGCGCACCCACAACCGTGCCGGCCACGGGGCGTGGGGCCCGGTGCACGGGGTGATGATCCACCACACCGTCACGAAGGGCACCGCGAACACCGTGAAGATCGTGCGCGACGGATACGCCGGCCTGCCCGGTCCGCTGTGTCACGGGATGATCGCGAAGGACGGGACGGTGCACCTCGTCGGCTACGGGCGGGCGAACCATGCCGGCCTTGGCGATGACGACGTGCTGGCCGCGGTCATCGCCGAACGGTCCCTGCCCGCGGACAACGAGGCGAACACCGACGGCAACGCCCGCTTCTACGGCTTCGAGTGCGAGAACCTCGGCGACGGGAAGGACCCGTGGCCCGACGTCCAGGTCGAGGCGATGGTCCGCGCGTCGGCCGCGCTGGTCCGTGCGCACGGCTGGGGCAAGGACGGCACCACCTCGGTCATCGGTCACCTCGAATGGCAGCCGGGGAAGATCGACCCGCGCGGCGTCAGCATGGGCGGCATCCGGCGCCGTGTCGCTGAGCGCCTGGAGCACGCCGCGTCGTGGTCCCGCGGCGGCACGACCGCCACGTACACCGTGGTCAAGGGCGACACCCTGTGGTCGATCGCCACGGCGAAGCTCGGCAACGGCTCCCGCTACACCGAGATCAAGACCCTCAACGGCCTGAAGACCGACACGCTCGCCGTCGGCCAGAAGCTCAAGCTTCCCAAGAAGTAAGGACACCGCCATGACTGACTTCCCCCTGCCCTCGACACAGACCGTGATCAAGGGCGCCGCGTCCTACGGGCGTGACCTCGTGGAACGCGTCCTCTCCACATTCCTCCAGGCCGCCATCGCGGGCATCGTCGTCACGCAGCCGCTGGACGGCAGCATGTGGTACGCCGCAGCGTCCGGTGGTGTGGGTGCCGCCCTCGCCCTGATCAAGGGCTTGGTCGCCCGGTGGCGTGACGTCACCAACAGCGCCTCCCTCGCCAAGGGGGTGTAGCCAGTGGCGACGCCACAACCGCCTGACTCCGGCGTCTACATCAGCAACGGGCAGACGTACCAGGAGGTGCGGGACCTGGCCAGAACGGTGGACCGCATCGAGCTCAAGCTCGACGAGGTTCTGAACGAGACCAAGGACATCCGCGGTGACGTCGCCGACCATGAGGCACGCCTCCGTTCGCTGGAGGCCACCGTGTGGCGGGCTGCTGGCGGCGCCGCTGCCATCGGCGCCGGCACCGGACTCCTCGCACAGTTCCTGATCCGCTGAAACGAACGCTCCCTGTCCGGCCCCTTCTCGGGGTTGGGCGGGGGCCTTTCGTCGTGTCCGGGTGCGCGAAGACCCCACCGCCATGGGGGGTGGGGTCTTCGGAGGTACCTCCGGAGCCGACCGGGGGTACCGTTCTGGTGTCGAGTCAGAACGGAGTTCAGTATGCATGCTCTGCCCCATGACCACACCGGCGCGCGCATCAAGCGCCTGCGCCTCGAGCGCCACCTCACCCAACGGGCCCTGTGCGACCTGGCCCAAGTCCCGTACTCCACCCTCACGAAGACCGAGCAAGGCACGTTGCCCGCGTCCCCGCGGCTCATTGCCGCCGTGGCCCGCGCGCTGCGTGTCGAGGTGGCCACCGTCACCGGCCAGCCGTACACCACGGAGCTCCGCGCGGATGAGCTGGACGTTCTGATCCAGCCGATCCGCGAGGCGCTCGATGTGTACGACCTCGGGCCGGACCCAGAGATCTCGCCCCGGCCGGGCCGCCTCCTCGATGACGACGCGCAGGGCCTCCTCGTCGCGGTCCGCGCCGGTGAGATCAAGCGCGTCGCCAGCCAGCTCCCGGGGCTGATCCTCGAGCAGACGACCGCGGCACACCTCGAGAACACGACGCAAGGGTGGTCGGTCCTCGCGTCGTACTACCGCACCGCGTACGACGTCACGTCGAAGCTCGGGCATCCGGACCTCGCCGCGATCGCCCTGGCCCGCATGGACTGGGCGGCGCAGCGCGCATCGTCCGCGGTGGTCGGGGCGATGAGCCGCTATATGCGAGGGCTCACGTACCTGCGGGCCGGGCAGTACCGAACTGGGCAGCGTCTGGTACACGTCGGCCTGTCCGCGCTGGAGCAGGCGGACGCCGGCCGAGAACGGGACGTCGTCACGGGGCAGCTGCATCTCGGGGCCGCGGTCGTGGCTGGGAGGGCGCAGGACCGCGGTCGTGCCGAGGGGCACCTCGCCGAAGCGGACCGGATCGCGGCCGCTACCGGGGACGCGTCGGATGTGCACTGGCTGTCGTTCGGTCCGACGAACGTAGCGGTCCACCGGGTCAGCGTCCTCGCTGAACTGGACGAGTATGGGCAGGCCGCACAGATCGGCCGGGCCGTGGCCATGCCGAAGACGTGGCCGGCCTCGAGGAAATCACACCACTTCGCAGAGCTTGCGCGGGCGCAGATGTGGAGCGGGCAGCTCGACGATGCGTTTGCCAATCTGCTGCGGGCGAGGAGGACCGCTCCGCAGCAGGCGCGCTATCACCAGACGGTTCGGGAGACGTACGCGGGGCTGGAGGCGGCGAAGCGCCAGTTGCCGGATTCGTTCCTCTCCTACGGCTCCTGGCTGGGCGCCTAACGTTGAGTCAATCCTTGGCCCCAACTACCACCAAGTGATGGTAGTTGGGGCCTTTACGTGGGTTCACCATGTGGTCACCAGTCAGTGACGACATGGAGTGTCGACCATGGCAATGACATTGAAGGTGTACGCGGTCGACCGCGACGGAAACAGACACGTCGTGCGGCCGGAGATCGAGGTCGCCCCTCTGGCCCACGTCGAGCCGGTCTCCGCGTGGGCCGCCTGTAAGTGCCCACGCTGCGCCTCCGCATCACCCATCCCGCCCGCACAGCCGCAGCCGTGAAGACCGCACCGTCTGCGCCGTCCAGAGAGACGCTCGCTCCTGCCTGCCGCATCGGCGAGCACAGCGAATGCTCCGGGCCGCGCGAGCTACGGCTACCGGGCGCGCCCGCGTGGGAGCGCCCCATCGAAGTGAGCCGCTGCGCCTGCCCCTGCCATCGCACCCGCGCTTGAGACCCGAAAGGCGACGCCCATGGAAGCGTTCGAAAACGCCCGGCTCGACGCGTACTTCGCCCGGATCAACACCCAATTCCGCCCCTCGGAGGTGGTCGCGTCCCTGCTCATCACCCACCTGTTACCGGAGCGCCCCAGTTTCGTGCGAGCAGTGGCAGCCGCCACCCAGCTGCGGGCCGTCCTCCCCAAGCCGAAGTCGATTGACGCGTCGGCCCAGCGCGCGGTGGAGAAGATCACCCAGTGCGCCGTTCTCTCCCGCGAACTGTTCACTGACCCGGACGCGGCGGTCGACTTCCTTGAGTCGCGCGCGGCCGGCGAGGAGCTCGTGCTCCTGGACGTTGGCGGGTACTTCGCGCCCAGCCTCGATGCGATCTGTGACCGTTTCTCCGGGCGCATCCTGGGCGTGGTCGAGGACACCGAGAACGGCCACCGCCGGTACGCCGGGATCGAGAAGCTCCCTTGCCCCGTCGTGTCCGTAGCCCGGTCGCCGCTGAAGGACCCCGAGGACTTCCTCGTCGGCCAGTCCGTCGTGTTCTCCACAGAGGCCCTCATGCGGGCGCGCGGTGACATCCTGCACGGCCGCCCCGCCCTCGTCATGGGGTTCGGCAAGCTCGGATCGAGCATCGCCCGCCTGCTGCACGCCAAGGGTGTCCAGGTCACTGTGTACGACATCGACCCTGTGCGGCGCACACAGGCGCTCTCACAGGGTTTCACGGTGGCACGGGACCGGGACGCAGCACTGCAAGGCGCCGGTCTGGTCCTGTGCGCCACCGGCTCGGTCTCCCTGCGCAGCGAGGACTTCTCCGCACTCCGTAACGGCGCCTACGTCGCCACAGTTACGTCGTCGGAAGACGAGCTCGACCTGGACGGCCTGCCCGACGTCTATAC
Organism: Streptomyces sp. NPDC048565; assembly: GCF_040650935.1. Classification (NCBI taxonomy): domain Bacteria; kingdom Bacillati; phylum Actinomycetota; class Actinomycetes; order Kitasatosporales; family Streptomycetaceae; genus Streptomyces; species Streptomyces sp. NPDC048565. The sequence continues at coordinate 268,776 of NZ_JBEZIH010000002.1, forward strand.
CCGCACACCGTCCGGCGACCACGTGACCCGCTACCAGACCACCGGCCACTACTTCTACCTGCTGAACGGGGGCAACGCCGTCAACTTCCTGCACGGCGCCAGCGTCGGCCCGTTCATCTTCCTCATCCAGGCGGAGATCCTGGCGAGCATCCGCATGCTCGCGCACGGCGCGCTGGGAGACGGTATGCACGAGGTGGCTCCCACCGACCGGGCCACCATCGCGTCCACCTGGCTGAGCTACTTCAACCGCTAAGGAGCCCCCATGCCCATCACTGCCCACCACATCCGCGAGACGCTCGATGCGTACCTCGTCCAGCACCCCGAGGACGCCGAGCCGCTCTCCTCGCTGCTCCAAGTCCTCGACAGGGCGGGCGACGGAATCACTTCGCGCAAGGAGTTCCGCGGCCACGTCACCGCCGGCGCCGTGCTCCACCGCCCCGACGGTCGGGTCCTGACCATCGAGCACCGTGCGCTCTCGAAGTGGCTACTGCCCGGCGGCCACGTAGAGCCCCAGGACGAGACGCTCGTCGGGGCGGCGCTGCGTGAGCTAACGGAGGAGACCGGCATCACCGCCGACCAGGTGACGCTGAGCATGGATCTCCCGCTGCACATCGACGCGCACATTATCCCGGCGAACCCCGCGAAGCAGGAGGAGGAACACCTCCACTTTGACTTCCGCTTCATGTTCCACACCACGGCGGATGACTTCGTTCTCCAGGAGGAAGAGGTCACTGCGGCGTCCTGGCAGTTCGCCGACATGCTCGTCACCGAGCCTCTGCGCAGCCGAGTGCTGACCGCCATGGTGTAGCCATCGACCGCCCCCGGCCGCCTGTCCCCCTCAGGCGGCCGGGGGCTCCGTTCGGTCCCGTACAAGTTCAGCCAGCGGGACCTCGAGCGCCCGGGCGATCTGGAGCAGATCGGTCAGCCGAGGGTTGTTGGCGGCGCGCTCAATGCGTTGGACAGTGTCTCGAGAAACGCCGGCGCGTTCCGCGAGTTCCTCCTGAGTGAAGTTTTGCCGCATGCGCCTCTCCCGTATCTGGACGCCGAGGCGTCGACGCTCGTTGAGGAGCCAGGGCGGATGATCTTGGCGCGGCACTCGACAAACGCTGTGGCCTGCCTAGGCTGAAGTCAGCAGCTACCTAGCTGCATTTTTGGATCTTGTGCTGCGCGCTGCGACCCAGCAAGATCAGAGATGGGGGGGGGCAGGTGCTACGGCAGATCCCGGTCCAGGCTGGTCGCCCACCACGCCATCACCTGATAGAGCGTCCGCATGGTCAGCGCCCGACGGAGCGCGGACAGTTCCCCGGTCACGGTGCGCTCGCTGATCTCCAGACGCTTCGCGGCCTGCTGCTTGGTGTATCCCGCCTCGAGCTCCACCAAGATCTGCCGCTGGCGGCCGGTCGTCACGACGTTCGCGTCCAGCCCGGGGCCGCTCCAGCGGGTTGCCCGGTCCCACAGGGTTCCGAACACGGTCTCCGCCCAGGCGACACAGCCGCGGTCGGTGACATGCCAGCCCGCATCGTTGTCGGCCCCGGTGATGATGTGGTTCTCCACGAACAGATGACGGCTGTCCACGATCATCATGCGGGGGAACCTGCCGGACAGAGTGCGCACCTCTGCTCCGGCAGAGATGATCTCCCCTACGTACGCGGCGGTCTGGCTGTGGCTTACGGCTGCGCTGGTGTAGAGGCTCCGCACTTCGGCGCCCGCGCTGAGCGTTTCGATGATGCGCTGCGCCCCGAGGGCGACGACGCGGGGGTCACGGTCTGCCGGTGCTCCCGGCTGTGCGGTGAGTACGGACGTGGAGGCGGCGGCCGACACGTCCCCGATGCGCCCGTTCATCGAGTCCCGAGTCGCCAGGAACTCAGAGGCCGGCCCTCCGTACATCCGATGCGGGTCGTAGTCGACTGCCAGTGCGGCAAGGGTGGGGATCTCGTGCATGCGTGCCACCAGCTCGCGGAACTCTGCGAGGGCGTCCCCCATGAGGCTCTGAGCGGCGGCGCGAGGGTCGTGCGCGACCCATGCCCCGTCGTGCGGTCGGCGCTCCACCAGCCCGAGCGCTGCGAGCCTGTCAGTGGCCAGGGAGGACTCGGGGTGCTCGCCGGCTGCGATGGACTGGTAGGCGGCGATCTCGGTCGGCCGCAAAGTTTTACTCAACATCCGTACAACCCCCCATGTGTTACTGATGCCACTTCGCGCAGGTGCCGATTCTGGCACGACAGGTCCCTTGGTTCACCTGTCAATCACATGTAACCATGACCTCACTGCAAGTGACTCGGACAGTTGTTCGAGGCATATCCGCATGGAGGATCCCGATGAGAATCCGCATCCTGGCTGTCGGCGCCGCACTGGCTGCCGTGCTTGCCATCCCCGCCATCCCCGCCATCGCCGACGAGGGCAGCGCCACCTCGACGCGCACCGTCACCGAGGAGCTCGAGCCGGGCGCAGCCGGGCCCGGTGCCGCTCCGTCTCCTACTTCTGCCGCACTGCCCAGCGATCTCGGCTGGGGGTAGCACGCGGGCAGGGCCCGCCGGCCGAGACTGAGCGGCCGGGGCAGGTCTGGCAGACGTCACCGTCCACCAGGCCGTAGTACAGAACCAAGAACGGGGAGAGGCAGCAACATGATCACGGTGGCACTCGGAGTTCTCATCGTCGTGGGAATCGTCGCGATTCTCCTGCTCGGCCGGGGCGTGCGGCGTCAGATCGAGTCGCTACGAGCAGAGATCGCGGCCGCCCGAATAGCGGGCGCCCTCGACAGGGACAGCCCGGTACCGTGACTGCTCCCAGCCCTCTTGTGGAGGGGCCGCCCCAGCGGGTCGGCCCCTCACGTTTTCTCACACTCGTCTCACAGACTGCGCGAGAGCGGTGGGAATCAGGCCGCTCCGCATGGCCTTAGAGCCTCACTCCTGGACTGTATGGACACCATGGACGGCCGTCATACAACTACGGATCAGAAGGTTGCAGGTTCGAATCCTGCCGAGTGCACAGCAGGCCAGAGGCCCCCAGGAGAAGTCCTGGGGGCCTCTCGCGTATGTCGGTGTGCGGGGCCCGAGTTGGGGCCCGGGGCCGGGTGCGTGCCGGTGCTGCGGGCCTCGGGCGCGAGGTGTGTCAGGCCGACTCCGGGACGGGGGAGGCTTGCTGGGGCTGGGTTCGTACGACGGGGCGGCGCCTGGTCGGGAGGCCCAGTGTCGGGTTGGCGACGCCCCAGGCCGCGCCCTTGCAGACCACTTCCTTGTAGAACGCGGCGAACCGGCCTGTCAGAGCTCGTTCGACGGCGCGGTCGTCGGCGGTGACGTACTGGATCAGGCCTTCCTTGCGGCCCAGGGAGATGCACTGGTTGAAGTAGCGCAGCGGTGTGTTCGGCGGTTTCCCGCCGGTCAGGGCCGCCGCGATGGCGTCTGCGGCCTGCCATGCGGTGGGGATGCCCGAGGCGCACGACATCCGCAGCGGCTTGTCGCCTGGGCCCATCACCATGGCCGCGTCGCCGATGGCGTACACGTCCGGGTGCGAGACCGAGCGCATGGCCCCGTCGACCACGATCTGACCCGTGCCGTTGACCTCCAGGGCGGTGGCATCCGCGATCGGGTGGACCGCGAAGCCGGTGGTCCAGACGGTGGCGGCGGACGGGACGGCCGTGCCGTCGGCGGTGGTGACGTGGTCGGCCTCCACGCCTGTGACGTCGGTGTGTTCGTGGACGGTGATGCCGAGCTTGCCGAAGACCTTGCGCAGGTGGTTGCGGCCCTTGGGCGAGAGCGTCTCGCCGAGCCCGCCGCGTACGGCGAGGGCGACGTCGAGGTCCGGGCGGGTCTCGGCGATCTCGGTCGCGGCCTCCAGACCGGTGAGGCCGCCGCCGATGACGACCACGGGCTGTCCGGCTTCCAGGCCCGCCAGGCGCTCGCGGAGCCGGAGTGCTCCGGGGCGGCCGGCGATCTCGTGGGCGTGCTCGGCGGTTCCGGGGACGCCCTGGCTGTTCCAGCCGCTGCCGAGGGCGTAGACGAGGCTGTCGTACTCCAGCTCGTCGGCGCCGTTCGCGTCGATGACGGCGACAGTCCTTCGGTCGACGTCGACCGAGGTGACCTTCGCGAGCCTGAGGTCGACGCCCGTGCCCGCGAACATCTTGTCGAAGGGCCGGGGCCTGAGCTCCTGGCCGACCGCCAGCTGGTGCATCCTCACCCGCTCGACGAAGTCGGGCTCGGCGGTGACGAGGGTGATGGTGACATCCTCGCGGCGCAGCCTCTTGGCGAGGCGGCCGGCGGCGATGGCTCCGGAGTATCCGGCTCCGAGAACGATGATGCGATGCTTCATTTCCTGGCTCCTGTCTCGCGCGGCTTCGTCCCTTGAACCGGGCAGCCCGTCGTTTCCTGACAGGGATGTGGTGTGAAGCAGGTCACATCGCAGCTGGAGGTGCGGTCAGAAGGCGTTGAACAGGGGTTCTCCGTGGTCGGAGGCCTCCCACCGCCGGGTCGCGCGTTCGAGCTTGTCGGGGTTGGCCTGGTTGAGGACCGCGGTGATGCCCTCGGCCGTGATGTCCAGGCACATGACACCGATGACCCGGCCGTCGAGTACCACCAGGACGGCGGGGGCGTGGTTGGCGCTCGAGATGTACACCTCGGGGGAGCCGCCGACGATGAGCCGCTTGGCCTTGCCGGGCTTGAAGAGGCCCCGCATGAACTTCGCGACCGCGACGGCGCCCTCGAACGCCTTGGTGCGGGCCGGGACCTTCCCGCCGCCGTCGCCGATCGAGACGGCGTCGTCGGTGAGCAGGCGTACGAGCGGCTCGGTGCGGCCGCTGGTGGCGGCCGCGAGGAACTCCTCGACGATCCGCCGGGCCGCGGCCTCGTCGATCTCCGTGCGGGACCTGCCGTCCGCCATGTGCTTCTTGGCGCGGTGGAAGATCTGCTGGCAGCCCGCCTCGGTGATGTCGAGGATCTTCGCGATCTTCCGGTGCGGGTAGTCGAAGGCCTCCCGCAGCACGTACACCACGCGCTCGTCGGGGGAGAGGCGCTCCATCAGGCGGAGCATGGCGTACGACACGGATTCGCGCTGCTCGACGGTGTCGGCGGGGCCGAGCATCGGGTCCCCGGCGAGCAGCGGCTCCGGCAGCCACTGGCCCACATACGTCTCGCGCCGGGCGCGGGCCGAGGTGAGCTGGTTGAGGCAGAGGTTGGTGAGGACCTTCGTCAGCCACGCCTCCGGGACCTCGATACGGTCCGTCTCGGCTGCCTGCCAGCGCAGGAACGTGTCCTGTACGGCGTCCTCGGCATCGCTCGCGGAGCCGAGGAGGCGGTAGGCGATGGCCTTCAGGCGGGGCATGAAGGTCTCGAACCGGTCCATGTCGTTCGCGGTCGGAGCCATGGCCCGGATCCTAGCGCCGGGGCGGCAGCCGTTCGCCCCGGCGTCTGAGCGAGAGTGGTGTCTTCGACTTCCGAGTTCCGGCACGGGCATCGGCAAGGGCACGGGCAAGGGGTGGCATGGGCGGCTGGCGGTGCACCGGGCTTCGCTGGCCCCACGACGGGCCCGTGCTCGGCTGGGTGCGGAGCGACGGGGCCGGGCAGGGGCGGGCCAGTGTCCTGGCGTACGGGAAGGAGCTCGGGTTCCGGGCCGAGGGGGCGCGGCACTGCGTGGGGGCGCGTGGCACCCCGTGCCCGGTCGCGGCCGTGGTGCCCGTACGGAGCACGGGGGCGCGGTGCCCGGAGTGCGCACGCCTTGACCGGGCGCATTCGGTGGCCGCCGACACGATCGCCGACGACCCGCGTACGTACCGGGTCTATCTGGCCTGGTTCGGTCCTGGCATGGTCAAGGTCGGGATCACCGGGGAGGCGCGGGACGCGGCGCGGCTGCGTGAGCAGGGGGCCGTGGTGTTCAGCTGGCTGGGGCGCGGCCCGCTGATGGCCGCGCGGCGCACGGAGGAGCTGCTGCGCTCGGCGCTCGGGGTGCCCGACCGGATCCCGTACGCGCGCAAGCGCGCGGCGCGGGGCGAGCTGCCGGGGGCGGCGGAACGGGCCGCCGAGATCGAGGAGCTGTACCGGCGGGCCGCCGCCCTGGAGGGTGCCGGCTGGCCGGAGGCGCTGGAGCGGCTGCCGTTCGACGCGATCGACCACGCCGGGGTGTTCGGCCTCGACGGTGCCGGGCCGGCGGCACGGGTGGTGACCGGCCTGGTGGACGGCGGTGTGGTCGCCGGGCGGCTGGTGGCGGCGGCCGGGCCCGATCTGCATCTGGAGGCCGGTGACGCGGGGATCGTGGTGCTGGACACCCGGCTCCTCCCCGGATGGGACCTGGTGGCCGCCGACGCGCGGGCGGGAGTCGGTGTGCCGGTCGTGGCCCTGGGGGCCGGTGGAGTGCAGGACGGGCTGTTCTGAGATCGTCGCCGGAGAGCGTTCCCGGTGCCGCATGAGACGTGCGAGGCGTGCAAGGCGTACGAGGCCTACGCGGCATGCAAGGCGTACGCGGCATGTGAGACGGGCGGGGGCAGACGAGACAGGTGGGGCGGATGAGCGGCGACGAGCGCGACCGTGATGATGTCGTGCGGTTCTGGCAGCGACTCGGGCTGCCCGGGATCATCGACGTCCACACACACTTCATGCCCGAGCGCGTGCTCGACAAGGTGTGGGCGTACTTCGACTCTGCGGGCCCGCTGACCGGGCTCGAGTGGCCGATCACCTACCGGCGGGACGAGGATGAGCGCCTCGCGCTGCTGCGCTCCTTCGGCGTGCTCCGGTTCACCTCGATGCTGTACCCGCACAAGGCCGGCATGGCGGCCTGGCTGAACGGCTGGGCGGCGGACTTCGCCGCGCGGGTCCCGGACTGTCTGCACACCGCGACGTTCTTCCCTGAGGAGGACGCGGGGGCCTATGTGCGTGAGGCGGTCGAGGCGGGGGCGCGCGTCTTCAAGGCGCACATCCAGGTGGGGGCCTACGACCCGAACGATCCGCTGCTGGATCCCGTGTGGGGACTGCTGGCGGAGGCCGGGATCCCGGTGGTCGCGCACTGCGGTTCCGGGCCCGCGCCAGGTGCCTGCACGGGTCCAGGGCCGATCGGCCGGGTGCTGTCCCGCCATCCCCGGCTGAAGCTGGTGGTGGCGCACATGGGGATGCCGGAGTATGCGGAATTCCTCGCGCTGGCGGCGGCGCATCCCGAGGTGCGGCTCGACACGACCGTGGCGTTCACCGACTTCGCCGAGAGTTTCATGCCGTTCCCGGCCGGCCTGCGCGGGCGTCTCGCCGATCTGGGGGACCGGATCCTGCTCGGCACGGACTTCCCGAACATTCCGTATCCGTACGCCCACCAGCTGCACGCCCTCGAACGGCTGGGGCTCGGTGACGCGTGGCTGCGAGCGGTCTGCCACGACAACGCGAGCCGGCTGTTCGGGTAGGCCCCCAGAATGGGCCCGGTACTTGCGGACGCCTACGACCGCCCCCACCGGCCTTGACGCGACCGTAACCGGCACCTCGAACCTCCACCGACGTCTCCACCGACGCGATTCTCAGGAAATTCACAGGTAGGCGAAAGCTCTCTCTCACGGCCGTCTCACAGGCTTGAGCCATGACGACGACCTCGCCCCTGGGGCGTACAGAACTGCTCAGGCCCGACCGCAACCCCATCCGCGTACTGGTCGTGGACGACGAAGCTCCGCTTGCCGAGCTGCTCTCCATGGCCCTGCGCTACGAGGGCTGGGAGGTGCGCAGCGCGGGGGACGGCGCGGGTGCTGTCCGTACGGCGCGTGACTTCCGCCCCGACGCGGTGATCCTCGATGTGATGCTCCCCGACATGGACGGTCTTGCCGTGCTCGGCCGGCTGCGGCGGGAGCTGAACGATGTGCCGGTGCTGTTCCTGACAGCGCGGGACGCGGTGGAGGACCGGATCGCCGGGCTCACGGCGGGTGGCGACGACTACGTCACCAAGCCGTTCAGCCTGGAGGAGGTCGTGGCGCGGCTGCGCGGGCTGATCCGGCGCTCGGGCACCGCCACGGTCCGCAGCGAGTCGACGCTCGTCGTCGGTGACCTGGTGCTGGACGAGGACAGCCACGAGGTGAGCCGGGGCGATGACTCCATCCACCTCACGGCGACCGAGTTCGAGCTGCTGCGCTTCCTGATGCGCAATCCGCGCCGGGTGCTCAGCAAGGCGCAGATCCTCGACCGGGTGTGGAACTACGACTTCGGCGGCCAGGCCAATGTCGTCGAGCTGTACATCTCCTACCTGCGCAAGAAGATCGACGCGGGCCGCACCCCGATGATCCACACCCGGCGTGGGGCGGGATACCTCATCAAGCCGGGTGAGTAGCAGCCGGGTGAGTAGCCGTACGAGCACGCGTAGCCGTATGAGCGCGCGCCGCCCCTGGACCCTGCGTACCCGGCTCGTCGTCCACGCGGTGACGCTCATCGCGGTCGTCGCGGCCGTGATCGGGTCGGTCACCGCGATCGCCTTCCAGAGCTACATGGACGGGAAGCTGGACAGCCAGCTGCACGACATCGCCATGCTGGCCAAGGAGCCTCCGCCGGGCAGCGGCAAGATCGACCGGGGCGGCCCTGAGGCCAATGCCGAGGATCCGCTGGCCTTCATAGGCAGGGGCACGCTCGACACGTTCGGCGCTGTGGTCTCCGGCGGGTCCGTCACCAGCTCGAAGGTGATCAAGGGTCCGGACGCCAGGCAGAGTGCCGAGGAGCTGACCGGCGCGCAGGCGAACGCCCTCGCAGCCGCCGACGTGGCCCCGGACGGCGAAGCGCATGACGTCGAGCTCCCCGGGCTCGGCGGCTATCGCGTACAGGTCGCCCCGTCCGGCGACGGCACGTCCGTGCTGGTCGGCATTCCCACGGCCGAGGTGGACAAGGCCGTCAACACTCTGATCGTCGTGGAGGTCTGTGTCACCGGGGCCGGTCTCATCGCCGCCGGTATCGCCGGTGCGGCGATGGTCGGTGTCGCCCTGCGCCCGCTGCGCAGGGTGGCCGCCACAGCGACACGGGTCTCCGAACTCCCGCTGCACAGCGGCGAGGTCGCCCTCCTCGAACGCGTCCCGGAGGCCGAGGCCGATCCTCGTACGGAGGTCGGCCAGGTCGGCGCGGCACTCAACAGGATGCTGGGCCACGTCGGTTCGGCCCTTGAGGCCCGGCAGAAGAGCGAGACGCGGGTACGGCAGTTCGTCGCGGACGCCAGCCACGAGCTGCGCACACCGCTCGCCTCGATCCGCGGGTACGCCGAACTGACGCGCAGGGGACGGGAGAGCACAGGCCCCGACACCCGGCACGCCCTGGGACGGATCGAGTCCGAGGCGGAACGGATGACGGGCATGGTCGAGGATCTCCTTCTCCTGGCACGTCTCGACGCCGGGCGCCCGCTCTCGTACGAGAGCACCGACCTCTCGCCGCTCGTCATCGACGCGGTGAGCGATGCGCGCGTCGCGGACCGGACCCCCGACGGCACGTCCGGAGCCACCCATCACTGGCGGCTCGAACTGCCCGAGGTGCCCACGACGGTGTCGGCCGAACCGACCAGGATCCAGCAGGTGCTGGTCAACCTGCTCGCCAACGCCCGCACGCACACCCCGCCGGGCACCACGGTCACGGTCCGTCTCCGTCAGGCGCGCAGGGATCTGCCCTGGGTGACCCTGGAGGTCCAGGACAACGGGCCGGGCATCCCGGCCGAGCTACAGCCACGGGTCTTCGAACGGTTCGCGCGCGGTGACGCCTCGCGCTCCCGGCACGCCGGGTCGACGGGGCTCGGGCTTGCCATCGTGCAGGCCGTCGTCTCCGCCCACGGAGGGCTGGCCGAGGTGCGTTCGGTGCCGGGCGACACGGTGTTCGCGGTCCATCTGCCGGCCGACGCGGTCCACGGGGGAGGGCCGGAGAACGTCCCGCGGTCCACGGGGGAGGGCCGGAGAACCTCTACGGCACCCCGGGGAACGGCCTCATGACACGCCCATGAACCGGGGAAATACACCCGGCGACGCTTCCGTGGTGCACTCACAGGCCGACCACAGGCTCAGCACACGGACGTGACAGCGCGGTTGGCGAGTGTCGGTGTCATGCGAACCGACACTCCCTGGAGCACCCTGCCGGCCCGGGACCATCTCCTGGCCACAGCGGTCGGCGCAGCCGGCGCTCCCGTACTCGACATCGTGATCCCCGTGTACAACGAGGAGAAGGACCTCGAAACGTGCGTGCTGCGCCTGCACGACCATCTGGCGCGTACGTTCCCCTACGGCTTCCGGATCACCGTGGCGGACAACGCGAGCACCGACCGTACGCCCCAGGTGGCGGCCGGGCTCGCGGACCTCGTCCCCGAGGTGCGTTCGTACCGGCTGGAGGAGAAGGGCCGGGGCCGGGCGCTGCGGACCGTCTGGTCCCACTCGGACTCCCCGGTACTCGCCTACATGGACGTCGACCTCTCGACCGACCTCAACGCCCTGCTGCCGCTGGTCGCCCCGCTGATCTCCGGCCACTCCGACCTGGCCATCGGCTCCCGCCTGGCGCGCAGTTCGCGCGTGGTGAGGGGATCGAAGCGGGAGTTCATCTCGCGGGCCTACAACCTCATCCTGCGCTCCTCGCTGGCCGCCAGGTTCAGCGACGCCCAGTGCGGCTTCAAGGCCATACGGCGTGAGGTCGCGCAGCGGCTGCTGCCGATGGTCGAGGACACCGGCTGGTTCTTCGACACCGAGATGCTGGTGCTCGCTGAGCGGGCCGGGCTGCGCATCCACGAGGTGCCGGTCGACTGGGTCGACGACCCGGACTCCACCGTGCACATCGTGAAGACCGCCACCGGTCCAGGCCGGCAGTCAGAGCTGGAAGGCCTTCTTCTTCGGCTCGCTGGACTCCGCGAACGCGATCACCGTCGACAAGCCGCCGGCCACCCTCTGGCCGATGGCCCTGTCGGTGCGGATCTTCGGCCTGAACTCCTGGGCGGTCCTCGCACCGCAGGTCCTGATGGGCGTCGCCACGGCCGGTGTGCTCTACGCCGCCGTACGCCGCCGGTTCAGTGCGGGCGCCGGGCTGATCACGATGGCGGTCTTCGCGCTGACCCCGGTCGCCGCGCTGATGTTCCGCTTCAACAACCCGGACGCGCTGCTCGCGCTCCTGATGACCGTCACCGTCTACTGCGTGCTGCGCGCGATCGAGGGCGGCCGTACGAAGTGGCTGGTCTGGGCGGGTGTCGCGGTGGGTCTCGCGTTCCTGTCGAAGACCCTGCAGGCGTTTCTGATCCTGCCGCCGCTGGCCGTGCTGTACGCGGTGTTCGCGCCGGTGTCCGTGCGGAAGCGGTTCGGCCAGCTCGGTCTGTCCGCGCTGGCGATGATCGTCGCCGGCGGCTGGTGGGTGGCGATCGTCGAGCTGTGGCCCGCGTCCTCGCGTCCGTACATCGGCGGTTCGCAGGACAACTCCTTCCTGGAGCTGACCTTCGGCTACAACGGACTCGGCCGGATCAACGGCGAGGAGACCGGCAGCGTCGGTGGCGGTGGCGGCGGTGGCGGCGGTGGTGGCGGCCAGGGCGGCGGCTGGGGTGAGACCGGCCTCGGCCGGATGTTCAACTCCGAGATCGGCGGCCAGATCTCGTGGCTGCTGCCCGCCGCGCTGATCCTGCTGGTCGCGGGCATCTGGCTGACCTGGCGGGCGAAGCGGACCGACACGGCCCGTGCGGCGTTCCTCGCCTGGGGCGGTTCGCTGCTGATGACGGCTCTGGTCTTCAGCCTCATGGCCGGGATCTTCCACCAGTACTACACGGTGGCCCTGGCGCCCTACATCGCGGCGCTGGTCGGCATGGGCGCCACGGTCCTCTGGGAGGAACGGGCCAAGTGGTGGGCGGGCACCGCGCTCGGTGCGACCGTCGCGGCGACGGCCGTCTGGTCGTACGTCCTGCTCGGGCGCACGCCCGACTACTTCCCGTGGCTGCGCTGGGCCGTTCTGATCGGCGGCCTGGCGGGCGCCGTGGGGCTGCTGTTCGCGGCACGGCTGGGCCGGCCGCTCGCGCTGGGCGTGGCGGGCCTGGGCCTCGCGGCGTCGCTGGCCGGGCCGACGGCGTACACGATCAGCACGCTGAACACCGGGCACCAGGGTTCGATCGTCACCGCCGGCCCTTCGGGCGCGAGCATGGGCGGTCCCGGTGGTGCCCCGGGCGGTGGTCCCGGCGGAGGCGGTGAGGGCGGTGGTCCTGGCGGCGGGATGCGGCCTCCCGGCCAGGGCACACAGCAGGGCGGCGGCCAGGAACCCGGCAACGCGCAGGGCGGCGGCTTCCCCGGCGGGGGCACCCCGGGCCAGGGCACGGGCCAGGGTGGTCAGGGCAAGGGCCGGACCGTCGGCGGCCGGCAGGGCGGCACGCCCGGTGGCGGCAACGCCGAAGGCGGCATGGGCGGCGGTGGTGGCGGCATGGGCGGTCTGCTCGACGGCGCCTCCGTGGACTCCGGGGCGAAGACGCTGCTGAAGCAGAACGCCGACGCCTACACCTGGAGCGCCGCCGCCATCGGCTCGCAGAACGCCGCGAGCTACCAACTCGCCACCGGTGACCCGGTGATGGCTATCGGCGGCTTCAACGGCAGCGACCCGTCCCCGACGCTCGCCCAGTTCAAGAAGTACGTGGAGGACGGGAAGATCCACTACTTCATCTCGGGCGGCATGGGCGGCGGGGGCATGGGTGGCGACGACGGCACCTCCTCCCGGATCTCGACGTGGGTGGAGGACAGCTTCAAGGAGGTCACCGTGGGTAGCGCGACGTTCTACGACCTGACCCGGCCGACGAGCTGACCAGCCCGACAGGCTGAAAGCGGCGCGGCGGGACCCGAGGGGCGGTGGCCCCGGAGCATCTGCTCCGGGGCCACCGCCCTCTCGCGTGCTGTTGTACGGCGTACAGGGGATGCCTTACGGTGTACAGGAACCTCTCCCGTACACCGTACAAGTGCCCGGAACCAGGAGTCCCCATGACGGCGACCGCCCCCGAGCGACGCGACCCCGTCCCCCGCAGCGCCCATGCCCGGCGCTGGGTGATCCTCGGAGTCATCTGCCTCGCCCAGCTCACCGTGCTGCTCGACAACACCGTCCTGAACGTCGCGATCCCCTCCCTCACCGCGGATCTGCACGCATCCACCGCCGATGTGCAGTGGATGATCAACGCCTACTCGCTCGTCCAGTCGGGACTCCTGCTCACCGCGGGAAGCTCCGCCGACCGCTACGGCCGTAAGAAGATGCTGGTCGCCGGTCTCGCGCTGTTCGGTGTCGGCTCGCTGGCCGCGGGGCTCGCGCAGTCCTCGGGACAGCTGATCGCCGCCCGCGCCGGGATGGGGGTCGGAGGCGCGCTCCTGATGACGACCACACTCGCCGTGGTCGTCCAGATCTTCGACGAGACCGAGCGCGTCAAGGCGATCGGCATCTGGTCCACCGTCAGTTCCCTCGGGTTCGCGGCCGGTCCGCTGATCGGCGGGGCGATGCTGAACCACTTCTGGTGGGGTGCGATCTTCCTGATCAACATCCCCGTGGCGGCCATCGGCCTGATCGCGGTCGTCCGGCTCGTCCCCGAGTCCAGGAATCCGGACGGCGCCCGCCCCGACCTGGTCGGTGCGCTGCTCTCGACCCTCGGCATGGCGTCCGCCGTGTACGCGATCATCTCGGGGCCCGAACACGGCTGGGGCTCAGGCCCGGTTCTGCTGTCCGCGTTCGCCGGGGCCGCCGTACTCACCGGCTTCGCCCTGTGGGAACTCCATGTCCCGAACCCGATGCTGGACATGCGCTTCTTCCGCGACCAGAGGTTCACCGGCGCCGTCGCGGGCGCGATCCTGGTCGCGTTCGGGATGACGGGTTCGCTCTTCCTGCTCACCCAGCACCTGCAGTTCGTCCTCGGCTACGAGCCGCTCGATGCGGGGCTGCGCACGGCTCCGCTCGCCCTCACCGTCGTCGCGCTCAACCTCACGGGGCTCGGCGCCCGCCTCGTGGGGAAGCTGGGGACGCCCGTGGTCATCGCCACCGGGATGAGCCTGCTGGCCGCCGGCCTCGCGGCGATCGCGCTGCTGGGCGGGCGGGGCTACGACGGCATGCTGTTCGGCCTGGTCGTCATGGGCGCGGGGGTGGCCATCGCCATGCCTGCGATGGCCAACGCGATCATGAGCGCCATCCCGCCGGAGAAGGCCGGCGTCGGCGCCGGAGTCAACGGCACACTCGCCGAGTTCGGCAACGGGCTCGGGGTCGCCGTGCTCGGAGCCGTACTGAACTCCCGGTTCGCCGCGCTCGTACCGGGTGTGGCCGGGGCCGTGTCCCTGCCCGCCGCGCTCGCCGCCGCCGACGGGGCGGCGGAGCGTGAGCGTGTCACGGACGCCTTCGCCTCGGGCCTGGAGACCAGCCAACTGGTCGGCGCGGCGGCCGTCCTGGCAGGAGGACTGCTGGCCGCGATCCTCCTGAGGCGTGCGGAGCGGACCGGGAAGGGCAGGTGACGGGCATAGCATCGGAAGGGGCGCGCCCGTACGCAGGAGTGCCACCGTAAGACAAGGAGTGTGCGCCATGGGGTCCGCGGCAGACCGTGCGAAGAAGCCTTCCCGGGTCAGTGTGTGGCTGGAGCGGCGGACACCGACGCGCACCCGCAGGACGGATCAGCCGGCCGGCCTCGACGTGGAAAGGATCACCGCGGCGAGTGTCCGGCTGCTGGACGCCGACGGTCTCGCGAAGTTCTCCATGCGGCGCCTCGCCGCCGAGCTCGATGTCACGGCGATGTCCCTGTACTGGTACGTCGACACCAAGGACGACCTGCTGGAACTCGCGCTGGACACCGTCTTCGGCGAGGTCCCGGCCACGTCGGAGGACGCCGACTGGCGCGACCGGCTGCGTGAACTGGCCACCAGCTACCGGAAAATGTTCGTCCGTCACCCCTGGGTGGCGGCCCTCATCGGCAGCTTCCTGAACATCGGCCCGCACGCGATGCTGTTCTCGTACGCCGTCCAGGACGTCATCCGGGCCACCGGGCTGCCCCTCGAACGCCGGACGGGCGCGATGGCGGCCGTCTTCCAGTTCGTCTACGGATTCGGCACCACCGAGGGTCACTTCGTGCAGCGCACGGTACAGGCCGGGCTCACCCAGGACGAGTACGTCGAGCGGGCGATGGGCACGATCCGCGCGGACCCCGAGGCCCATCGGGCCATGCGGCCGTCGGAGGAGCTGATGGACGCGCGCGGCGGGGCGACGGTGGAGGAGATGCGCGAGCGGGACTTCACGTTCGCGCTCGACCTCCTGATCGCGGGCATCGAGGCGACGTGCGAACGCGAGGCACGCCGCGCGTAGGCGGCGGCCCCGCGTCCGGTCGGGTGCCCGCGTCCGGTCGGGTGTTCAGTAGCCGCGCCGGGTGTCCACGGCGAGCGCGGGCGTACGCCCCTCGGCGAACGCCTCCCAGCAGGTCGCGAAGTCGGCGACGACATCCTCGTCGGCGGTGATGCCGGCCGAGTGCGACGTGATCACCGTGCGCGGCAGCCGCCAGGCCCGGTCGCCGGGGCCCGCGGGCTCGTCGGGCAGCACGTCGAGCACGGCGCGGCGGACCGCCCCGCTGTGCAGCGCGGCCTCCAGGGCCGCCATGTCCACGGTCGCGCCCCGGCCCACGTTGACGAAGCCGGCGCCCCGCATCGCGGAGAACCTGGCCTCGTCGAAGAACAGCTCCGTGGCGTCGGTCAGGGGCAGGGTGGAGACCACCCACCGGGCCTGCGCCAGCTCCGCCGTCTCCTCCCGGGAGCCGGCCAGGACCACCCGTTCGAAGCCGGCGGGTACGTCGCGAGGGGTGCGGCTCACGCCGACCGTACGTACCGAACAGGCCCGCAGCAGGCCGGCGACCGCGGAGCCGATGCGGCCCGTGCCGTGGATGACGGCGGTCTGCCCGGCGATGAGTTCGGACGGCAGGCGGCGCCACTCGGACCTGGAGTGCTGTGCGGTGTGCTCCGGGACGGACTGGCATTCGGCGAGCATCCAGGCCAGCGTGTACTGGGCGATCCGCTCGCCCATCCGCCCCACGGTCCGTGTCAGCAGGGCCCCTTCGGGCCAGGGTCCGGCGGCGAGCAGTGCGTCCGTACCCGCGCTGACGCTGTGGAACCACAACAGGTCCGGGGTCCGCAGCGCTTCGGGCAGCACGTCCCCGACGTACACGAAGGGCGCGTCGGGCGCGGTGGCGGGCGCGGGGTCCGCCGGACGCCCGGTGATCCGTTCCAGCCCGTGGATCACATCGGGGGCCACCGACGGGGAGGTCAGCAGCCGGGCCCGCGCGAGCGGGCCCGGGTGGAGAGGTGACACCGGTATGTTCAACTGCCGTCGGCCAGACGGGCGGGGAAGCCACCGGTGGCGATCGGGCTCCAGCGCTCCGGAGTGACCCGGATGATGGACTTTCCCTGCTTGAGCATCGCCGCCCGGTACTCGTCCCAGTCCGGGTGCTCACCGGAGATGTTGCGGAAGTACTCGACGAGGGGCTCGACCGAATCCGGTGCGTCGATGACCTCGGCCGACCCGTCGACCTGGACCCAGGGGCCGTTCCACTCGTCCGACAGGACGATCAGGCTCACCCGCTCGTCCCGCTTGGCGTTACGGGTCTTGGCCCGTTCGGGGTAGGTCGAGACCACGATCCGCCCCAGGTCGTCGACGCCGCAGGTGAGGGGGGAGCCCTGGGGGCGGCCGTCGGACCGGGTGGTCAGCAGGATCGCCCGGTGCCTGGGCCGCACGAAGTCCAGCAGCTCTGCGAGTTCCACGGCGGTGTTGGTCGCGATGTTGGGTGCCATACGGCCAACCCTAGGACCCCCGGGGCCTTCCCCGCTCGGCCTATCCCGGGAGGGATTCGCCCTGGACCGCCTGGATGTCGAGTTCCACGCGCAGGGTCGTGCCGATCGCGGAGATGCCCGCCTGCAGCACCTGGTTGTAGTTCATGGCGAAGTCGTCGCGGCGCAGCTCCGCCGTGGCGTGGAAGGCCGCCCGCACTCCGCCCCACGGGTCGGGTCCGGTGCCCAGGTAGCTGAGGTCGAGGTCCACGTCGCGCGCGATCCCGTGCATCGTGAGCACGCCGTGCACCGTCCAGCGGTCGGGCCCGGCCGGGGTCAGTCCACGGGAGCTGTAGGTGAGCTCAGGGAACGTCTCCACGTCGAGGAAGTCCGCCGAGCAGAGGTGCTTGTCCCGCGTGGCGTTGCCCGTGTCGATGCTGGAGGAGGCGATGAAGGCCTCCACCCGGGAGTTGTGGACGTCCTCGGCGATCTCGATACGGCCCCCGAATTCCGTGAACCGGCCGTGCACGCTGGAGATCCCCAGGTGCTGGGCGACCGCGGCCACCGACGAGTGCACCGGGTCGAGTGACCAGGTTCCCGGAGGCGGCAGTTCCACGCCGCCCTGCCGGGCCAGCACCACGGTCCCGGCCTCGACCCGGCCGCTGGCCGTGACGAGTGCGGTGGACGCGGCGGGGGCGTAACCCACCGCCGTGACGATCACCGTGTACGCGCCGGCCGGCAGGAGATCGCCGGTGCGGACGGCCCCGTCCTCGTCGGCGGAGGCCCGGAGCACCTGGGTGCCCGTCATGTCGGTCACCGTCACGACGGCGTGCTGGACCGCCCAGCCGTCCCGCGTACGTACCTGTGCGCGAAGTCCCATCCCGTGTTCTCTCCTTGCTCAAATCACTCGTGAAGCAGCGACTCAGACCGACCGGGCGGTCTCGTAAGACCGACCGGCAAATGGCGGGCGGCGTCGCGGGGCCGGGCACGCGCATCTGCGGCGTTGTCGTCAATCACCATGGCTCCGCCATGGCTCAATCCTCCGCCTTGCAGCTGCACGCACCCAGCCCCGCTCCTTCACCCGCCCGCCATTTGCCGGTCGGTCTAAGTCGGGCCCCGGGGCGGGATCAGCAGGCCGTCCCCTGCCTGCCGTTCCCGCCCCGGGGCCCATTTCCACCGGTGGCGCGGCGTCTCCGCTCGAAGCGCCGTGCCACCGGAGGTCTTTGCGTGGACCTTACGGCCGGTCCTACTCGCCCGGGTGGGCGAGCTCGATGTCGTGACCGTCGACCCCGGCGCCGCTCACGGACAGCGAGCCGGCCACCGGCGGGTAGCCGGTCGCGATCACGGAGTACTCACCGGCGTCCAGGTCGGGGAAGGCGTACACGCCGTCCTCGCCGGTCGTCGACGTGGCGACCACGTTGCCTGCCGCGTCGATCAGGGTGACCCGGGCGTCGTTCAGCGGTGCCCGGCCGGAGCCGGCCCTGACGACACCCCGCACCTGCGCACCGGCCCGCAGGGCCACGTCGGCGCGGGTGACACCCTGGCCACCGACCTCCACCGGCAGGGCCAGCGGACGGAAGCCCGCAGCGGTGACGGCGACGGTCACCGAGCCGGGGATCAGCTCACCGAAGGTGAACTCACCCGCGTCGCTCGACACGCCCGTGGCCAGTACGTCGCCGCGCACATCGGTCACGACGACCATGGCGCCCCGCACCGGGGTGCCGTCCTCGGCGGTGCGTACGGTCCCGGAGAGGCCGCTCGTACCGGCGAGCAGGATGTCGAAGGCCAGCGGCTCGTCGCCGACGACCACCGTGGACGCCTGCGGCTGGAAACCGTCGGCGGAGGCGATCAGGACGTAGCTGCCGGAGCCCGGAGCGTCCAGTACGTAGCCGCCGTCGGCCTGGGCGACGGAGCGCCCCAGCTGCCGGCCGCCCAGCGAGATCAGTGTGACGGCGGCGCGGGCGACGGGTGCACCCTCGGAGCCCCGCACCACACCACGAACAGGTGTTCCCTGAATGGTCAGCTCCGTGGTTGCGGTGATCTGCTCCAGGGCGTCGGCCGGGGCGACCCCGGCGACTCCCTCGGAGACCGGTGCGGCGCCGACGGTGGCCTCGACGGACTCGGTCGCGGTGGCGACCTCGTCGGGCGTGCTGTCGTTGCCCGCCCTGGTCTTGAGGGCGACCTCCTTGATGAAGATCGTAAGGAGGAAGGCGACCAGCGCGGCCGGAGCGGCGTACAGGAAGACGTCGGCGACACCGTGGCCGTAGGCAGCCTCCACGACCGTACGGAACGGACCGGGGAGCGTGTCCAGGTCGGGGATGCCCCCGCCGGCCGTGCCACTCGCCGCGGCGCCGTCGGCGCCGAGGCCGGCTACGCCGTCCTTGACGTAGTGGGCGACGCGGTTGCCGAGGACGGCACCCAGTGCCGAGACGCCGATGGCGCCACCGAGGGAACGGAAGAACGTCACGACGGAGCTGGCCGCGCCCAGGTCGGCGGGAGCCACCTGGTTCTGCGTGGCGAGCACCAGGTTCTGCATCATCATGCCGATGCCGAGACCCATCACGAACATGAAGATCGCGATGTGCCAGTACTCGGTGTCGTACCGGATGGTGCCCAGCATCCCGAGACCCGCGGTGAGCAGGAAGCCACCGCTGACCAGCCAGGCCTTCCAGCGGCCCGTCTTGGTGATGATCTGGCCCGACAGGGTCGAGGACAGGAAGAGTCCGGCGATCATCGGGATCGTCATGACGCCGGACATCGTCGGCGACTTGCCCCGCGCCAGCTGGAAGTACTGGCTGAAGAAGACGGTGCCCGCGAACATTCCGATACCGACGAACAACGAGGCCGCGGAGGCCAGCGTGATGGTCCGGTTACGGAAGAGGCGCAGCGGGATGATCGGCTCGCGGGCCTTGGACTCGACTATCAGGAACAGGGCGATGAGCACGGCGGTGCCGGCGAGCATCGTCCAGGTCTGCCAGGAGATCCAGTCGTACTTGTCGCCCGCGAAGGTCACCCAGAGCAGCAGCAGCGAGACGCCGGCGCTGATGAAGAACGCGCCGAACCAGTCGATCTTGACGCCCTCGCGCTTGATCACGGGGAGCTTCAGGGTCTTCTGGAGGACGATCAGGGCGATGACCGCGAACGGCACACCCACGTAGAAGCACCAGCGCCAGCCCATCCAGCTGGTGTCGGTGATGACACCGCCGAGGAGCGGACCGCCCACGGTGGCGACGGCGAAGACCGCGCCGAGGTAGCCGCTGTAGCGACCGCGCTCGCGCGGGGCGATCATCGCGGCCATCACGATCTGGGCGAGGGCGGAGAGACCGCCGACGCCTATGCCCTGCACCACACGGCAGGTGATGAGCATGCCGCTGCTGGTCGAGAGACCGGCGACTATGGAACCGCCCACATAGATGAGCAGCGCGATCTGGACCAGCAGCTTCTTGCTGAACAGGTCAGCGAGCTTGCCCCACAGCGGGGTGGTGGCGGTCATGGCCAGCAGCGAGGCCGTCACGACCCAGGTGTAGGCGCTCTGGCCGCCGCCCAGGTCGGAAATGATCTCGGGCAGCGCGTTGGAGACGACCGTCGACGACAGGATCGCGACGAACATGCCGAGCAGCAGCCCGGTCAGCGCTTCCATGATCTGCCGGTGTGTCATCGGCGTGCCTGCGGGGGCTTCGGGAGCCCCGTGCTTGGCGTGGCCGCCCCGCACACCGGATGGTGTGGTCGTAGCCATTGAATTCCTTCTCTTCGCTTCTGTTACACGGGTGTACGGGTGTGTGCGTCGTCGGAGTGCCCGGCGCGGCAGTCGCCGCTGTGCCTTCCCGGGGCACACCCTCCGGGGCCGCGGCAGGAGAAGCTGTCGCGCAGCCGGGACAACAACGTGTTGAGCTGACCGACTTCGTCGTCGGACCAGTCGACCAGGTGGTCGGCGAACATCTCGGTCGTCCGTCGGCTCAGCTCATCGATCAGTTCGTCGCCCGCGGGGGTCAGCCGCAGGATGCGGGACCGCTTGTCCGCGGGGTCAGGAGACCGTTCGACCCAGCCGCTGTCCACCGCGTGGGTGACATGACGGCTGGTCACCGACATGTTGACGGACAGGAGTTCGGCAAGGCGGGAGATCCGCATCTCCCCGTACTTGGCCAGCAGCGTCAGCACGGTGGCCGAGCCACCGGGACACTCGGCGGGCAGGATGCGGGTGAGGCCCCGTTTGACGGCACCGACGGCGCTGAGCTGCCGGGCCAGTTCTTCGTACTGGCTCCGTGCTGCCACTGACCCTCCAGACGTCTTGCGAGGTCATCTTGTTGCTTAGGGCAACGATAGAAGCGGTTGGTTGCCGCAGGCAAACGAAATGGCCCTTGCAGAAGTAAAGGAAGGCAAAAGCCCACGTAGGGGCCCGGTCAAGCGTGCAGCGCAGAGGGGGTGGGGGTGTGCCGGATGTGTTCCTCGCCACAGCCCTTCATGGGGCAGGGGGCGTGTGGAGGGGGCGCGGAGCGCTCCGGCGAACGGGTGAAGAGGCCGTGGACACGTGGGAAGGGCATCGCCCCCCGTGGCCCCGGGGGTTGGGCGGAACGCCTGCGTTCGCTAGGGTCCTGGGCCATGGCACACAACCCGCACGCCCCGCAGCCGGGCCCCGAGGGCACTCACGACCCGGCGGGCAGCACGCAGATGTTCCGCGCGTTCGTCGACGACGGCGAGCCGCAGGGCAGGCAGCAGCCCGCCGCGACCACGTCCGGCTCGAAGACCGGGGTGATCGTGGCCGTCGTCGCGGTCATCGTCGTCCTCGGCGCGGTCGCCTGGCTCGCGCTCGGCTGACCGCCGCCCGTCCCCTTCCGCACCAGCTTCCGCTCCCGCACCGGCCTCCGGTGCGGGAGCGTCTGCGTCGGGGACCCGTGCGGGGCCCCGACGCGGCGAAGCCGCCGGGGCGGCGCTGCGTGGTGCCCCGGCGGCCTCGTGAGCCGTTCCGTACGGACCTTCCGGGTCGGTGGTGACCCCGGAGCGGGTCAGTCGGCGATGAGCCCCTCCCTGAGCTGCGTGAGCGTCCTGGTCAGCAGTCGGGAGACGTGCATCTGTGAGATGCCGACCTCCTCGCCGATCTGCGACTGCGTCATGTTGGCGAAGAAGCGCAGCATGATGATCTGCCGCTCGCGCGGGGCGAGCTTGGCCAGCAGCGGCTTCAGGGACTCGCGGTACTCGACGCCTTCCAGCGCCGCGTCCTCGTACCCCAGGCGGTCGGCCAGCGAGCCCTCGCCGCCGTCGTCCTCGGGGGACGGTGAGTCCAGGGAGGAGGCCGTGTAGGCGTTGCCCACGGCCAGGCCGTCGACCACGTCCTCCTCGGAGACCCCGAGCGCCTTGGCCAGCTCCGGCACCGTCGGCGAGCGGTCCAGCTTCTGGGCGAGCTCGTCGCTGGTCTTGGTGAGGGCGAGCCGCAGCTCCTGGAGCCGGCGCGGAACTCGCACCGACCACGAGGTGTCGCGGAAGAAGCGCTTGATCTCCCCCACCACGGTCGGCATCGCGAACGTGGGGAATTCCACGCCCCGTTCGCAGTCGAAGCGGTCGATCGCCTTGATCAGGCCGATCGTCCCCACCTGGACGATGTCCTCCATGGGTTCGTTACGGCTCCGGAACCGTGCCGCCGCGTACCGCACCAGCGGGAGGTTGAGCTCGATCAGTGTGTCCCGCACATAGGCCCGCTCCGGGCTGTCCGTTCCGTCGGGGCCCGGTGCGGGGCCCAGTGCGGCGAGCCGCAGGAACAGGGAGCGGGACAGCGTGCGGGTGTCGATGGCTTCCGGCGAGCTGGTGAGCACGGCAGGTGCCGGCACGCTCTTCGTGAGCGTGAGCACCTTCGAGCTGCCCTGTTCTGTGGACATGCCACCCCCTTGAGGTCGCGGACGGTCGCGGTGGCCACGACCATCGGAGGAACGCAGCCTCCACCTGAATACCGGAGGTGGGGCTGCGGCAAACGCGGTTCCAGCAGAATGTCACATGTCGGCAACACGCTGTAGTGACTTGTCGACAAGTCAGCGCCGGAACCGCGCAGGAAACAGGGGGTGTGCGGCTTTTACGCCCCGGGATCCTGTCTCCTCGGGGTCTACCCGTTCCGGTTACGCTTCGATCCTGTTTGCGGATCGCAGTCGGGCGAAACTTCTGGCCAGAAGCCTTGACACATGCATCTGGGAGACACCCAGTTCGGCGCTGATCTGTGACTGCGTCAGATTGTTGTAGTAGCGCAGGAGCAGGATCCGCTGTTCGCGCTCGGGCAACTGGACTAGCAGGTGCCGGACCAGATCGCGGTGTTCGACCCCGGCCAGCGCCGGGTCCTCGTAGCCGAGGCGGTCCAGGAGCCCGGGCAGCCCGTCACCCTCCTGCGCCGCCTCCAGTGAGGTCGCGTGGTACGACCGGCCCGCCTCGATGCAGGCGAGGACCTCGTCCTCGGAGATCTTCAGGCGCTCGGCGATCTCTGCGGTGGTCGGTGAGCGGCCGTGAGCGGTCGTCAGGTCCTCCGTGGCACCGGTGACCTGGACCCAGAGCTCGTGCAGCCGCCGCGGGACGTGCACGGTCCGTACGTTGTCGCGGAAGTAGCGCTTGATCTCGCCGACCACGGTGGGCATGGCGAACGTGGGGAACTGGACGCCGCGTTCCGGGTCGAAGCGGTCGATGGCGTTGATCAGGCCGATGGTGCCGACCTGGACGACGTCCTCCATCGGCTCGTTGCGGCTGCGGAAGCGGGCCGCCGCGTATCGCACGAGCGGCAGGTTCGCCTCGATCAGCGCGGCGCGCACCCTGTGGTGCTCCGGGGTGCCGGCTTCGAGGTCCTTGAGCCTCCCGAAGAGCACCTGGGTCAGCGCTCTGGTGTCCGCGCCCCGGGTTCTGGCCGGGGTGGTGGGGTCGGGTGTCTCGGTCTGGATGTCGTCCGTCTGGACGTTCTGGGGCGGGACTTGAGGCGCTGTACTGGCCGGCACGGTGTCGCCACCCCTTTGCGGTCAACTACGGTCAACTCATCCGTCAAAAGCGGTCATAGCATCACAAGACATGTCCACTGTGTGCAAGCACCGCATGGAGTCGTGTTGAGGGTGTTTTGGTTTAAACATGCCGAAAAGCCCCTCTCCTGTAGGGGAGGGGCGGGTGGGACCGGCGATTCGGAGGGGTCAGAAGGGGTAGTCGGCGATCACCCAAGTGGCGAACGCGCGCCACTGTCCGGCCGCGGCCTGGTGCTCGGGATGCTCGATGTACCGCTTGAGCGCGTCCTCGTCGGCGACCGCCGAGTTGATGGCGAAGTCGTACGCGATCGGCCGGTCGGTGATGTTCCAGGCGCACTCCCAGAACTGCAGCTCGGGGATCTTCCCGTCGAGCCGGCGGAAGGCCTCCGCACCCGCGACGACCCGCGGGTCGTCCCGCTCGACGCCGTCGTTCAGCTTGAACAGGACCAGGTGGCGGATCATGGTGCGACTCCTACTTCACGAGCTCGGACATGAAGTCTCCGACGCTCTGCGCGGCGCTCGAAACTCCCTCGAACCCTATTTGAACGAGGTCGGCGCTCCGCTCGGGAGAGGTGATGATCGTGTACAGCACGAAGACCACGATCATGTAGAGCGCGATCTTCCTCGCTTGCACCACAGCCTTGCCCCTCCCCTTCGTTCACCTGTGCAGTCGGGTGATTCTAGCCGCACACACGGCCGTATCCAGTGGGCGTTCCGGATCACTGATGTGGCTTTTAAGGCCTAAGGACCTGCCGATTCGGGCCCTTTGTCGGCGTGCGGGGCTTACGGCGGGGAGGAGGATGGGCAGTGAGCCCGTAGCACCGGCAGGAATGCGCGGGCCGAGGAACGGGACCTCCACGAGGTCCCCACCGCGTGACTTCCCCCGACCGCGGCGAGGGCCCAGGGCCCCGTTCTCATCGGGGGGAGCGGCTTGTCCCCCCGATGCCGCTCCCCCCGACCTGACATCCGAAGGGCCCGGCGCACACCGCGCCGGGCCCTTCGTGTCATCCGTGCGTGCGTGACAGACCTGTCCGTGCGTACGGACAGGTGCGTACGTCCGTCCGGGTCAGTCCTTCTGCAGACCGACCGCGCCGGGAGCGGCGTCCGCAATGTCCGCGTCCCCGGGGCTGCGGGGCGCGGGAACGGCCGCGCCCGCGGCCGCGTCGGCCTCCTCGGCGGCGAGGCGTTCCATGCCGCTCGTCGTCTTGAGGGGCTTCTCCTTGATGAAGCACACCGCGACGAGACCGAGGAAGGCGAACGGGGTCGCGACCAGGAAGAGGTCGCCGGTCGCGATGCCGTAGGCGTGCTCGACGATCTGCTTCACCGGCTCGGGCAGCGTGGTCATGTCGGGCACGGCGCTGCTGTGGCCGCCGCCCGCCGTCGGCATTCCGGCCTCCGAGAGGCCCTTGGTCATCTCGCTGGCCACCCGGTTGGCGAGGATCGCGCCGAGCACACTGGTGCCGATGGTGCCGCCGAGGCTGCGGAAGAAGGACAGCACGGAGGTCGCGGCGCCCAGCTCGTGCGCCGGTACGTCGTTCTGCGCGGCGAGCACGAGGTTCTGCATCAGCATGCCGACGCCGATGCCCATGAACGCCATGTAGACGCTGAGCAGGCCGAAGTGCGTGTCGGCGTCGATGGTGGAGAGCAGGCCGAGGCCGGCCGTCATGACGACGCCACCCGCGATGAGGTAGACCTTCCACTTGCCGGTCGCGGAGATGATCTGGCCGGCGACCGTCGACGACACCAGCAGACCGCCGATCAGCGGGAGGCTCATGAGCCCCGCGGCCGTCGGGGACTTGCCCAGCGAGATCTGGAAGTACTGGGACAGGAACACCGTCCCGGCGAACATCGCGATACCGACGAAGAAGCTCGCCAGGGTCGTGAGCGACACCGTGCGGTTGCGGAAGATGTCCAGCGGAATGATCGGCTCCGCGGCCCTGCGCTCGACGAAGACCGCCGCGACCAGGAGCACGAGCCCGACGATCACCAGTGCGGCCGTCTGCCAGGACGCCCAGTCGAAGCTGTTGCCCGCGAGGGACGTCCAGATCAGCAGCGCGCAGACGCCGGTCACGATGAGGAAGGCGCCCAGCCAGTCGATCCTGACCTGGCGGCGTACGGTCGGCAGCTTCAGGGTGCGCTGGAGCAGCACGATCCCGGCCAGCGCGAACGGCACACCGACGAAGAAGCACCAGCGCCAGCCGAGCCACGAGGTGTCCACGAGGACACCACCGATCAGCGGCCCCGCGACCGTACCGACGGCGAAGACGGCGCCGAAGATGCCCGCGTACTTGCCGAGCCGGCGCGGCGGGATGATGGCGGCCATCACGATCTGGGCCAGTGCCGTCAGGCCAC
Organism: Streptomyces sp. NPDC048565; assembly: GCF_040650935.1. Classification (NCBI taxonomy): domain Bacteria; kingdom Bacillati; phylum Actinomycetota; class Actinomycetes; order Kitasatosporales; family Streptomycetaceae; genus Streptomyces; species Streptomyces sp. NPDC048565. Next base: position 294,798 of record NZ_JBEZIH010000002.1, read on the forward strand.
CGGCGCCGATGCCCTGGATGACACGGCTGACGATCAGGGTGACGACGTCCTGGGAGAAGCCGGCCACCAGGGAACCGACCACGAACAGGCTGAGCGAGAGCTGGAGCAGCAGCTTCTGGTTGAACAGGTCGGCGAGCTTGCCCCACAGCGGCACGGTGGCCGTCATGGCGAGCAGCTCGGCGGTCACGACCCAGGTGTACGAGGACTGGCTCGCCCCGAGGTCGGCGATGATCCGCGGCAGGGCGTTGGCGACGACCGTGCCCGCGAGGATGGCGACGAACATGCCCGCCATCAGGCCGGACATCGCCTGGAGTATCTGACGGTTGGACATGGAGGTGGGCGACTGTTCAGGCGCCTCGGCTGCGGTCACGGTGTCCTTCTTCGGTACGGGATCAGAACGGGTCGGTGGTTGTGCGGGCGGGCGGGAACAGCGGCGGGCAGGGTCACCCGGGCGGCCGTGGAAGGCCCTGCGCCAGCTGGGCGAAGGCGTCCTGGAAGGCATCCGCCAGTACGGTCTCGCCCGGGTGCTCGCACCAGTGCTCGATGGCGACCCGCAGGGCGGTCTGGGTGACGGCGGCGAGGAGCCGGGGAAAGATGCCGGCTCCGGACGGCCCGTCAGGTCCAGGCGTGGTGGTGTCGAGCCAGTCGGTGATGGCGACCGCCAGGGCACGTTCGTCCGCCACGTGCGCCTTCAGGCCGCGCTGGATGAGGTGCGGTGACCGCTGGAGCACCTTGGACTGGAGGGCCCAGAGCTCCTGGCGCCCCTCGAATCCGTCGAGCTCGGTGACGAGGGCGTCGCGTACGACGTCGAGCGGCGGCCGGTCGGCGGGGGCGCGGCGCACGGACTCCCTGATCCGTTCGCCCACCGCGTCGTCGACCAGTACGAACGCGTCGTCGTGGCTGGGGAAGTAGTTGAAGAACGTCCTGGGTGAGACACCGGCAGCCTCGCTGATGGCCTCGACGGTGACGTTCTCGGCACCGTGCTCGGCGGCGAGCCGCACGGCCGCCTCGGCGAGTGCCGTGCGGGTTGCCTGCTTCTTGCGCTCCCGCAGCCCGGGTGTGGAGGTTGTCGTCTTCGGCACGTCGTGCATAGTAAGCAAAAATGCATACCCTGCAAAATTATTTGAAGTGTGAGCACTCGCTTCGGCGCCACCCGGGGGAAGGCCTTGCGGTCGTAGCGCCGGCCGCGATCGTCGCCTCGACACTCCCGGCGCCGGCGTCCGCCGCCCCGGACGATGACGATGGCGCCTCCGGGGCTCTCGTTCGGGCCAACTGAGACGGAACGCAGTGAAGGGACCGACCCAAACGGGTCGGTCCCTTCATCTACCTGCGGTAGCGGTGGGATTTGAACCCACGGTGAGTTTCCCCACACTCGCTTTCGAGGCGAGCTCCTTCGGCCGCTCGGACACGCTACCGAGAGAGAGTTTAGACCATGCCGGGCCTGGTCCGAAATCCGATTCCCGGCGCCCGGCCGCGGTGTCCGGGAGGTGGCCTCAGCGCTCCCGGAAGAACGCGGTGAGCAGGGCGGCGCAGCGGTCCTCCAGGACGCCGTGGATCACCTCGGGGCGGTGGTTGAGCCTGCGGTCGCGTACGACGTCCCACAGGGAGCCCGCGGCGCCGGCCTTCTCGTCGCGTGCGCCGTAGACCACCCGGGCGATCCGGGACTGGACGAGTGCGCCCGCGCACATCGTGCAGGGCTCCAGGGTGACGACCAGCGTGCAACCGGTCAGCCGCCAGGCGTCGAGAGCGGTGGCTGCGCGGCGAAGGGCGAGCACCTCGGCGTGCGCCGTCGGATCACCGGTCGCCTCGCGCTCGTTGTGGCCGGTGGCCAGCAGTGCGCCGTCCGGGCCCAGGACAACGGCGCCGACCGGCACATCGCCGGCCGACGCCGCCTGCGCCGCCTCGTCGAGGGCCTGGCGCATGGATGCCTGCCACGGGTCCCGTACGGGATCGGCGGGAGGCGGTGAGGAGGGTGTGGGTGGTGGTGCGTTCACCCGCGGACCCTAACGGACGGCCTCCAGGACCTCGGCCGCTCCCAGTGCGTCCGCGATCTCCGCCAGGGCGTCGGTACGCAGGGTCAGCAGATCCTTCTCGGACAGGCCGAGGTCGGCGAGGACTCCGAGATCGCCGAGCGGCCCGGTCGGTACGGCGTCGGGGTCGTGGTCCAGGTCGGGGTCGGGGTCGGTGACAGCGGTGCCGGCGCTGCCTTCGTTGTCGGCGTCGGGCTGAGGCGGATCCGGCTCGACGTCCTCCGTGTCGTCGAGGTCGACGAGCTCCTCGAGTGCGGCGATCTCGTCCTCGGCCCCCGGTTCGCGGCCGAGCAGTTCATCGGTGAGCAGGATCTCCCCGTACGAGGAGCGGGCGGCGGCGGACGCGTCCGAGATGTAGATACGGGGGTCCTCCTCACCGTCCACCCGGACGACGCCGAACCAGGCGTCCTCCTGCTCGATGTAGACGAGGACCGTGTCCTCGTCCACCGAGGCCTCGCGGGCCAGATCCGTCAGGTCGGACAGGGTTTCCACATCGTCGAGCTCTGTATCGCTCGCTTCCCACCCGTCTTCGGTGCGCGCGAGCAGTGCGGCGAAGTACACCGTGACTCTCCCACTGGTCATAAGGGAATCGGTCCGACGGGAGGGCAGACGGTCATCCGGCTGCTCTGGGCCCCGCCCAATCGGCATCGTGGCAGAAACGAGCGCGATGCGAGACCTCTTCGGCCGTTGCGTCGGCCATCAGTTCTTCCGGGTGCGCGTCCGCCCGCGGTTCTCCCGTGGCCCGTCCGGGTGCGCTCCGGCAGTCCCGGGAGGAGGCCTCACCAGCGGAACGTACGCATCCGCATCTGTTGGCGCATACGGGCCGCGCGGGCCCGGCGCGGCTGAACCCGGTCGCGCAGCTGCTTCGCCTCGTTGAGCTCACGGAGGAACTGCGCCCTGCGCCTCCGGCGGGCCATGTCACTCTCCTGCGCGTCCGGCACGTCATCCGGCGCGTCGGGCACGTCGCGCGCGTCGCGTCCGGCCTGCCGCTGATTCCGCTGCTCCCCGTCGGACAATCGACACACCACCCCAAGCCTGGGTCCGTATGCCCCCACCTTCCCTCCGAACAGGCGCTTGATGCCAGCGCGGACTGGCGAGAAGCCCCTCCGGGGCCCGGTTACTGTTGACGCCATGCGGATCCACGTCGTCGACCACCCGCTGGTGGCGCACAAACTCACCACACTGCGCGACAAGCGCACCGACTCCCCGACCTTCCGGCGGCTCGCCGACGAGCTGGTCACCCTCCTCGCGTACGAGGCCACCAGGGATGTGCGGACCGAGCAGGTCGACATCGAGACCCCGGTGACGCCCACGACCGGTGTGAAGCTGTCGTATCCGCGCCCCCTGGTCGTCCCGATCCTGCGTGCCGGGCTCGGCATGCTGGACGGCATGGTGCGGCTGCTCCCGACGGCCGAGGTCGGCTTCCTGGGCATGATCCGCAACGAGGAGACGCTCCAGGCTGAGACGTACGCCACGCGGATGCCGGAGGACCTCTCCGGCCGCCAGGTCTACGTCCTGGACCCGATGCTGGCCACCGGCGGCACGCTCGTCGCGGCCATCCGGGAGCTGATCAAGCGTGGCGCGGACGATGTCACCGCGGTCGTGCTGCTCGCGGCGCCCGAGGGCGTCGAGGTGATGGAGCGCGAGCTGGCCGGCACCCCGGTCACCGTCGTGACGGCCTCGGTCGACGAGCGGCTCAACGAGAACGGCTACATCGTGCCGGGGCTCGGGGACGCGGGCGACCGGATGTACGGCACCGCCGACTGACCTGCTGACGGGGGCTGCCGACGGCCTGGCCGCCCCGGCCGTGGTGCTGCGGGCCACCCCGGCCCGTGGTGCCGCCTCTCAGCAGGAGGACGGCGCCGGGGACGGCTGGGTGAGGGCCGTGAGGGCGGTCGCCGCGGCCGCGGGCGTGCTGAACGCCTTGAATTTCGTACCGATGATCAGATCGACGTCCTTCGTGCTGCGGGTGTCGGTCTTCTGCGTGGCCCCCGGCAGCTGGGTGGCGAGCACCGGGAACGAGCCGTTCATCGCGGTCGTGCCGCCGAGCAGCACCCCGGTGCCCGGCACCTTCTTGTCGTACGCGGCCGGGGCGTTGTCCACCTTGCCGATGGCGAAGCCGCGCTTCTTGAGCTCGTCGGCGGCGGTCTTGGCCAGTCCGCTGCGGGGCGTCGCGTTGTAGATGTTGACCTTGATGGTGGCCGGCTTCGGGAGCGCCTTCGCGGACGCCGAAGCGCTCGGGGAGGGGCAGGCCTTCGGGCGGTCCGCCGCGCTGGCCTGATTGTCGCCGCCGGTGAAGACGTCGACGATCTGGAGCGTGCCCCAACCGGCCAGGCCGAGGGCGACCACGGCGGCGGCCGCCGAAAGGACCAGCTTGCGGCGATGACGGGGGCGGCGCAGCCGGGGGTACTTGTCACCCGTGATGCGGTACTTTCCGCCCATGCCGGGAGGGGTCAGCATGCTCATGGCCGCAGCGTAGTGCGACCTGGTGATGATGCCTACTAAACGATCAGCCCATGGCACCCGTACGAGCATAAAAGCACCCGAAAGGCCCGAAATGCTCCATGTGTGGGAGTGGCGGGTTCAGCCCATTTCGAGCACGCGTGCGTGGAGCACCTGGCGCTGCTGCAGAGCGGCGCGCACGGCGCGGTGCAGTCCGTCCTCGAGATAGAGGTCGCCCTGCCACTTCACGACGTGGGCGAACAGGTCGCCGTAGAACGTGGAGTCCTCGGCGAGCAGGGTCTCCAGGTCCAGCTGGCCCTTGGTGGTCACCAGCTGGTCGAGACGGACCGGGCGCGGCGCGACGTCCGCCCACTGACGGGTGCTTTCCCGGCCGTGGTCGGGATATGGCCGCCCATTTCCGATGCGCTTGAAGATCACACGGAAAGCCTACCGGTCAAGGGCCTCCGGGCGCAGCCACGGGACATCGCCGCAAGTCCGGCCAGAGCGGTGTGAAGGTGTTCAAACCGGCGCGTGCGAGGTGCTCGCGAGCTGCGTGCTATTCGGTGACGCTCTGCGCATGTCCCTGCCGCAGGCCGCCGCCTCCCTTGTCGGCCGCGGACGCGGCGGTGACCGGGCGGGTCAGGGAGCTCAGGTCCTGGGCGTAGGTGCCCACCGCGTGGGCGATCACATCGATGTTGGTGTCGAAGTGCCCCATGTCGATGTTGTCCAGGTCGTCGCAGGCGGCGTGGTAGCAGGGGTCGTACGCGACGCCGGCCGTCCCGCCGTACGTCGTGGCCTGGGCGGCCGTCTTGATGCCCTCGGCGCCCGTGTCCGTGCCGCCGGACGGGATGCCGGCCTCGACGAACGGCCCGTAGTCGGAGCGTCCGCTGAAGTCCGTGCCGGTGTGCGGCTTGCCCCGGCTGTCCAGGAACGCGTTGATGTCCCGCTCCAGTTGGGCGGATCCTTCGGGCCCCGGGCCCGCGCCCGCGCCGTCGGAGTCGTCGCCGTCGAAGACGAACTGCGCTCCGTTCGGGGAGGCGATCATGTCGAAGTTGAGGTAGAGCGCGATCTTCTCGCGTTGGGCCTCGGAGAGCTTCGCGACGTACGCCTCCGAACCCAGCAGGCCGTTCTCCTCCGCCGACCACCAGGCGAATCGCACCTTGTTGGCGGGTGTCCGGTGGGTCCTGGCCAGCTCCAGGGCGACTTCGAGGAGTCCCGCCGAGCCGGACGCGTTGTCGTTGATGCCGGGTCCGTCGGTGACCGAGTCGAGGTGTGCGCCGAGCATGACCGTCTTCGTGGCGTCCCCGCCGGGGGTTTCGGCGACGACGTTGCGGGTGACGCGGTCCTCCCGGAACTCACGGATCTCGAAGGAGACCTTCACCTCGCCCTTCGCCAGGTCGGCGACGAGTTTCTCACCTTCGTCCTGGGTGAGCCCGCCGGTGGGGATCTTCCCCGCCTTCGCGTCGCCGAGGGTGCCGGAGAGGCCTCCTTCGGTGTTGTTGTAGATCACCGCGCCGACCGCGCCCGCCGCCGCGGCTGCCGTCTGCTTCTCCGCGAAGGTGCAGCCGCCCCGCTCGATCAGGGCGATCCGGCCGGTGACGTCCGACGACGCGTAGTCGGCGGCCTCGCAGCCCGCGGCGCCGTCGGCGGGGACGGCGGCGACGGCCGCCGTGATGCCGCCCTCGTCGGTGGAGGCGGAATACGTCATCGCCCTGATCGCGATGTCACGGGGCGTGGGAGAGACCACGGAGAGCTTCTCGGCGAGCGTCTCGGTGTAGACGAAGTCGAACGCCTGGTAGCCGGCCCGGTATCCGGCCTTCCGGAGCAGCTGGAGGACGTAGGCGGCCGAGGCCTCCTGCCCGGGTGAGCCGGCCGCGCGGTGGCCGTCCGAGGAGTCGGCCAGGGCCTGGAACCGCTCCAGGTGCCGGTAGGCGTCCTCGGCGGACGCGCGGTCGACCAGCTGCCGTGCGAGCTCGGCGGCGTCCTGGGCGGGGTCGTGCGCCGCGGACGCGGGGTCGGGTGACGCGTGCTCGTGGTCGGGCGACGCGTACCTGTGGTCGGGTGAGGCGTGCCTGTGGTCGGGCGACGCGTGCCTGTGGTCGGGTGAGGCGGCGAGGAGCAGCGGTGTGGCCAGGGCCACGCCGGCCGCGACCGCCGTGACTCTGCGACGTGTTGAGCGCACAGGGGTTCCTTCCGGGTGGTCCGAGCGGGTGGTGAGCGGCGGTCAGCGGGACCGGCCGGCCGCCCTGGCCGCCGCCTTCGCCTGCTGCTTGTACGCCCGCACCTCGGCGAGCGAGTCGGGGCCGGTGATATCGGCCACCGAGCGGTGCGAGCCCTCTTCGCCGTACGGACCCGCGGCCTCCCGCCAGCCCGTCGGGCGTACGCCGAACTGCTTGCCCAGCAGTGCCAGGAAGATCCGTGCCTTCTGGGTGCCGAACCCGGGCAGTGCGTTGAGCCGTTTCAGCAGTTCGGCTCCGGTGGCGGCGTCCGTCCAGACCGCTTCGGGCTGCCCGTCGTACTCGTCGACCAGGTACTGGCAGAGCTGCTGCACCCTCTTGGCCATGGAGCCCGGATACCGGTGCAGGGCCGGTTTCGTGGTGAACAGCTCGATGAAGGCGTCCGGGTCGTACGCGGCGATCTCCCGGGCGTCCAGGTCGTCCGACCCCATGCGCCGCGCGAGCGTGAACGGTCCGGTGAAGGCCCATTCCATGGGGACCTGCTGGTCCAGCAGCATGCCGACGAGGGCGGCCAGCGGGCTCCGGCCCAGCAGCTCGTCCGCTTCGGGTTCCTGGGCGATCCGCACGGTGCGGGCCTTGCCGTTGTCGCTCTTGGTCATGCATCCGATGATCGCGAGAGTGAGCGGGATCGGCGACTCGTGCGTGGCCGTGGGTGCCGGCTCCGCTACCCGGCGTCCCCGCCGAGGACCTGCGGCGCGTGGTGGCGCGGCAGGTCGTCGATCCGGGTCGGTCCGGCGTTCACACGGCGCCTCTCATCCGGCGGCACCCTCGGGGTCGCTCAGGGCGTCCATCGGCCTGATCAGCACCGGGTAGACGGGTGCGCCCTCGGGCTGCGGACACTGACCGATGCGTGCGGCGATCTCGGTGACCCTTTCCAGGCTCTCGCAGTCGAGCACCCAGAATCCGGCGAGCTGCTCCTTCGTCTCCCCGTAGGGGCCGTCAGTGACGACCGGCCGCCCGTCCGTGCCGGGCAGTACCGCGCGGGTCCTGGCGGGGGCGTCGAGGCCCTGGGCGTCGATCAGTTCGCCGGACTCGGCCAGGTCGTTGTTGACCCCTCCCATGAAGGCGAACATCGCCTGCATGTCCTTCTCGCTCCAGGCGGGGCTCTCCGCCGACGGCTTGCCGGACATGGCGTCGTAGTCGGACTGCGAGCCCTGAATCATCACGAGGTACTTCATGGTGTCGCTCCTCGGTTCTCGGTCGCCGCCCCTGGTGGGCGACTCTCACAGGGGACGCCGAAGCCGACGGCGGGTTCTCGACACCACGCGGGAGGTTCCTCGGAATCACTCCGCCGCGCGGGTCGGGAAGCCGCCCCCGTAGAGTTCGGCTGCGTCGTCCCACCAACACCGAGGTACCGGCTGTGTCACCCGTGTCACCCCCGCCCGCCGTTCCGGCACCCGCGTCCGCCGTGAGCGTCGTGGGGATCGGCGCCGACGGCTGGGCAGGGCTGGCGGAGAGCGCCCGGAGCGTGCTCCTGGACGCGGAGGTCCTGGTCGGCGGCGCGCGCCAGCTGGAACTGCTCCCGCCGGACTGCGCGGGCCTGAGGGTGCCGTGGCCGTCACCTCTGCGGCCCGCCGTACGCGGTCTGCTCGCGGCGCACACGGGCAGCAGGACCGCCGTACTGGCCAGCGGCGATCCCATGTTCTACGGCATCGGCCGTGCCCTCACCGAGGAGCTGGGCGCCGGTGCGCTCCGCGTACTGCCGCACCCGTCCTCGGTGTCGTACGCCTGTGCCCGGCTCGGCTGGCCGGTGGAGGACACCGAGACCGTCACCGTCGTCGGCCGCCCCACGGCCCGGCTGGCCGCAGCGCTGTACGACGGGCGCCGGGTGCTGGTGCTCTCCGCCGATGCCGGCACACCCGCCGTCGTGGCGGCGCTGCTGCGTGAGCAGGGCTTCGGGCCGAGCCGGATGCGGGTGCTCGAACAGCTCGGCTCCCCGGCCGAGGACTGCCTGGACGGGGCCGCCGACACCTGGGCGCACCCGCCGGGCGACCCGCTCAACATCATCGCCGTGGACTGCCGCAGCGCTCCGGACGCCCTGCGCGTCGGAGCCGTGCCCGGGCTCCCCGACGAGGCGTACGAGCACGACGGCCAGCTCACCAAGCGCCATGTCAGGGCCGCCACGCTCGGCGTGCTCGCGCCTGCCCCGGGTGAGCTCCTGTGGGACGTCGGCGGCGGCTCCGGGTCGATCGCGGCGGAGTGGATGCGTACCCATCCGTCCTGCCGCGCCGTCACCGTGGAACGCGACCCCGAGCGGGCGCGCCGCATCGTCCGCAACGCGGACCGGCTCGGCGTCCCCGGGCTCCGTGTGGTCACCGGCCGCGCGCCGGACGCCCTGGCCGGACTGCCCGTGCCCGACGCGGTGTTCATCGGCGGCGGACTGACCGCCCCCCGGCTGCTCGACGCCTGCTGGGAGGCGCTTCCTCCGGGTGGCCGGCTGGTCGCCAACACGGTCACGATGGAGTCGGAGGCGCTGCTCGCCGAGTGGTACCGGCGGCTCGGTGGTGACCTGGTCCGCCTCGCGGTGGCCCACGCCGTGCCCGTCGGCGGGTTCACCGGATGGCGTCAGGCCATGCCCGTCACCCAGTGGTCCGTACAGAAAACCTCGCACGCTCCAGGAGACGACAGATGACCGTGTACTTCATCGGCGCGGGCCCCGGCGCCGCCGACCTGATCACGGTGCGCGGCGCCCGCCTCCTCGCCGCCAGCCCGGTCTGCCTGTACGCGGGCAGCCTGGTGCCGCGCGAACTGCTCGCCGAATGCCCGCAGGACGCCCGGCTCGTGGACACCGCCCTGCTCGACATCGACCAGATCACCGCCGAGCTGGTGCGGGCCCACGAGGACGGCCAGGACGTGGCCCGGCTGCACTCCGGCGACCCGTCGGTCTTCAGCGCGGTCAACGAGCAGATGCGGCGGCTCGACGAGGCGGGCGTGCCCTACGAAGTGGTGCCGGGCGTACCCGCGTTCGCGGCGGCAGCGGCGGCGCTCAAGCGGGAGCTGACGGTGCCCACGGTCGGCCAGACCGTGATCCTCACCCGCATCGCCCAGCGGGCCACGGCGATGCCCGAGGGCGAGGACCTGGCCACGCTGGGCCGCAGCGGCGCGCTGATCGTCCTGCACCTCGCGGCGCGCTACGTGGACCGGGTGGTCGACGAGCTGCTGCCGCACTACGGGGCGGACTGCCCCACCGCAGTGGTCGCCATGGCCTCGCGTCCCGACGAGATCATCCTGCGCGGGACGCTGGACTCCATCGCGGAGCAGGTGAAGGCGGCCGGGGTGATCCGTACAGCCGTGATCATGGTCGGCCGGACGCTGGGCGCGGAGCAGTTCCGTGACAGCCATCTGTACTCCCCGGCGCGCGACCGCCACACCTGCTGACGGCCGCGGCCACCGGGGGTCAGCGTGCTTCGCTGCGCCCCACGACGGCCCCCGCCCGGTCGATGCAGATGACGTCCACCGCCACCGGCGCCCCCCGCAGCACCGACAGCGCCTGATCCCGGGCGGCCACAGCGACCAGATCGCCCAGCGGTACGCCGGCCGCCGCGCACAACTGCAGTGCCGCGAGCCCGGTGTTGGCCACCTCGATCTCCGCCGCCAGCGCCTCGCTCGCGCCGCCCTGCCGCGCCAGCCGCGCCAGGAAGGGCTTGTCCACCTGGGAACGGCCCGAGTGCAGGTCGAGATGCCCGGCGGCCAGCTTGGACAGCTTGGCGAACCCGCCGCAGACGGTCAGCCGCTCCACCGGATGACGGCGTACGTACTTCAGCACGGCGCCCGCGAAGTCCCCCATGTCCAGCAGGGCGATCTCCGGCAGCCCGTACTCGGCGACCACGGTCTTCTCCGATGTCGAGCCCGTGCACCCGGCGACATGCCGGTGCCCGGCCGCGAGCGCCACGTCCACCCCACGGCGGATCGAGTCGATCCAGGCCGAGCAGGAGTACGGCACGACGATGCCGGTCGTGCCGAGGATCGAGATTCCGCCCAGGATGCCCAGGCGGATGTTCCACGTGAAACGTGCGATCTCCTCGCCGTCGTCCACGGAGACCGTGATCTCGACATCGCCGGTCCCGCCGTGCTCCGCGGCCACCCGCGCGACATGGTCCCGCATCATCTGCCGGGGCACGGGGTTGATCGCGGGCTCCCCGACATCGAGCGGCAGCCCGGGAAGGGTCACCGTCCCCACGCCGGGCCCGGCCCGGAACACCACCCCGGACCCCGCCGGCAGCATCCGCACGGTGGACCGGACCAGGGCGCCGTGCGTGACGTCCGGGTCGTCGCCCGCGTCCTTGACCACGCCCGCCGTGGCCCGGCCCTCGGAGAGTTCCTCCACCGCGAGTGCGAAGGCGGGGGTCTGGCCCCTGGGCAGGGTGATGGTCACCGGATCGGGAAACTCGCCGGTCAGCAGGGCCGTGTAGGCGGCCGTGGTCGCCGCTGTGGCACAGGCCCCGGTCGTCCATCCCGGCCGGAGACCGGTGTGCTTGAGTTGGGCGGTGCGCCCGCCCCGCGCCTCACCGCTCATGCCCCGCGCCTCACCGCTCATGGATGGACCGATCCGATGCCGTTGCACGTACTCGTCCTCGGCGGCACGACGGAGGCCCGTCGCCTCGCGGAGCTGCTGGTGGCGGTGGACGGGGCCAGGGTGACCAGCTCACTGGCTGGACGCGTCGCCCGGCCGCGGCTGCCGCCCGGCGAGATACGTGTCGGGGGCTTCGGCGGGGCCGACGGCCTGGCCGAGTGGCTCCGCGCACACGATGTGGATGCGGTCATCGATGCCACCCATCCCTTCGCCGGAACGATCAGTTTCAACGCGGCCTCGGCTGCCGCCACTGTCCATGTTCCCCTGCTGGCTCTGCGGCGGCCCGGCTGGGTGCCGGTCGAGGGCGACCGATGGCACCTCACCGGCTCGCTCGCGGGCGCGGCGGAGCTGCTGCCGGAGCTCGGCTCGCGCGTCTTCCTCACCACGGGGCGCATGGGTCTGGCCGCGTTCGCCGGACTGGACTCGCTGTGGTTCCTGATGCGCTCGGTGGATGCCCCGGATGCCCCGCATCCGGCGCGGATGGAGGTGCTGCTCGACCGGGGGCCGTTCTCCCTGGAGGGCGAGCGGGAGCTGATCCGGCTCCACCGCATCGATGTCCTCGTCACGAAGGACAGCGGTGGCGACGCGACCGCGCCCAAGCTGGCCGCCGCCCGCGAGGCCGGGATCCCGGTGGTGGTGGTCGGCCGGCCGCCGGTCCCCGAGGGGGTGCCGGTGGCGGGCACCCCGGAGGAGGCCCTCGCCCTGCTGCGGAGGCTCACAGGCTCGTGAGCCCGAGGCGTTGACCCGCTCAGACGCCCGTACGGCCGTCGATGCGCTCCCGCACCAGGTCGGCGTGGCCGCAGTGGCGTGCGTACTCGCCGATCATGTGCGTGTAGATCCAGCGCAGGGTGACCTGGCCACCGCCGCCGAACGGGACGGTGTCATCGAGCCCGCGCGCCGCGCAGTTCTCCCTGGCCCGGTCCATCTCCGACTGCCATATGGCACGCGCCTTCTCGTACGTCGCGTCCTGCGCCACGTCGAAGCCCTCGGCCCTGCCCCTCGGATCGGCCTCGGGGTCGTAGATCGGGGGTACGTCCTCCTGGGCGAGGACCCGGCGGAACCAGTTCCGCTCGACCTCCGCCAGGTGCTGGACGAGCCCCAGCAGGGTGATCGGCGACGGCTCGGCGGCCGGCTCGCGGAGCCGGTCGTCCGCCAGGCCGTCGCACTTCTGGGCGAGCGTGACGCGGTAGAAGTCGAGCCAGCTCTCCAGGGAGGTCCGCTCGTCGGCGTCCAGGGGAGGCATGGGGCGTTCGGGAGTGCTCATGACCGCCATCGTGGCACGGGGGTCCGACAACGGTCCGACGACCGGCGGCCACCCCCTCAGCCCTGGCGACCGGCGGCCACCCGACAGGCTCTCAGCCCTCCGGGTAGCGGCGGGGTGTCCAGACGATCTGCCGTCCGTCGCCCCGGCGCACCCACCGTGTCTGCGAGGAACCGACGATGAGGATCGTCCGCATGTCCACCTCGCCCGGATCCAGATCGGCCAGCCGCACCGTACGCACGCTCTCCGCCGGCCCCCCGACATCGCGGCCGAGCACCACGGGGGTGTCCGGGGAGCGGTGTTCGAGCAGCAGGTCACGGGCCTTGCCGACCTGCCATGTCCGGCTGCGGGAGCCGGGGTTGTACAGCGCCATGACGAGGTCGGCCGTGGCCGCGGCGCGCAGCCGTTCGGCGATGACCTCCCACGGCTTGAGCCGGTCCGAGAGGGAGAGGGTGGCGTAGTCGTGGCCCAGCGGCGCACCCGCCTTGGCGGCGGCGGCGTTGGCCGCGGTCACCCCGGGAAGCACCCGCACCTCGATGTCCGTGTACGCGTCCTGCGAGGCCACTTCCAGGACGGCCGTCGCCATCGCGAAGACCCCGGGATCGCCCCCGGACACCACGGCTACACGGCGGCCACGGCGTGCCAGGTCCAGGGCGAATTCGGCCCGCTCGGACTCGGCCTTGTTGTCGGAGCCGTGGCGCCGCTGGCCCGGCCGTACCGGCACCCGGTCCAGATACGTCGTGTAACCGACCAGGTCGTCGGCGGCGGCCAGCGCGCCGCGGGTCTCGGGCGTCAGCCACAGCGGCCCGGCAGGACCGGTGCCGACCACGACGACCTCGCCGGAACCCGGGGCCGCAGCGGGCGAGGGGCGGACCGCGTCGATCCGGCTGGGCAGCACGGCGACCGCGAAGTACGGCACGGAGTCCGGGTCGGTGTCCGCCAGTTCGCCCGTCCGCTCCCCTGCCATGGTGGCGCGCTCGACGTACCGCGCATCGGGCAGCCGCCCGGACGCCTCGAACGCGCGGCGCACGGCGGGGAACGTCCGCCCGAGCTTCATCACCACGGCGGAGTCGGTGGCCGCCAGACGTGCCGTCAGCTCCTCCTCGGGCAGGGTGCCCGGCAGGATCGTCAGCACCTCCTCGGCCTCGACGAGCGGGGTGCCCAGGCGGGCGGCGGCGGCGCTGACCGAGGTGACACCGGGGATGACCTCGGTGTCGTACCGGCCGGCGAGCCGCTTGTGCATGTGCTGGTACGAGCCGTAGAAGAGCGGGTCACCCTCGGCGAGCACGGCGACGGTGCGTCCGGCGTCCAGGTGCACCGCGAGGCGGGCCGCGGCCTCGGCGTAGAACTCGTCCAGCGCGCCCCGGTAACCGCCCGGATGGTCCGTGGTCTCCGTCGTGACCGGGTAGACCAGCGCCTCCTCGATGTGGTCGGCGCGGATGTACCGCTCCGCGATCGAGCGGGCGATGGAGCGTCCGTGCCGGGCGGAGTGGTAGGCGACGACGTCGGCCTCGCCGATGATCTGCACGGCCCGCACGGTCATCAGGGCCGGATCACCCGGGCCGAGCCCGACGCCGTACAGCCGCCCGGTGCCCTGGGTGCGCTGCTGCTCGGGCACGCTCACTCCTCCTCGCTGGCGATCGCGTTGAGGGCGGCGGCGGCCATGGCACTGCCACCGCGCCTGCCCCGTACGACGAGGTGCTCAAGACCCGAAGGGTGGGTGGCCAGGGCCTCCTTGGACTCGGCGGCCCCGATGAAACCGACGGGCACACCGATGACGGCCGCGGGGCGCGGGGCGCCCTCCTCGATCATCTCCAGCAGCCGGAAGAGGGCGGTGGGAGCGTTGCCGACGGCGACGACCGCGCTCTCCATCCGGTCCCGCCACAGCTCCAGCGCGGCGGCGCTGCGCGTGGTGCCGAGCTTCGCGGCCAGAGCGGGGACGGCGGGGTCGGACAGGGTGCAGATCACGTCGTTGTCCGCGGGCAGCCGCTTGCGGGTGACACCGCTGGCGACCATGGCCACGTCGCACAGGATCGGGGCGCCGGAGCGCAGGGCCGCGCGGGCGTCGGCCACCGCGTTCGGTGAGAAGGCGAGATCGCGTACGAGGTCGACCATGCCGCAGGCGTGGATCATGCGGACGGCGACCTGGCTCACATCGGCGGGCAGCCCTGCCAGGTCCGCCTCCGCGCGGATGGTCGCGAAGGACTGGCGGTAGATCGCCGGTCCGTCCTTCTCGTACTGATGCACAGTGCTGTCGCTTTCGTCTTCGAACTTCGAACAGAGGGTGATGCGTGCAGGGGGTGATGCGTGGTGGTCAGGTGCGTGGGCCCCTGGCCGCCGCCACGGCGGCGCCGAGCGCGGCCGGGTCGCCGGCCAGGACCGTCGACGCCTCGGCGGCCCGGTCCCCCCGCACATGGGAGATCCGGTGTCCCTCGGGGGTGGCGACCACATCGATCCACTCCCCGTGCGGGTGACCGCAGCGGCGTTCGCACCCGGACCAGTACACAGGGAGCCGGCCGGCCGGCCCGACGGCGGCCCCCGCCTCGGCCCGTACGTCTGCCAGTGACTTCGCGCAGCCGGGCTGTCCGATACAGGCCCCCACACCCGCCCAGGGGGAGCCTGGACCGGTGATCAGGCCGGACTCCGAGAGGGCGGTGAGCAGGTCCTCCGCACGGCCGGGCGCGATTCCGGTGACCACGGCCCCGCGCCAGGGGGTGAGGCGCAGCTCCCCGGCGCTCGACAGCAGCCGCCACTGCGCCAGGTCCAGCCGCCCCAGCGGTACGCCGACGGACACCGCGGCCTCAGGGGCGCCGCCAGGGACGGGGCCT
This sequence comes from Streptomyces sp. NPDC048565, assembly GCF_040650935.1. Classification (NCBI taxonomy): domain Bacteria; kingdom Bacillati; phylum Actinomycetota; class Actinomycetes; order Kitasatosporales; family Streptomycetaceae; genus Streptomyces; species Streptomyces sp. NPDC048565. Next base: position 310,169 of record NZ_JBEZIH010000002.1, read on the forward strand.
GGGGCCGGGGGCAGTGCTTCGACGGGGCGGGGGAGGTGGCCATCGGACACGGTGACGCCTGCCAGGCGGAGCCGGCGCCCGACCTCGGCGGGCAGCGCAGCGCCGCTGTCCGGCAGGTCCTTGATCCGCCAGGCTCCGCTGTCGCGGGCCGCGTCGATGAAGGCTTCGGCGGCGAGCAGCGCGGCGCGGGGGGCTTCGGGAGAGGGGACGCGGAGTACGGCATCGCCGTCCCCGACGCGCAGCAGGGCGCCGTCGTCGTCGCCGCGCAGGGTGAGGTCGGCGCCGAGAGCGTCCACGTCACCACGGCCGTCGTCGAGCGCGAACAGAAAGCGTCCGGAGAGCGCCGTTGCGCTCTCACTTCCGCACAGAAGGCGGTCGAGGCCGGTCAGCCAGGGGCGGATGTCGAGGGCCCCGAGGCCGTCGAGCCCGGAGAGCGGGGACGCGACCACGTTGCGTACGCGTTCATGACGGGTGGAGGGCAGCAGTCCGGCCCCGTCGAGCAGCCCGGCCAGCTCGGCACCGCACTCCGGGGCCAGCCCGCGCAGCTGCGCGTTTCCACGGGAGGTGAGATGCAGCTCACCGTCACCGAAGAGCTCGGCGGCCTGCCCGAGCGCCGCCGCCTGGTGGGATGTCAGCACTCCGCCGGGTATACGGATCCGGGCCAGTGCCCCGTCGTCCGCCCGGTGCAGACGCAGCGCGCCGGGGCAGGCGTCACCGCTGCTCCGGGCACACGCGTCGCCCGTGGACCGGGACGTGACGGCCTCGGACGAGGCCGCGAGGGGGGAGGCGGGCATGGCGGCGAGCATACCGACCGTGACCGTGGCGGGGCCCTGCCGTCACTGTGACCTACCGGACACCCGTTGCCGTGCCGGTCCGTGACGCACCGGACACCCGGTGCCGTGCCGGTCAGGGCGGGGGCCGTCTGGTCAGGACCCCCCACCCGCCGCCTACTATGCCTAGCGGCGGTCCGTTCGGCCCGCCATCGCCAGACGGCGACACGGAGGAAGCCCGGTGAGAATCCGGCGCGGTCCCGCCACTGTGAGCCCGGCCCCCGAAGGCCGTGCGAGTCAGGAACTCCAGCCGTTCGACACCGCCCGGGGCGTGGACACCCCGAGGAAGGGCTGACGCCGCATGATCCTGCTCCTGTCGACGTCCGACACCGACCTGCTGAGCGCCCGCGCCTCCCAGGGTCCGGTCAGCTACCGCTACGCCAACCCTTCCCGGCTCGGCCCCGATGACCTTCCGACGCTCCTGGACGGCACCGACCTCGTCGTCGTACGTCTCCTCGGTGGCGTACGCGCCTGGCAGGACGGCCTCGACCAGGTGCTCGCCACCGGCCGGCCCGTCGTCGTACTGACCGGTGAACAGGCCCCCGACGCCCAGCTGATGGCCGCCTCCACCGTGCCGATCGGTATCGCGGCCGAGGCGCACGCCTACCTCGCGCACGGCGGCCCCGCCAACCTGGAGCAGCTGGCCCGCTTCCTCTCCGACACCGTGCTGCTCACCGGCCACGGCTTCGAGCCGCCCGCCCCGGCCCCCGCGTGGGGCCCGCTGGAGCGGACCGCCCGCGATGTCACAGGGCCGACGGTCGCGGTGCTCTACTACCGCGCCCACCACATGAGCGGCAACACCGCGTTCATCGACGCGCTCTGCACCGCCGTGGAGGACGCGGGCGCCCGCCCCCTCCCGCTGTACGTCGCCTCGCTGCGCACCCCCGAGCCCGAGCTCATCGACGAACTCCGGTCCGTCGACGCCATCGTGACCACCGTCCTCGCCGCGGGCGGCACCAAGCCCGCCACGGCGTCCGCGGGCGGCGACGACGAATCCTGGGACGCGGGCGCCCTCACCGGCCTCGACGTACCCGTCCTCCAGGCGCTCTGCCTCACCAGCCCGCGCGCCGCCTGGGAGGAGAACGACGAGGGTGTCTCCCCGCTGGACGCGGCGACCCAGATCGCCGTGCCCGAGTTCGACGGCCGCCTGATCACCGTGCCGTTCTCCTTCAAGGAGATCGACGAGGACGGCCTGCCCGCGTACGTCGCCGACCCCGAGCGGGCCGCCCGGGTCGCCGGGATCGCCGTACGGCACGCCAGGCTCCGTCACATCCCCGCCGCCGAGAAGCGGGTCGCGCTCGTCCTGTCCGCGTACCCGACGAAGCACTCCCGCATCGGCAACGCGGTCGGCCTCGACACCCCCGCCAGCGCCGTCGCCCTGCTGCGCCGACTGCGCGCCGAGGGCTACGACTTCGGCCCGGAGGAAGAGATTCCCGGCCTGGTCTCCGGCGACGGCGACGAGCTGATCTACGCGCTGATCGAGGCCGGCGGCCACGACCAGGAGTGGCTGACCGAGGAGCAGCTGGCGCGTAACCCGGTCCGTATCCCGGCCGCCGACTACCGCCGCTGGTTCGCCACGCTGCCTGCCGAGCTGCGTGAGGCAGTGGAGGAGCACTGGGGCCCGGCGCCCGGCGAGATGTTCGTCGACCGGTCCCGTAACCCTGAGGGCGACATCGTGCTCGCCGCCCTGCGCCGCGGCAATCTGCTGATCCTCATCCAGCCGCCGCGCGGCTTCGGCGAGAACCCGATCGCGATCTACCACGACCCCGATCTCCCGCCCTCGCACCACTACCTGGCCGCCTACCGCTGGATCGCCGCGTCCGCCGAGGACAACGGCTTCGGCGCGGACGCCATGATCCACCTAGGCAAGCACGGCAATCTGGAGTGGCTGCCCGGCAAGAACGCGGGCCTGTCCGCCGCCTGCGGCCCCGACGCCGCGCTGGGCGACCTCCCGCTCGTCTACCCGTTCCTGGTCAACGACCCCGGCGAGGGCACCCAGGCCAAGCGCCGCGTGCACGCCACCCTGGTGGACCACCTGGTGCCGCCGATGGCCCGCGCCGACAGCTACGGCGACATCGCCCGCCTCGAACAACTCCTGGACGAGCACGCCCAGATCGCCGCCATGGACCCGGCCAAGCTCCCGGCCGTACGTGCGCAGATCTGGACCCTCATCCAGGCCGCGAAGCTCGACCACGACCTGGGCCTTGAGGGCCGGCCCGAGGACGAGGGCTTCGACGAGTTCATCATGCATCTCGACGGCTGGCTCTGTGAGATCAAGGACGTCCAGATCCGCGACGGTCTGCACGTCCTGGGCGCGGCTCCGGCCGGCAAGGACCGCGTCAACCTGGTGCTCGCCGTGCTGCGCGCCCGGCAGATCTGGGGCGGTACGGCCTCGCTGCCCGGCCTGCGCGAGGCGCTCGGCCTCGACGAGTCGGCTGCCACCCGCACCGCGGCCGACACGGTCGAGGAGCAGGCCCGCGCGCTCGTCCAGGCCATGGACGACGCCGGCTGGGACCCGGCAGCCGTCGCCGGTGTGGCCGAGGGACACCCGCAGGCCGTCGCCGACATCCTCGACTTCGCCGCCCGCGAGGTCGTGCCCCGTCTCGCCGCGACGACCGACGAACTCGACCACGCGGTCCACGCGCTGAACGGCGGCTTCGTCCCGGCCGGCCCGTCCGGATCCCCGCTCCGCGGCCTGGTCAACGTCCTGCCGACCGGCCGCAACTTCTACTCCGTCGACCCGAAGGCCGTGCCCTCCCGCCTCGCGTGGGAGACCGGGCAGGCACTCGCCGACTCGCTCCTGGAGCGCTACCGCGCCGACAACGGCGACTGGCCCACCTCCGTCGGTCTGTCCCTCTGGGGTACCAGCGCGATGCGCACCGCGGGTGACGACATCGCGGAGGCGTTCGCCCTGCTCGGCGTACGCCCCGTCTGGGACGACGCCTCCCGCCGTGTGACCGGCCTTGAGGCGGTCCCGTACGAGGAGCTGGGCCGGCCCCGTATCGACGTCACGCTGCGCATCTCCGGCTTCTTCCGCGACGCGTTCCCGCACACCATCGGCCTGCTCGACGACGCCGTGCGCCTGGCGGCCTCACTCGACGAGCCCGCCGAGCGGAACTTCGTACGCGCCCACACCCAGGCCGACCTGGCCGAACACGGCGACGAGCGGCGCGCCACCACCCGTATCTTCGGCTCCAGGCCGGGGACGTACGGCGCCGGGCTGCTCCAGCTCATCGACTCCCGCGACTGGCGCACCGACGCCGACCTCGCCGAGGTCTACACGGTGTGGGGCGGCTACGCCTACGGCCGCGAGCTGGACGGACGCCCGGCCCGGGACGAGATGGAGACCGCGTACAAGCGGATCGCGGTGGCGGCGAAGAACACCGACACCCGCGAGCACGACATCGCGGACTCCGACGACTACTTCCAGTACCACGGCGGCATGGTCGCGACCGTACGCGCGCTGAAGGGAACCGCCCCCGAGGCGTACATCGGTGACTCGACCCGCCCCGAGACGGTCCGCACCCGCACCCTGGTCGAGGAGACGTCGCGGGTGTTCCGCGCCCGGGTGGTCAACCCGAAGTGGATCGAGGCGATGCGCCGCCACGGCTACAAGGGCGCCTTCGAGCTCGCCGCCACGGTCGACTACCTCTTCGGGTACGACGCGACGACGGGCGTGGTCGCGGACTGGATGTACGACAAGCTGACCGAGACGTATGTCCTGGACCCGACGAACCGCGAGTTCCTCCAGCAGGCCAACCCCTGGGCTCTCCACGGCATCGCGGAACGCCTCCTGGAGGCGGAGTCCCGGGGCATGTGGGAGAAGCCCGACCCGGCGGTGCTCGAAGCGCTGCGCCAGGTGTTCCTGGAGTCCGAGGGTGACCTGGAGGGCGAGGACTGACCCGGTGCTCGGGCCGGTGAGGGCTCCCGGCCGGTGAGCCCCGCCGGTGGGCATCGGTCCTGCCTTGCCGGGTCCCGCCCACGGGTCCACGCTTGTGGGATGGGTGACCGAGCGGGCCACACGCGGATTCCTTCCGTCCAGCACGCGATCCGTCTGATGGAAGCTGTGACCGTGCACGCGGGCGGCGCACCCGCGAACGAGCTGGCGCACTTCGCGGGGCTGCCTCTCGACACGGCCATGGAGCTGCTGCGGGCTCTCACCCGGGACGGACATCTGCGCAGGCTCGACGACGGGAGTTTCGTCCTCGGCGGCGTGCCGCACGGCGTCCACGACGAGCGGGCCCTGGCCGGCCGGGTGCGCCCGGCTCTCGCCTCGCTGCGCGACGATCTCTCGGCCGCGGCCTATCTCACCTTCTACGAGGAGGGTGAGATCCGGATCGCCGAGATCGTCGACAGCCGGCAGACGCCCAGGGTCGACCTCTGGGCGAGATTCGAGGACGCGGGGCACGCCACGGCACTCGGCAAGTGCGTCCTGCGTGAACTGGACGACGAGGCGCGCGGCGAATACCTCTCGCGGCACGCCCTCCCCGACCTCACCTCCCACACGATCACACATCGCCAGGACCTGATCCGGCAGCTCGAATCGTCACTGCCGGCACCGATGATCATGGACCGGGAGGAGTACGACCTCGGCACGGTCTGCATCGCGGTGCCGGTCTACCGGGGCAGCACGGTCGGCTCGCTCGGCGTCTCCTTCAGGGCGGACCGGATGTACCGGACCAGCCAGGTCCGAAAGAGCCTGCTGTCGTCGGCGGAGCGTGTGGCCAGGGATCTCTCCTTCGACGCGTGAGCGCCTCCGGCAGGTGCGTCGGGGACGGCGGTGCCTGCGACGATCCGCGACAGGGGCCTCCCGCGATCCACGGCAGAGGCCTCCCGCGATCCGCGCCCGGCCTGCCGTGATCCGCGATCGGGGCCTCTACGAGCCGTTCCAGCCCGCCGTCACGGCCTTGAGCTCGTCCAGCAGTTCCCGCATCACCGGTGCCATGGAGCGGTCGTCGGGCGCCGCGACCCACCGCTCGAAGCCGACCTTGAAGACGGCGATCCCCGCTTCGGCGGTCAGGCTCGCGGCCGGCTCCGGTACGCCGCGCCGGCGCAGGGTGTCGGCAAGGGCGGCCGACAGCGAAGCGAGCTTGATCAGCTCGCGCTCCTGGAGTTCCGCGTTCGCCACGATCACGGCCTGCCGCTTGCGCGCGTACGCACGACGGTCGTCGAACATCTCCGACAGCGCGTCCAGGCCCACCGCCAGCGCGTCGATCGGCGCTGTGGACTCCGGCACACCGGCGACCACCCCGACCAGCAGATCCTGCAGCTGGGAGCCGCCGAAGAGCACCTCGCGCTTGTCGGCGTAGTGCCTGAAGTAGGTCCGCTCGGTGAGCCCGGCCCGCTTGGCGATCTCCGCCACGGTGGTCTGCTCGAAGCCTCGCTCGCTGTAGAGCTCCAGCGCCGCTTCCGCCAGGCGCCCGCGCGCGTTCGGCTCCCATCTACCCATGGGCCGATCCTACGCGATGGCAGTGACTGCCGTTGGGGGCCGCCTCGGGCTGCATCGGCGACGGCGCCAACCGCTGGCCGGCCGTGCACCGCCTCGACGCCGCGCGGCTGTTCAGGCCGGCGGCCGACCGGCCCCGGTCTCCTCGAAGGCCTTGAGAAGGGCCGCTACTTCGACGCAGGCGCAGGCGCAGGCGCAGACGCACCCACCGGCGCCGCCCGAGCCGCCTGAGCCGCCGGGGTCTGCGGGCAGTCACTCGGGCCGCGGGGTCTCCCGCACCCGGGCCTGGTGTCTGCGGGCCTTGAGCCGGTTCCCGCAGGTCTTCATCGAGCACCACCGTGCGGTGTTGGCGCGACTGCGGTCCAGGAGGAAGAGGCGGCATTCGGGGTTCCCGCACGGCCGTAGCCGCCCGGGCATGTGCTCCTTGACGTCCGCCCATGCGAGCACGAGCTCCACGGCGAGCCTGCGCTCCGGCTCCACCTCCAGCTGCCACTCGATGCCCGAGACGCCGGCCCGGGGGACCTTGTTGACGTCTGCGAGGACGTGACGCAGACCGGGCTCCTTCGACACCGACGCGGCACCCGACTCCACTGCCTGGAGCGCGTCCCGGGCCGTACGCAGCCACCGGCGCTCCTCCTCGCCACCGGTTCCCCCGTGCTCCCGCGCCCACCGGGCGACCTCGTGATCGTCGGCCCACAGGTCATGGCGTCGGCCATCCGTGACAGGAGTGCTGTTCAGCGCCTGCATCAGGGCCTGGTCGTCCAGCATGGTCCCCACCTTCTCCCACCTAACTGCATCGGATCGTTTGACAGGTTACTCCAGGGGGCATCTACTGGACGCCGAGCAATAACCGTCAAATGCCTTTGAGGGAGTTAGTCATGGTTGAGGTCAACCACCGGTACGCGACCGTGCGGGGACACCGCGTCTTCTACCGCGAGGCGGGACCCCGGGAGGCGCCCACGCTCGTCCTCCTGCACGGATTCCCCTCCAGCTCACGCATGTTCCGCCACCTCGTTCCGGCGCTGGCGGACCGATTCCACGTCATTGCCCCCGACCACCTCGGCTTCGGCAACTCCGACGCCCCGCCCGTGGACGCGTTCACCTACACCTTCGACTCCCTGACCGGCATCACCGAGGCCCTGCTGGACCAGCTCGGCGTCACGCGCTACGCCCTGTACGTCCAGGACTACGGCGCACCCATCGGCTGGCGGCTCGCCCTGCGCGCCCCGGACGCGGTCACCGCTGTGATCACCCAGAACGGCAACGCCTACGAGGACGGCTTCGTACCGGATTTCTGGAAGCCCGTATGGGCGTACTGCGAGAATCCGGGCCCCGCCACCGAACCCGCGGTCCGCGCCGCGCTCTCGCTCGACGCCATCCGTTGGCAGTATCTGCACGGAGTGGACCGGCCCGAGCTGGTCGACCCCGACACCTGGGCCACCGACCACCGCGAGGTCGACCGGCCGGGCAACGACCTGGTGCAGCTTGCCCTGTTCCGCGACTACGCGAGCAACCCGCCCCTCTACCCCCGGGTGCATGCCTACTTCAGGGAACGCCAGGTTCCGCTCCTCGCGGTCTGGGGCGCGGGCGACGAGATCTTCGGCCCGGCCGGAGCGCGCGCCTTCGCGAGGGACCTGCCGGATGCGGAGATCCACCTGGTCCGCGGGGGCGGACACTTCCTGCTCGAAAGCCACTTGGACACAGTGGCCGGGTACGTACGCGGGTTCCTGACGGCCACCGCGCCGGCGCAGGGGTGACCGCGCGTTCGCTGGCAGATATATACCGGTGCTCGATATATGCTTGATGCATGACCAGACAGAGTCCGCGCCTGACTGAACCGCAGTACTTCATCCTTGCCGCGCTGATGGAAGGTCCGTTGCACGGTTACGGCATCATCAAGGCTGCCGAGCGGGCCACCGACGGGCGGCTTCGGATCGCTGTCGGCACTCTCTACGGCGCGCTGGAGCGGATGGAGCGGGCGGGACTGGTGGCCGCCGGCCATGAGGAGATCGTGGACGGGCGGGCGCGGCGCTACTACCGGCTCACCGAGGACGGCACCGAGGCGCTCGGCCGGGAGGCGCTGCGGATGCAGCAGGCGGCGGCCGTCGTCATCGGGCACTCGCGGGATGCCGGAGCGGCCCCGGCATGAATCGTCTGCTGCTCGCGGCCTATCCCGAGCCCTACCGCTCCCGGCAGGGAGAGGAGTTGCTGGCCTGCCTGTCCGAGGTGTATCCGGGCCGCTCCTGGCCCCCGCCGCGGGAAGTCGCCGCCCTGTTGTGCGCCGGGACGCAGGCCCGCGCCCGTGCCGTGGTCGACGACACGGCCCGGCCGTGGTGGCTGGACGGCATCCATCTGGCCGCCCTGGCCCTCGCCGCGCTGGCGCTCGTTCCGTACTTGCAGGATGTCTGGCACTGGGCACTGCACATCGACCCCGGACAGCACGCCATCACCTTCCGCTTCTCCGGCTGGTACCCGTGGGCCGAAGGTCCCACGCGGATACGGCTGCTGCCCTACGGGCTGCTCCCGCTGGGCTGCCTGATCGCCCTGCTGCGCGGCAGACCGTGGATCGCGCTTCCGGCCGCGGCAGCCATGATCTGGGCCGGCGCCACGTCCCACGGCCGCACCCTCTTCGGCGACGAGGGCATGGCGGGCCTGGGCTACTACGGTCTCGGCGCCCCGATAACGGCCCGTGACCTGGTGCTGTCGGGGGCGCTGTGCGCCGCGTGCGCCGTGCTGGCGCTCTGCCGTCCCAGCCGTCTGCGACGCCGTTCGTACCGCTGGCTGGTCCCCGTCGTGCTTGCCATGTTCGTGGCTGGGGGCTTGCACATCATCTCCATCAGCCCGACGTTCCAGCGCGGCTTGTTCGTCCTCGAAGTCGCCGCGCTGATCGCCGCATGGGTGGCGACGGCCGCCACCGGCGACCGCCGGTGGCTGATCCCCGTCGCGGCGTTCGCGATCGTCCGCATGCAGGCGATCGTCGTCCGGCCGGACGGGTTCATGCAGTCCTTTCCCGACCTGGTGGTCCTCGTCCTGCTGGTCGCCCCCCTCCCCGCCCTGGCGATCGCCGCCCAGCGCCGACAGGGCCGGGCACTCGCCGAATAGGCGCGGACCCCAGGTGGGCCGGCCGAGCCCGGCGGCCCACGTCGTACCGGAAGGCGTGCGACACCGAACTCCCCCGACGGAAGAACACAGCGATGACCCAGCACGATTCTCAGCCCCTGTCCGCGCACCGTCCGGGGTCCTCAAGGGAGGCCCCCGACGACCCCAGCCCGTCGCGTACGACGCGGCCGTGGATGCCGACTCTGCTGTACACCCTGGGGTTTCTGACGGTCTACCTGCTCGCCATCTGCACCCCGTGGGGGCAACGAGCCGAGAACGCCCTGTTCGGTCTCGGTGAAGAGGGGCGCAGAGAAGCATGGATCTACCCCCTGTCAGGAGCGGCCTACGGCTCGACGCCCCTGCCGCCGATGGAATTGAGCGCCAAGCCCACCCTGATGGTGGGCCTGGCCGTCATCGTGGTCCTCACGCTGGTGCGGCGGTGCTGGCGGCAGGGGTGCGCGGCGCTCGGGGTCGTCATTCTCACGACCGGAGGCAAGGAGGTGCTCAAATCGACCATCCTGCCCCGCCCCGATCTGGTGGGCGCGCCGGAGAATCTCCTTGATCAGGGTTTCCCCAGCGGGCACACGGCCATCCCCGCCTCGCTGACCCTCGCCGCCGTCCTCGTGGTTTCCCCCCGTATCCGCCCCTACGTCGCCACGGCCGGTGTGCTGTGGCTCGCCTGCATCGCCGCCGCCAGCGCGACCATGGGAGGCCACCGGCCCAGCGAAGTGCTGGGAGCCACACTGCTGGCCTGCGCCTGTTACGGCCTCGCGACCTGGCTGCTGCCGCCGGCCGCCGCGCCCGGCGCCACGTCGAGCCCTCGTGCGCTGCCGGCCATCATCCTGACGCTGGCACTGGCCGTCGCCCTCGCTTCCGGCGCACGGAACGACTCCCTCACCAGGTCACTGGTCTCCGGGGCGGCGGCCTTCATATGTGCGGCCCTGGTCTGGCACGCGGCAGTCGGGCGCCCCGCACGCCCCACACTGACTGACCAGCCGGCTCCGGGCGGGAACCGGCGCATCCTGCGGCCGACAGGATGAACGTTGCCCGATGCGGCACTAGCTCCTGGATTCGATCCGGCCCATGGGGGAGGTGCTCCCCGACAGGGCCTCCCGCGCCGACGTCCAGCCGGCGCTCCCGATGCCGAGAGCATGGCGGAGGTAGGCCAGGGTGACCTGCTGGATCAGGGCGACGCGCTCGGGGTTCTCGTCCGTGGTCTCCCGGACCTCGTATCCCGTGATCCCACCGAGCGAGTGTTCTGCCCCGAACAGCGTGAGCAGACTCTTGTCGCCGGGGCTCAGGACGTACGGGTCGGCCATCCACGCCGGACCCCTCGTGGACAGCGGGGAGTCGTCCCGGTCCCCGACGACGACGAGAGCCGGCGTGGTCATGTGGGCGAAGCTCGGGTTCATGAAGGGGAAGTGCTCGGCTGCGAACGGGGTCAGGTCGGCCCCGCCGGTTCCTGCCGTGGCGAGCAGCACACCTGCCGTGATGCGTGAGTCGGACAGGTCCTCCTCCGTCCTGCTCACCGGATCGAGCACGCGCAGGCCCAGCAGATTGCCCGCCGTCTGACCGCCGAAGGAGTGCCCGGCCACGGCGATGCGGCTGTGGTCGACGCGCCCGCCGAGACCGGGGACGGCGGCTTCCAGCAGCTCGAGCCGGTCCAGGACGTACGTCATGTCCTCGACGCGGGAGCGCCAGATCCGCGGCGTACGGGGGTCGTCCTGGGGGAGGCCCACCGTCCTGGAGTCGAGGTGGGTGGGCTGGATCACCACGAAACCGTGCGCTGCCCAGTAGTCCGCCAGGGGCCCGTATCCGTCCAGCGACGAGCCGAAGCCGTGCGAGAGGAGGACGACGGGCAGCGCGCTTCCGGTGGTCGGCGCGGAGACCCTCACCCGCAGAGCCTCGCCCCGGCCCGGTACGTCCAGCGGGATCGGCTTCACGGAGACGACGGGGGAGGGGGCGGTGATGGCCACGTCCGTGAAGGTGGGCGTGGGCGTGGCGTCCGATGCAGTCATTGGGGGTGCCTTCTTTCGCGTTTCCTGGCGGGCCGGGCCGTCGAACCAGCAGGTCACAGAGTTCCCCCTCCGGCCTGCCGGACGGGCGTGGCCTGCACGGGCTACGCTAAGACCTGACGTTGACGTCAGGGTCAAGAAGTGCGGCCCGGGGGATGTCGGCCGGGAGATGTCGGGAGGCATGATGCGCATCGGCGAGCTCGCCACCAAGGCAGGTGTGAGCGTTCGGGCGCTGCGGTACTACGAGCAACAGCAGCTGCTCACCTCGGAACGCAGCACCAGCGGCCAGCGGCTCTATCCGGACAGCGCGGTCGACCGTGTCCAGCTGATCCAGCAGCTGTACGGCGCAGGGCTGCCGAGCAAGGCGATCTCGGAACTGCTGCCCTGCGTCGTGAACGGCGAGGCGACCCCGGAGCTGCTCGACCGGCTCGCGGTCGAACGGGCCCGTATCGACCAGCAGATCGGCGACCTGGTCAGCGTGCGGGGACGGCTGGACGGCGTCATCAGCACCGCCACCACGAACTGGCGGACAGGCCGGCACTGTCGGCCCCGGTAGCTCGCCTTCACGCCTTCACGCCTTCACGGCACCAGCCGCTGCTCCTTGGCGACCGCCACCGCTCCCGCCCGGGTGTCCACGCCCAACTTGCCGTAGATACGCCCCAGATGGCTCTTGACCGTGGCCTCGCTGATGAACAGGACCCGGGCGATCTCCCGGTTGCCCAGCCCGCTCGCCAGCTGCTGGAGGATGTCCCGCTCGCGTTCGGACAGGGAGGGGCGCGGGCTGCGCAGCTGGGCCAGCACCCGTTCGGCGACCGGGGCCGACAGCGCGGTGCGGCCGGAGGCCGCGTCATGGATCGCCGCGAACAGCTCCTCGGGGCGTTCCGCCTTGAGGATGTAGCCGGTGGCGCCCGCCTCGACGGCCCGGGTGATGTCGGCGTCGGTGTCGAACATCGTCAGCACCAGCACGCGCGGCCCGTCCCCGCCCCCCGACGACAGATGGCGGGTGGCCGTCACACCGTCCATGCCGTCGCCGAGCTGGAGATCCATCAGCACCACGTCGGGCCGTACGCGCGCGGCGACGGCGAGGGCCTCCTCGCCGCTGCCCGCCTCACCGACCACCTCCATGCCGTCGGCGCTGGCCAGCAGCGCGCGCAGCCCGGCCCGCACCACCGCGTGGTCGTCGCACAGCAGCAGGCGTATCGGTGCGCGGGGCTCCGGGGCCGGGGTAGCCGGGGGCTGAGCTGCGGTCATGGTGCGATCTCCCTCGATACGTCGTGAAGCGTAACGGCCACCGACACCACGGTGCCCTCGCCCTTCGTGGACTCCACCGTGAGCACACCGCCCGACTGCCGTGCCCGGATACGCATGGCGGGCAGCCCGTGCCCGCGGGCCCCGTCCGCTCCCGGGGCCGGGGGCTGAACGGCACCCGGATCGAAGCCACGGCCGTTGTCGGCGACGTCCAGCGAGATCTGGTCGTCCACACAGGTCAGGGTCAGCGCGGCCCGCGTCGCCGCGGAGTGCTCGCGCACGTTGGCCAGCGCGCCCTGTGCGATGCGCAGGAGCGCCGCGTCGACCCGCTCAGGGACCGGGCCGGGGACGCCGTCGAGCCGGAACACCACACCGAGACCGGGGCCGCTCTCCCGCTCGGCGAGCGCACCGAGCGCCTCGGCCAGGGTGTGCTCGGCGAGGTCGGCGGGGGCCAGGTCGTGCACGAACCGGCGTGCCTCGGTGAGGCTCCGCGCGGTGATCCCGGCCGCGCCCCGTACGTGCTCGCGGGCCGCGACCGGATCGGCCCGCCACACGCGGTCGGCCGCCTGGAGCAGCATCTGCTGGCTGGACAGCCCCTGCGCCAGGGTGTCGTGGATCTCGCCCGACAGCCGCTGCCGCTCCGCGAGTGTGCCGGCCCGCCGCTCGGTGGCGGCCAGGTCACGGCGGGTGCGTACCAAGTCGTCGATCAGTGCGCGCTGGCGGGCCGACTGGCGTTGGAGATGGACCAGGACGGCGGTGGCCACCGCGCCGAGCGCGAAGGGCGCGACCACCATGTTGGGGTTGAACGTGCCCTCCACCGTCCGCAGTTGTGAGGCGACGATCAGCGCGGTCAGCCCTGCGGCGACCGGTACGCCGATCCGTGCGGGCAGTGTGTGCAGCCCGGCGAACAGCAGTGGCATCACGCACCAGGTGGCGCTCGGAGCGAGCGCGAGCAGGACGATCCATACGCTCGACACCACACCCAGCCAGGCCAGATGCCGGGCGGTTGGCCGGGCGCCCGGACGCGGTGCGGGTGCCGACCACCGGCCGATGACGTACACCAGACAGAAGACGGTGAACAGCACGACGACCCACGCGGTACGCGCGCCGTCCTGGTCCCGGCTCAGGAAACGTACGAGCGACGATCCGAGCAACAGGAAGAACGCGGCGTCCATGACCACACCCAGCCACCGGCCATCCGGATCGTGTCGCTCCATCGCCCCGCCCACCCCACATCGCCGCCCTGCGGACCGTTGCCGCCTCCCGGCGTCTCTACCGTGCCGAACGCGCTGAGGCAACCACCGATCGGTTGGTAAGGGCGTCCCCCGAACGGCCCCCACGGCGCAGCCGGACGGCCCGGCCCGGCACCCGCCCGGGAAAGGAGGCTTGCAGTGACCCCGCCAGGAGGAAGAACTCACATGCCGGCCAAGAACCTCAACGCCAACCGCGCCGCCCTCGGCCACCGCATCTCGTACGCACTGCGCCACCCCGGACGGGTGCCGCGCCACCTGACCCGCGCGGCACGCGACGCCTGGCTGCGCCACCGCTCACCCGACCACGTCTCCTACTACCGCGCGGTGATGCGCTCCGACACCCGCGCGAATCCGGAGGCGGCGGTCGGCAGTGCCAGCCACGACCGGTGGCTCGCGCTGGGGGAGATGCAGTTCGACTATCTGATCGGCCACGGCCTGCGCCCGGAACACCGGATGCTGGAGATCGGCTGCGGCAACCTGCGGGCGGGCTGGCGGTTCATCCGCCACCTGGAGCCGGGGCACTACTACGGCCTCGACATCTCGCCCGACATCCTCTCCGCCGCGCAGGACACGGTGGTCACCATGGACCTCCAGAAGCGCCTCCCGACGCTGACCCCGGTCCACGACCTGACCCTGCGCTTCCTGCCCGACGCCCACTTCGACGTGGTGCACGCGCACAGCGTCTTCTCCCACTCCCCGCTCCCGGTCATCGAGGAGTGCCTGGCCCATGTCGGCCGTGTGCTGGCACCGGGCGGCTGGTTCGACTTCACCTTCGACCGTACGGAGGGCGAGGAACACCAGGTCCTGCGGGAGGACTTCTACTACCGCACCGAGACGCTCGTCGCCCTGGCGGAGAAGCACGGCCTCCAGGCCCGCTTCATGCAGGACTGGGAAGACCTCCCCCACGGCCAGTCCAAGATCAGGGTCACGCATGGCCCTGCCGTGTCGGACGGCGACGCTCGATGACGCGAGGACCTCGGGGCCGGCCGCGGGCAGGCCCGTCGGCGGGCATCGAGGCCCTCAGCTCACGCCGTGAGCTCGCGCTGTCAGCTCGCGCCCTCAGCTCGCGTCGTCCTCGCCGCCCGAGCGGAGGGTGAGCAGGGTGATCTCGCTCGGTGCGAAGACCCGGAAGGGCGGCCCCCAGAAGCCGGCGCCCCGGCTGGTGTAGAGCTGGGTCCGCTCCCCGTGGTGGCTCAGGCCGTGCACCACCGGCTGGTCGACCCGGACGAGGAAGTTGAACGGCCAGATCTGGCCGCCGTGGGTGTGCCCTGACACCTGTAGGTCGATGCCGGCGGCAGCTGCCTGCCGGACGAACTTCGGCTGGTGCGCGACGAGCAGGACCGGCCGGTCCGGGTCCGTGCCCGCGAGCGCGCCGACCAGGTTCGTGCCGTGTCCGGTCAGACCGGAGGACTCCGCCGTCACGTCGTCCACTCCCGCGAGTACGAGGGAGTCCCCGCCGCGCTCCACCATGACATGGGCGTTGTGCAGCGGTTCCCAGCCGAGTTCGGCCATGCGGTCCAGCCAGCCCTGCGCCTCTCCGAAGTACTCGTGGTTCCCGGTGACGTAGACCTTCGCCAGCCGCGACCTGATCGTCCCGAGCGGCGCCGACTGCGCGTGGCGCTGGGTGGGTGTGCCATCGGCGATGTCGCCGGCGTGGATCACGACGTCCGCGTCGAGCTCGTTGACCGCCTCGGTGACCCGAGCCGACCAGTCGGCCCGGTCTATCGGCCCGTAGTGGGTGTCGGCCAGCACGACGACACGGGTCCCGTCCAGGCCGGCACCGAGCCGCGGGACGTGGACGTCCAGCCGCTTCACACGGGGCACGCGCATGGCCTCGTGGTGCCCCCAGGCCAGCAGCCCGGCCGAGACCACGGCGACCGCCACGGCGATGACCCTGGCCCGGTCGGCGCCACCGGCGTCGAGCCCGATCAGCACGAGGTGCACCAGGCCGCCCAGCGCCGACCAGGTGAACAGCACCCAGATCACCCCGAGGGTGCTGTCCGCGATGCGAGCCGCCCGGTCGGCCCGCCGGCGCCCGTGGCCCGCGGCCATCAGGAAGGGGAAGGCGACCAGCATCGCGGCGAGGACGACCGTGCCGACCAGGAAGACCGGGAGCGGCCAGTCGGTGCCGGAGCCGAACAGTGTCCACCAAGGCAGGAAGAACAGCACCGCGAGGACGAGTACGACCACGGCTCCGCCCAGTCGCGCGCGCAGGGACCGCCTGGGACCCGCGTTGCTCTCCCCGACCGGCGGAAGGTCCGGCTCCGCCCGGATGGAATCGCTGTCTGCCACTGCGCCGCCCCTCATATCGCCTGTCACACCGTCGGATCGGTTCCCATCATCCGGCACGGGGTGTCCGACGGAACGGGAGCGTCTCGTTTTTCGTCCCGGCTGAGCTCTCCCGACGAGTCGGCGAACCGAAGAATTTGCAATCGTGAATATCTAGCGATTTGCCAGACGGTGCGTGGGTGTGGGTCGGCGCGTGAATATCGAGCATGGATCTAGCTGTATATCCGGATAGTTCCATAGAAGGTCCGAACAAGTGGTGGCATTGGTCGCAAGTGGGCCGATTTGATCGTAGTTTGCAAAGGCCAATCAATTTCTGACTACACTCGCTGCGCATGAGCAACAGGAACAGGCGCGCGAAGGAGCTGTCCCCGAGGGTGGTCATACGCACGACCAGCAGGCCGGGTGGTCTGGTCTCCACCTGATGGCTGCACGACACAAGCAGAAGCGCGAACCGCGCGCCCACTGGCTGCTGCTGGCCCTTTCGCTGGCCCTGGTGGCGGTGGTGCTGGTCTTCCACGGCTGGACCAAGCACGAGGTCGACGCCGCAAGGACCAGGCTGACCTGCGACGAGCCCGTACCCGACGGCGTGAACACCACGAGCCCGGTGCTGACGAAGGTCCGCGGCGACACGGCCGTGTCGCTGCCGGTCCCCGCGGGCAAGGTCGCACTGACCTTCAACGGGGGCCCCGACCCCGTGTGGACCCCACGCGTCCTCGACCTCCTGAGCCGCCACCACGCCCACGCCACGTTCTTCCTGAGCGGAGCGGACGCGGCCAAGTACCCCGGGCTCGTACGGCAGATCCGTGCCGAGGGCCACGAGATCGGCTCCGGCACCTACACCGGTGCCGCGATGGACGACGCCTCCTCGCAGCGTGCGGGCCTGGAGCTCGCCCTGACCCAGGCGACCCTGGCCGGCTCCGCCGGTGCCCACACCGACCTGCTGCGGATGCCCCGGACGACCTCGGTGCCCACGCTGTGCGGCGACATGTGGCCCGCGGTGCGGCGCGCCTCAGCCGACGGGTACACGGTCGTCGCGGCCTCCCCGTGGAGCAAGAAGGCCGGCACCGGGGTGCTGCGGCAGTACGAGCAGAACGCGCACGGCCTCGGGCAGGCCGAGGCGCTGTTGAAGAACAAGGACAAGGACGTCGAGGAGTTCGACACCGTGTCGGTGGCCACCGGTCTCGGGGCCTCCGAGCGCACCGCGACGCCATGGCAGCAGGTGCGTGGTCAAGCGCTGCTGTTGTCCGTCCGGGCCGGTGACCGGTTCCTCACGATCATGGGCTGGCTGCTCGTCGTCGCAGGCGGGCTCGGTGTGCTGCGGCTGCTGATGCTGGTCTTCTTCGCCCGGGTGCATGTGCGGCGCCTGGAGCGGTACCGGCCCGGCTCACCGTGGCTGCGGGAGATCCGCGACCCGGTGACGGTCCTGGTGCCTGCCTACAACGAGGAGAAGGGCATCGAGTCGACGCTTCGCTCACTCCTTGCCTCCACCCACCGGCAGTTGCAGATCGTGGTGATCGACGACGGTTCGAGCGACCGCACGGCCACCATCGCCGAATCCGTCCGCGACCCGCGGCTGAACGTCGTACGGCAGGCCAACGCCGGCAAGGCCGAGGCCCTCAACACCGGCCTCCGGTACGCCCGCTACAACATCGTCGTGATGGTCGACGCCGACACCGTCCTCGAACCTGATGCGATCCGGCGGCTCATCCAGCCGCTCGCACACCCCGCCGTCGGCGCGGTCAGCGGCAACACCAAGGTCGGCAACCGGCGCGGACTGCTCGGCCGCTGGCAGCATCTGGAGTACTGCTTCGGCTTCAACCTCGACCGCCGTATGTTCGAGGTGCTCGAGTGCATGATCACGGTGCCGGGCGCGATCGGGGCGTTCCGCAGGGACGCGGCCCTCGGCGTCGGCGGTGTCAGCACCGACACCCTCGCGGAGGACACCGACCTGACCATGGCGCTGTGGCGGGCCGGCTGGCGGGTGGTCTACGAGGAGACCGCGATCGCCTGGACCGAGGTGCCCACCTCGCTGCGGCAGCTGTGGCGCCAGCGCTACCGCTGGTGCTTCGGCACGCTCCAGGCGGCTCGCAAGCACGCGGGGGCCCTGCGGGAGTTCGGCCCGGCCGGCCGGTTCGCCCGCCGCGGGATCAGCTATCTGCTGGTGTTCCAGATGGCGCTGCCGCTCCTCGCGCCGGTGATCGACGTCTACGCGCTGTACGGGATCCTCTTCCAGGACGGGTCCGACGCGATGGCCGTCTGGGGCGGTTTCCTGGCCGCCCAGATGTTCTGCGCGGGATACGCGCTGAAGCTGGACGGCGAGCGTCTGCGGTCGCTGTGGGCGATGCCGTTCCAGCTGGTCGTCTACCGGCAGTTGATGTATCTGGTGGTGATCCAGTCGGTGGCGGCCACCGTGTCGGGCACCCGGCTGAAGTGGCAGCGGATGCAGCGTTCCGGCACGGCGGCGCAGGAGATCGGCGGCCGGCCGCGGGCCCGGAGTCTGGAGTCGCGATGACCCACAGGAGACCACGACGGTTCCGGGGCGGTGGGAAGCGCGGCGGGATGCGCGGCGCGGCCGCGCACGGGGCGGAGCCGTCCCGGGTGGTGTCCGGCCGGGTCGTCGACGGGCCCGGGCCCGGGCCCCGGTACGCCGCCGACGCCGCGCCGCCCCCGCCCCACGACGGGCTGTACGACGCCGGCCTGCCTGCCGACGTCTTCGTACCGTCGGCGGTATCGCCCGCCGTACCGCCCGCGGTGCGGGAGCCGGCCGCCCCCGCGCCGGCCGGCGACGTCGGCGACGCCATCGGTGACGGCAGGTCCGGCGGTTACGGCAACAGCGAGCGCACGCCGAGGCCGCCGCGCAGTCGCGGCCGTAAGTTCGCCCTCCTGATCCTCACCCTGGTGGTGGCGCTGGTCGCGGTCTCGGTCAGCGGCTACGTCTGGGCCGACTCCGCGCTCACCAAGGGCATCGACCTCGGCGCCGTCAAGGACCGCCCGGTGCCGGGCAAGGGCACCAACTACCTCATCGTCGGCTCCGACAGCAGGGAGGGGATGTCGGCCCAGGACCGCAAGGCCCTGCACACCGGTGGCTCGGCCGACGCGGGCCGGCGCACCGACTCCATGATGCTGCTGCACACCGGAGCGCACGGCACCACGATGGTCAGTCTGCCCCGCGACTCCTGGATGACCGTCCCGGCCTATGTCAGCCCCGACACCGGGGTCCACCACCCGGCGAGGAAGAACAAGCTGAACGCGGCCTTCTCCCTGGGCGGTGCACCGCTCCTGGTCCGCACGGTCGAGGCCAACACCGGACTGCGTATCGACCATTACGCGGAGATCGGCTTCAGCGGTTTCGTCGGGATCGTGAACGCGGTCGGCGGCGTACCGATGTGTCTGGACCACGCGGTACGGGACCCCAAGTCGGGCCTGGACCTGACCGAGGGCTGCCACACCCTCGACGGACGCGGCGCCCTCGCCTTCGTGCGCCAGCGCCACCAGGAGAAGGAGGGCGATCTCGGCCGGACCAGGAACCAGCAGAAGTTCCTCGCCGCACTGGCCGAGAAGGCGGCGTCCCCGGAGGTGCTGAGCAATCCGCGCAAGGCCTTCTCGGCGGCCTCCACCGGCCTCGGCGCGCTCACCGTCGACAACGACACGCACCCGCAGGACCTGGCCTCGGTGTTCCGGATGATGCGCGGCGGCTCGGACATGGCGCGGCTGAACATACCGGTGACCGGCAGAGGCCTGGCGACCCGGGCCGGCTCCGCGGTGGAGGTGGACCGGGGGCGGGCCAGGAAGGTCTTCGAGCAGCTCAGGAAGGACCGGCCGGTCCCGGAGAAGGCCGACGGATGACGAGGCCCGAGCGGCACAATGAATCTGTGAATTGCGAAATTTAGCAATTGACTACATGCTGTGCCGACAGGTAGCCGCAGGCGCGGTGGCGAACGAAGCCTCGGGCCGTCGGGGTGGTGAAAGGGGTCCGTGACCGTGCCGGTTCCGCTGTATCAGGCCAAGGCCGACTTCTTCCGGATGCTCGGGCACCCCGTACGCATACGGGTTCTGGAGCTGTTGCAGGACGGCCCGATGCCGGTCCGTGACTTGCTGGCGGCTATCGAGGTGGAGCCCTCGGCCCTCTCCCAGCAGTTGGCGGTGCTCCGCCGTTCGGGCATCGTCGCCTCCACGCGTGAGGGGGCGACGGTCGTGTACCAGCTGGCGGGCGGGGACGTGGCAGAGCTGATGCGGGCGGCCCGCCGGATCCTGACCGAGATGCTGGCCGGGCAGAACGAACTGCTCGTGGAGCTGCGGGAAGCCGAGGGCTCGCCGCGATGAGCGGGTCGTCCGGCCGGTCGTGGGGCCGGGTGCGGTCTCTGCTGCCTGCCCGTGCCGACTTCGCCGTCATGGCCCGCAACCCGCGCCGTGACCTGCTCGCCGGCCTCACCGTGGCGATCGTGGCGCTGCCGCTCGCGCTCGGCTTCGGAGTCTCCTCAGGCCTGGGCGCCGAGGCCGGGCTGGCCACCGCTGTCGTCGCCGGTGCGCTCGCCGCACTGTTCGGCGGCTCAAACCTCCAGGTATCCGGGCCGACCGGCGCGATGACGGTGGTGCTGGTGCCGATCGTCGCCGAGTACGGTCCTGGCGGGGTGCTGACGGTCGGACTGCTGGCCGGCGTGCTGCTGATCGCGCTGGCCCTGCTGAAGGCCGGCCGGTACATGCGGTACATCCCGGCGCCGGTGGTGGAGGGCTTCACCCTCGGCATCGCGTGCGTCATCGGCCTGCAGCAGGTCCCCAACGCCCTCGGGGTCGCCAAACCCGAGGGGGACAAGGTCCTGGTGGTGACCTGGCGGGCCGTCGGGGAGTTCGTACGCACCCCGAACTGGACCGCGGCCACCCTGGCCCTCGCTGTGGCGCTCGTCATGCTGCTCGGGGCCCGATGGCGGCCCACCATCCCGTTCTCGATCGTCGCCGTCGTCGCCGCGACGCTGGCCGCTGAGATCCTCCACCTGGACGGGGCCGCACCGATCGGAGACCTGCCGTCCGGGCTGCCGGCACCCTCGCTGGGCTTCCTCGACCTGTCCGCGCTGGGCTCGCTCCTTGCCCCGGCCGTGGCGGTCGCCGCGCTCGCAGCGCTGGAGTCACTCCTGTCGGCCACGGTCGCGGACGGCATGACAGTGGGGCAGAAGCACGACCCGGACAAGGAACTCTTCGGGCAGGGCATCGCGAACCTGGCCGCCCCGCTGTTCGGCGGCGTACCGGCCACCGCGGCCATTGCCCGTACGGCCGTCAACGTCCGTAGCGGCGCGGGCTCCCGCCTCGCCGCCCTGACCCACGCAGCCGTCCTCGCGGTGATCGTGTTCGCCGCCGCCCCGCTCGTCTCCAGGATCCCGCTGGCCGCGCTCGCCGGAGTGCTGCTGGCCACCGCGATCCGCATGGTCGAGGTCGGCGCACTGCGAGCGATGGTCAGGGCGACCCGCTCGGACGCGATCGTGCTGGTGCTGACCGCGGTCGCCACACTGGCCCTCGACCTCGTCTACGCGGTCATCATCGGCCTGGCCGTCGCGGGCGCTCTGGCCCTGAGGGCGGTCGCCGGCCAGGCCCGGATGGACCAGGTCGACTTCAAGGCCGATCTGCCGGGCGAGCACAGCGAGGAGGAACACGCGCTGCTGGCCGAGCACATCGTCGCCTACCGCATCGACGGGCCGGTGTTCTTCGCCGGCGCCCACCGCTTCCTTCTGGAGCTCGCCGAGGTCGCCGACGTCCGCGTCGTGATCCTCCGGATGTCGCGGATCACCACGATGGACGCCACCGGGGCCCTGGTGCTCAAGGACGCCGTGGAGAAGCTGCACCGGCGCGGCATCGCCGTACTGACCTCCGGGATACGCCCCGGCCAGCGGCGCGCCCTCGAATCGGTCGGTGCGCTGGACCTGCTGCGCCGGGAGGGCCGCGAGTACGCCACCACACCGGAAGCGATCGCCGGAGCCCACGCCCACCTGCGCAGGGCCGGACTCCTCCCCGCCGGGCCCGTCACCGAAGAGGCCCCCCGGTGAGCGATCAGCTGGAGGTCCTCCCGTTGCGGCACGTACTGACTCTGCCCGCCATGGGGTCCGCGGTGCGGATCGCCCGTGAGACCACCGAACAGGTCCTGACCGAGTGGGGCGTCAGCAGACGCCACCCTGTGGTCGATCCGGCGCTGCTGATCCTGTCCGAGCTGGTCACCAACAGCGTCCGGCACGCCGCCGCTCTGTCCCCGTCCTTGACCGTGATCTACGCGGCCGGTCCTGACACGTTCGCGTTCGCCGTGCACGACCGGCACCCCCACCGGCCCGAGCTCTTCTCGGCGGTCACGGAGGCGAGCGGCGGCGGGTTGCGCACCGTCATGGAGCTCACCCTCGGTCTGGGCGGCACCGCCGTCGTCCGCGCTGACGCGGACGGCAAGGGCAAGAGCATCTGGATCACCCTCCCCTGTGAAAGCCTCCCCCGTGAAAGAAGGAACCACCATGAGCGATGAGACCGGGACTCCGCCGCCGTGCCCCGAGTGCTCAGGCGTGTACACCAACGAGGCGGGCGCGCTCCTGGTCTGTCCCGAGTGCGGTCATGAGTGGCCGCCCGCGTCCCCCGGACCCCTGGGCGGCACAGGGGACGACGGGGCGATCAGGGATGCCGTCGGTAACGTACTTGCCGACGGCGACTCGGTGACAGTGACCAGGGCCTTGAAGGTCAAGGGCAGCCCGAGCGGAATCAAGGCCGGCACCAAGGTACGCAACATCCGGCTGGTGGACGGTGTGGACGGCCACGACATCGACTGCAGGATCGACGGGTTCGGCCCCATGCAGCTCAAGTCCAGCGTGGTCAAGAAGGCCTGACAGCGCGCCCTGCGGTATCGCTCGGCCCGTCGCTTCCCGAGGCCACGACTTCGGCGTGGGGGCGCGATGATGTCCCCATGGTGAAGCGATCTGAGGTGGACGCGGTGCACGGTGCTCGCACGACGGCGACGGCGACGGCGACGGCGACGGTCCGGCCCGCCGGCCGGTCGGCGGCCGGGGGCGGGGCGGGGCCAGGTCGATGAGCGCGCCGTTGTACCAACTGAAAGCGGAGTTCTTCAAAACCCTCGGCCACCCGGTGCGTGTTCGTGTGCTGGAACTCCTCAGCCGGCGCGAGTACGCGGTCTCCGAGATGCTGTCCGAGATCGGCGTCGAAGCGGCCCACCTCTCCCAGCAGCTGGCCGTCCTGCGCCGGGCCAACCTGGTCGTCCCGCGTCGCGAGGGCTCCGCCGTCCACTACTCGCTGACCGACCCGCGAGTTGCGGAGCTGCTGCGGGTGGCGCGAACCATCCTGTCCGGCGTGCTGACGGGCCAGGCCGAGCTGCTGGCCGATCTCCAGGCCGCCGAACCCGACGCCGCGCCCCGGCGGCGCAGGCCGACGTCCCGGTGAGGACGTGGTGGTGCGGCCCGACGGCGCTGCTCGCACGACGGGCGAGACCGATCACTTCGCGGTGACCCGCTTGAGCCATGTGCGGTGGGCCGTCAGGTCGGTGTAGATGCCGGGACCGGTGGCACACGCCGGATCGGCGTCGCCGTCGCGGCTGGTCGCCCCGATCAGTTCCCACCGCCCGGGACGGCCCTTGATCTGCGGCC
This sequence comes from Streptomyces sp. NPDC048565, assembly GCF_040650935.1. Classification (NCBI taxonomy): domain Bacteria; kingdom Bacillati; phylum Actinomycetota; class Actinomycetes; order Kitasatosporales; family Streptomycetaceae; genus Streptomyces; species Streptomyces sp. NPDC048565. Next base: position 333,971 of record NZ_JBEZIH010000002.1, read on the forward strand.
CGCCGGAGTCGAGGATGCACGCCTGCGCGTTCTTGGTGGGGCTGTCGGTGCACAGCTCGTTGTCCGCGTCGTAGTCCTCGCTGCACCGGTCGTCGGGGACGATCCTGGTGTCGAGTTCCTGCAGACGGACCGGGAGGTCCGGGCACTCGCTGCCGTCCTCGCAGGTCATTCCCCAGCCGAGGATCCGAGTGTCGGAACCCGTCCGCACGGATTTGGCGGCCACCTTGATGGGCTTCGCGTCCACGGGGTGGTCCAGCTTCATGACGGCCACGTCGTCGTGGAACGGCTCGTAGGAGAAGTCCGGGTGTGCGATGACCTTGGTGACCTTCGCCTTCTCCCCCTTCGTACGATCCAGGTCGCCGACCCGTACGGAAAGCTGCTCGGTCTTGACACCCACGGTGCAGTGCCCGGCGGTCACGATCCAGTCCGGTTCGATCAGGGAGGCTCCGCAGTAGTGGTGGCCGTCCTTCTGCACGCTCACCATGAATGGGTACGGTGACGTGGCGTCGTGTCCCCCGATGATCGCCGATGCCGACGGCGTCATCGTCATGGTGAGCGCGATCGTCCCCGCCGCTGCGAACAACGCCGCCTTGCCGCGCTTGATCGTCCTGGCCATCTGTCCTCCTGTGTCTCGTTCAAGGATTCGGTCACCGGTGAAGCGCAGGAGCGGCGCCGGACGGAACCGATGTGGGGAAGCCCCGTCCGGAGATCCGCATCCGGCCCGGCCGGCCCCGACACCGTCGATCCTGTCCCGGCCGGTGCCCTCGGCGCGTCACCCTCCCCGTTGGGATGGGCTGCCCGAAAGTCGTACGGCACGCCGGCCGGGTCGTGCCGCGGGATGATCGCGAGAACGACGGGGGAGTTCGCGGGGGCGGATACGGTGTGCGGACGCCGGTGCCCGTGAGCGGACGAGGAGGTGGCCCGAGTGACCGTCAAGGTGATCCTCCTCGACGACGAGGAGTTGGTCCGCAAGGGCATCCGGATGATCCTCCACGCGGAGCCGGACATCGAGGTGGTCGCGGAAGGCGGCGACGGCTCGATGGCAGTGGACCTGGTCACCGAGCACCGGCCGGACGTGGTGCTCACCGACATCCAGATGCCCCGCGTCGGCGGCCTGGAGGTCGCCCGGCAACTCGCCGCGCTGGCCGATCCTCCCGCCGTCGGGGTGCTCACCACCTTCGACGTCGACGAATACGTCTACGCGGCACTCCAGCACGGCGCGGCCGGGTTCCTGCTCAAGGACACCTCGCCGCGCGAACTGACCGACGCGGTACGGGTCCTCGCGCGCGGCGAGGCGATGCTCTCACCGCGCATCACCACCAAGCTGCTCGCTGTCTTCGCCACGGGCGCGGCCGCTCCGCAGGCGCGCTCGCGGATGGCGGAACTGACCGCCCGCGAGCGGGAGGTCGCCGTGGCGGTCGCCCAGGGCCACAGCAACTCCGAGATCGCCACCGACCTGTTGGTGAGCCAGTCCACGGTCAAGGTCCATGTCAGCCGGATCATGACCAAGCTCGACGCCGCCAACCGCACCCAGGTCGCGCTCATCACCCATGACGCCGGACTGACCTGAACACCTGGCTCATCGGCCATCTCACCGAGCGGGCCCCGCAGGCCGGTTCGTCACGATTCCCGGCAGGGTCAAGCCACGGTCGCGGGCGCTCCGGGCGCCGACGTGGGGAGCGCGGCGTCGATACGGAAGCCGCCGTCACCTGTGGCCCCGGACCCGAAGGTGCCTCCGGCCAGGCGGACCCGCTCCGCCAGACCGATCAGCCCGTGTCCTCCGCTGGGGAGCAGAGGCTCACCGTCGGGGGCCGCCTCGACGGGCCTCTCGGCCGGGCCGTTGATGATCCGTACCCCCACGGTTCGCGGGTCGAACTCGACGTGAATCTGCGTCATGGCGCCCGGGGCGTGCTTGTGCACGTTGGTCAGAGCCTCCTGCACGACCCGGTGCGCGGCACGCGCGACCGGGTCTGACAGTGGCTGCGGCGGGCCCTCGACAAGCACGGTGACAGGCAGCCCGGCGGTACGGGAACCGTCGGCCAGCTCGGTGATCTTGTCGACGGCCGAGCCGGGGGCGGGCCGCTGCTCGGCCGACGCGACAGGATCGTGCGCCTCGGCCTCCGCTCCCGACCCGGTTGCGGTGTCCGGGCCACCGGCCGGGCTGTTCCTGAGCAGCCCCAGCATCTCGCGGAGTTCGGTGAGCGCGCGCCGGCCGGCCGTCTGGATGATCTGCGCGGTCTCACCCGTCACCTCCGGGTCGTGGGCGACGACGCTGAGCGCGTTGGCGTGTACGACGATCAGGCTCACCTGGTGGGAGACCACGTCGTGCATCTCGCTTGCGATGCGCCGGCGCTCCTCCTCCCGCGCGGCCTCGGCGAGGAGCTGCTGCTCTCGTTCGGCGCGCTCCGCCCGTTCGACGAGGCCGGCGACGACGGCGCGCCGTTGGCCCACGTAGAGCCCCAGCAGCAGCGGCACCAGGCAGGAGAGGACGAAGTTCACCGCGAACCAGGCCACCACTGTCCCCAAGCTGGACCATGTCGCCGCATGCCAGGGCGCGAGGACCACAAGCCCGATGCCGGCCGAGGCCCAGACGGTCCGGCGGCTGTGCGGGCCGCGGTAGGCACCCTCCGCGTAGTAGGCGAGAGGCGTCGCGAACATCGAGACCTGGAGAACCTTGGCGAGCAGTCCGACGGCGAGTGCCAGTTCGGGGACCCGGCGCCGTGCGAGCAGTGGCAGTGCGCTCACCGCGGCGAGCAGCAGGTTCGCCCAGGGAGCGGCCGGTCCCGAGTAGGGGTTCTGGAAGCTGTCCAAGACCGCGAGCAGCAGAGCGATGACCATCAGCACCAGGTCAACGGCGCGCGCCGGCAGGAGGGGCGAGCGGGGTACGGGCTGCTTCGCGAGGCTCTGCGCGGTGCCCGTGTCGCCGGAAGGCAGAAGCGCCCGGCTGGGCAGCGTGATCTTGAGGCGGGGACGACCGGTGGTTATCACCTGGCGAGGATAGAAGGTGGGGCCGCACCAAGATCCGGCGACGGTCCGCCCCGCTGCGGGGCGACGGAAACGGACAACGTCGAAGGCCCCCGCAGCAAGCTGCGGGGGCCTTCGACGTATTGCCCGGTGAGAGCAATGGCGGAGGATACGAGATTCGAACTCGTGAGGGGTTGCCCCCAACACGCTTTCCAAATGTTCGCCTGGGGGTTCGGTTCAGGTCAGGAGTGTTCTGACCAGCACCGGAGGGCAGTCTGGTTGCTTACCCGTACCGCCCCGGACGGGGGTGGATGCAACCAGAACTGCAACCATGCCCTGCTCCGCTTGTGGCGGGCGCGGGTCACCGACCGGTTTGGCGGGGAGAGCGGTCAGCCAGTCGGCGCAGGGTGCCGAAAGACAGCACCCCGCGCGTCTCCACATCGACCTTGGTCTCCTGAAGTGCCTGCGCGGCAGCTTTATTGAACATCGTTGCCAGTTGGCCGCAGAGCTTGACGGTCGACAGTTGCCGCATCTCGTGGTGTGCTGTGGGCCGAAAGCGGCCAAGGTGCTTTGAAGCATCCGCTTCTCCGCGTATGTACTCCAACAGAATGGAACAGAGGGTGGGGGCGTCCTTGGTGGCCGCGTCACGGGTCTGGGCGTTCAGCGCCGCAGCCGACTTGGCAAGGCTCACCAGCGCGTAGCCCGCCCGGTCTTCGTCAAGCGTGAAGCCGATTTGGTCGTCCAGCGCAAGTGCCGCCAGGCCAGACGATGTCTGGGCCTCCGCTTCGTCCCTGAGTGAGATCGAGAACTCCACGAGGAACGCCCTGACCGCCCTGTGGTAGTCGTCATAGTCCGCAAGCTCAGGCGCCAGATTTCTAGCGTAGGCACCGGCTCTCTGCTTCCGTTCCAAACGGAGGGCCCGCAGCAGGGACACTCGCGACTCAAGGATCTTGCGACCGGTGCCCTGCACCGCCCCCTTTGCCGCCCACACTGACTCGGGCGCCGACAGGGAGCGGGACAGCTTGTAGGCATCGCGGTAGCCCTCGAGGATTGAAGCCTTCTTCACTAGGCGTTCCCCGCCAGCCTGGCCCACGAGTTCGTATACCTTCGAGGCGGTTCCCTCCCGGTGCAGGTATTCGACCACCGTTGCAGCGATGGAGGGATGCCGACAGTAGACACGGTGGCCGGCGAAAGTCACTGCGGCCTCCCGGCCGAGCGTTTGAAGGATCTTTCCGTCGGCGAAGACCGGGTCGAGGCCCACCATGGCCGCGATCACCGACCTGCTTGCTCCCTTGCCACGGTTGCCGTTCTTGTCGAGCGTGTGCTGCATCACGCAGATGCCCCCGAAGATGTCGCCGAGGTCCACGGAGTCCGTCAGCTTGATCTCGTGCAGCTTGCGTACCAGATCCTCCATACGGGCACCCAGATCCGCCCCGTACCGGACGTCGAGAACCGCTCCGAAGAGCGTGTTGCTCTCGGCGACCATGGCGTCGGCTGACGCCGCGAGGCGTTCCGCGACGCTGTCGATCTCTTGACTGCCGCCAGGCAGCAGCCCAAGCCTCTGCCAGGTCAGCGCAATGTTCCTGGCGTCGTCGTTGGTGATGCCATGGAACACGACGTCCTCGATCCATGGTCGCAGTGTCGAACCAGCGCCCTGCCACCACAGGCGGTCTTGACTGGCGAGCAGAAAGGCGATGCCCGATCCCTCGGCCGCCCAGACGTCCTTCGTGGACACCATGTCGTCCATGATCAGGTCGGCCTCGTCGACGCAGATCAGGGTCTTCCCGGTCGCGCGGACGTCGTTTAGCCAGTCCTTGGTCAACAGCGGTGCGCCGGGTTCCCGCCACAGCACGTTCCACTCCGGCCGTGAACCCGCTACTGCGTGCGCCACTTGGCGCAGAGCTAGGGACTTGCCCTCGCCCAGCGGACCAATGGCCACCGCACCGCCGCCACCGCCGTTCCTCAGGCACTCGACCACCATCTGCTCCAGGGAGACTGTTGAGCTGAGCACGGGCCAGCGGCCCGGCACGGCGTCCGCCCATACCGGCTGGCTACCCTCCGCGAAGGCCCCTGGCTGGTACGAGGCCGAGTCAGCCAAAACGCGCGGCACCCGCGAGTACCCGTACTGAGAAGGGGCCTCTTCGGTTTCTGTCTCGTCCCGCTCCAGCTCGTCGGTGAACAGCTCGTGCCCGTCGACGCCGAGGTAGAGGGTGAAGCCCGGAGCACCCACGAAGTCGCCAAGAGGGCCGCTCGTAACGGCGGTGGCATCGGTCTCGTACGCTGCCCAGAGGACCTCGGCCTCCAGTAGGTCGGCCGTATTGTCGAGAACCTGGCTGCGCATGCTCCTCATGAAGCTGTCGAGCCACCCGCTGTAGCCCACCACCAGTACGACCGAGTTCGTGAGCAGCCGCCTCAGCACATCGTCCAGCCCGGGGCGGGCGGAAGTAATCCTCGTCGGTACGTTGCTCGTAGCCTGGCCGGTCCAGTAGCCGTGGATGTGCAGGACGGGGTGGGCGATGGCTTCGCTCAGCTGCCCCATTGCGGGGACGGTGTCGGTTGGAATGGGGATGGGGACGGCTTGAATCCCGACCTGACCGAGGGCAATCTCGATCAGCGGGTCGAAGTTTGTGGTGATGATCGGGCCCCGTGCCCCTCCGCTGAGCGAGGCAAAGAACTGCGCGAACCGCTGGTACCCGCGGGGAATGATCCAGTTCCCTGTCCTGGCGTACTCCCGGCAGCGCTCCTCGTCCCTGGCAACTGCCGTCACGTCTGTCTCAGGCACGTCGGGGCACGCTTGGAGCACAGCCTTCCGGATCGCCCTCATGACCGTGGCCTCACCGGCCTGCCTGGTCAACACTGCCGCCGCGCTCTGGTATTTGAGGCCGGGGTCCGTTGCGTCGGCGACAGTCGCGTCGAACCTGGCGAGGCCCGGCTTTGGCACGTGCTCCCGGAAGATTTCCGTGAGCTGGGGGACGCTGGGGAGGACCTCGCTACTGATCCCCGAACCGAAGACCGTGACAAGGCGACGGTCAGCCTCCTCGGCCAGGAACTGGAGGCGGATCTTGAGGTCTGTGATGTCACCGAAGTCGATAGGACCCATGAACCGATCCAACCACTGCGGCTGGGGAGGTGCGCACCTCCCGTTGCCCTCCCTGGCCACGCGAACGTTTCAAGCCACCTCCAAATGGCTCTGGTTCACCGATCACTTCGCGGCCAGCGACACTTATGATCGGGCCCGTGTCGGGTCCGAGGCAGAGGGGATGCCACCATTGAATCCGTTGCAGCTCGCCATCACGGCGATCCTCACCGTCGCTGGCATCGCCCTGCAGATCTGGTCGTCCGCGCCGAGTAGGGCCGAGCGGCAGTACGCCCTCCAGCTTCCTTCCGTTCTGCTGTATTCGCTCGCCGCGGCGCTGTTCCTGTTCTCGGTCTTCCCGGATTCGCTCACGGATGGCAGGGCGTTGGGGTTCGGCCTCAGCGGCGCGGCAGGATTCGCCGCGTTCTTCATGCTGATTTCCTTCACTTGGCTTGCCAAGACCCGCCGACGGGACGAGGTGAACGCTCAGTTGAAGAAGGCTTGGCGCGAGAACTCCTCTCTGCGCCGGCAGTTGGTGGGTGAACGCTCCACGGGAGAGGCCCCTCGCCCGCTCGCTCAGTCCACCCGGTATGACCTCCCCCTACGTGGCAGCAGGCGGCACCGAATCGGTGTGGTGACGGGAAATCTTGCGAATGTGCTTGGTGTCGACGTGTGGGTCAACCCAGAGAACACCCGCATGGAGATGTCCCGCGTTGATGAGCCGACCGTTTCCGCTGCGATCCGCTATCACGGGGGTCGTCGGGACGACGCCGGACATCTGGTTGACGACATCATCGCCGGAGAACTTGTCGAGCGGATGGCTGGCCGACAGCACGTGTCAGCGGGCCAGGTGCTGGTCACTGGGCCTGGCGAGCTGATGGATAGTCATCAGGTTCGGAAGATCATGCATGTTGCAGCGGTCGAGGGGGAACCCGGATCTGGCTACCGCCAGGTGATGGACCTTGCGCGGTGCGCCCGCAACATTCTCTCTGAGGTTGACCGGCTTGCCGAGACTGGGGAGCCACTGCGCTCGGTCGTTCTTCCGCTGCTGGGGACCGGCGGGGGTAACAGTGATCTACAGCACACCGTGGATACCCTGCTGGCAGCTACCGTGAGCTACTTCGAAGCTCATCCGGCGTCTTGCATCCGGATGCTATATCTGCTGGCGTATACGGACGTGCAAGAGGCTCTCTGCCGGACCGCCCTTGACGCGCGTCCCGAACTCTCGACTGGAGTCTGAAGGCGCTTATCGCCCTGGAAGCAGAGTCTCCGGTGCTTCGTTCGGCAGGGACCGGAAGCCGAGGCCGTCAGCCCGGCCCGTTGAAACGCGCGACTCGCTGCGGCCCGCGCGCCGCGTGGACGCCGTCGCGTAGTCGCCTGCCTGACACGCATCCTGCGGCAGAGCCGAACACCGGAGGGACCACCGTCGTCCAGGCGCTCTGAGCGTCTGCCGGCAGCCCGGGGGTGCTGTCGGTGACGACGTGGGTGATCAGCGCATGACACACGGTCCTGGGGAGCCCTGGGCCCACCTCGCCCTTCATTACCTGCCGCCTGACGTTGCCACGAGGTGGTGCACTTATAGTGCATATCTCTACCAATGACCTCACGGAGGTACCCCGTGAGAGGATCGCGGACGTGAAATTGATCGAGAACACCGAGGCACGGCGGGTGGAGGCGCTCAGTGTCCTTGCGTCTGATTCCCAGGCCGCCCTGGGGCAGTACTTCACTCCTGCACCAGCTGCCGACCTGATCGCCTCGATGCCTCGCCTGGACGCGCTGAGTAATACCGTGCGTGTTCTGGACCCCGGTGCTGGGGCCGGCTCGCTGACCGCCGCACTGGTGACCCGACTGTACGAAGCACGCCCTGACCTGCACGTACATGTCGTTGCAGTGGAGATCGACCCGCAAGTCATTCCGTACCTGCGCGCCACGCTCGAGGAGTGCAAGGCAACTTACGGCATCACGTTCGACCTCGTGCAGGGCGACTACCTAACCGACGATGACGCACTCATCGACGGGCCGTTTGACCTCGTCGTCGCCAACCCGCCCTATGGAAAGCTCGCCGCAGGCAGCCTGCATCGGACGCGCACTGCGCACCACCTGGTCGATACCAGCAACATCTACACGGCCTTCTGGGCCAGGGCCGCAGCCGCCCTCGCCCCCGGCGGCCAGATCTCGATCATCGTGCCCCGCTCCTGGGCCAACGGCACCTACCACCGCGCCTTTCGTCAGTGGATGCTCGATCGCACCAGCCTCGATCTCCTACACGTCTTCGAGAGCCGTAACACAGTCTTCGCCGACACCGGCGTCCTCCAGGAAAACGTCATCGTGGCTGGCACACGGGGCGATCAGCAGCCCCAGGTCGTCCTGTCAGCGTCGATCGCGCACGGCGACGCCCCGCTGCGCCGCACCATCCTGTTCGACGCCGTGGTCCTGCCCGGGGACCGCGAGCGGTTCGTCCGTTTCGATGACTCCGCTGTTGTGCCGCCGGCCGTCGCGTTCACCTTGGCTGACCTGGGCTTGGGCGTCAGCACGGGCAAGGTCGTGGACTTCCGCAACCGCGAGCACTTGACCGAAGACTTCGGCGCCGACGGTGTCGTGCCGATGGTCTACCAGGCCAACGTGCGCGGCGGAGTGGTCGAGTGGCCACAGCGCACTGCGAAGAAGCCGCAGGGCTTCTTCCCCAGTACCGAGGCCGCACGCAAACTACTCCTTCCCGAAGGGCACTACGTCGTCATCAAGCGTTTCTCCGCGAAGGAGGAGAGGCGGCGCGTGGTCGCGGGCGTCTGGAAGCACGACGGCCCGATTGCCCTGGACAATAAGACCAACTATCTGCACGAGAAGAAGGGGCCTATCGAGCCTCAGCTTGCGCACGGGTTGATGCTCTGGCTGAACTCCTCGACACTCGACGCGATCTTTCGCACCTTCTCCGGGCACACCCAGGTCAATGCCGGGGACGTCAAGACGCTCCCCTTCCCCTCCCGTGACGACTTGGTGCGCCTGGCGCAGAGCGCGCCGGAATGGCTCCCGGAGCAGTCGAAGCTCGACGCCCTCGTGGCTGACTTGTTCCCCGCTGTCGTAGGCTCCGCAGAGTGACCAGCACTTTACGAGCATCCGTCGACAACGCCAGCGCCCTCCTGGAAGCCTTCCGCTTCGACAAGGTTCGCTGCAATGACAGGTCCGCCCTGACAGCCCTCGTGCTGCTCGGCCTAGAGCCCGGCGAGCCGTGGGACGTGGCGACCAACCCGCGCCTCGGCGTCACAGAAGTCATGGGCGTCATCGCGAACAAGTGGGGCAAGGGGTACGCCCCGAACTCGCGCGAGACCTTTCGCAAGCAGACGCTCCACCAGTTCGTCGACGCGGGTTTCGCTGAGCACAACTCCGACGCTCCCGAAGGGCGCGCGGTCAACTCCTCAAAGAACAACTATCGGATCACTCCGGCTGCTCTGTCAGTAGTGCGTCTCTTCGGCACCCCGGGGTTCCAGGACGCCCTCGACGCCTGGATAGCCGAAGCTCCCACCCAGCAGGCTGCGTACAAGGCCACCCGCGACATGCAGATGCTCCCGGTCACGCTGCCCGATGGGTCTCCGTTCCGCCTCTCTCCCGGTGGCCAAAACCCCCTGATCCGGGACATGGTCGAGGAGTTTTGCCCTCGCTTCGCCCCTGGCGGGCAGGTGCTCTACCTGGGGGACGCCAAGGATCACCGCTACGACATCCGCAAAGACGACGTCCTCGCACGTCTCGGACTGACCTTCGACGAGCACGGCAAGAACCCGGACCTCGTGGTCTACGACGAGCAGCGCGGTTGGCTCTTCCTGATGGAGGCCGTCACTTCTCACGGACCGATCGACTTCGGACGGCGTCAGCACCTGAAGAAGCTCTTCGCGACGGACAAGGCAGGGCTGGTGTTCGTGAACTGCTTCCCGGACCGCGCCACGATGCGCAAGTGGCTGGCCGACCTGGCCTGGGAGACCGAAGCCTGGGTGGCTGACGCGCCTGACCACCTGATCCACCTGAACGGCTCACGGTTCCTCGGCCCCTATGAGTGAGCCTTTTCAGCTTGCGCTCTGATTGGGCGAGCCCCGGGTCGCGGTAGTGACTAGTCCGGTGTAACCCGCGGACGGCCCGACGGACGTGGCTGCCGGAGCTGTCTTACGAGAAGTAGCTGCGCGGCTGCCTTCCTGTTGCCATGGTGGTACCTGTGTCTCGTCGAAATGCAGCCCAAGATCACGCAATCATTACCAACGCTATGACCCTTGCGTTCGGCCATCAGTTGGCTGCTACCTGGTTGGAGCTCCACCCGGAGGCGAGCGCTTACCAAGTGGTCGAGTTCCTGGAGGAGCAATCGTTCAGGGCTCGGGTGGCTGCGGTCGAGGTGTACGTGGCGGCAGGGAAGTCGAGCCAGGAGGAGGCGCTGGTTCTCCTCGAGCATGAGAGCCGGAGCTACAGGGACCTGATGCGGAAAGAGCTGTCCACTGGCGAGCTCAACCTGCCCGCCCCCGGCGCGCGGTGAACGGCGGGGAACATGAATGGATCGGTGGCGAAGTGGGCTCGCCTGGTGGCCGAAGCGGAGTTGAGTGAACCACTCCCTCGTCGATGGACGCACTCGCAAGGGGTCGCGTGGCGCGGAAGCGAACTGGCGGCGCTCGTCGGGGACGAGGCGGACCTCTTGCTTGCTGCTGCGGTACTGCACGACGTGGGTTACGCGCCTCGCCTGGCCATCACTGGATTTCATCCGCTGGACGGTGCTCGCTTCCTCCGTGACAGCCACGCTGCTGACAAAAGACTGGTCCGTCTCGTGGCCAACCACTCGTTTGCGTTGGTGGAAGCCGACGAGCGGGGCTTGAGGGCCGTACTGGAAGCCGAGTTTCCACTTCTGGACGACCAGCGCCTTGTGGACGCACTTGTGTACTGCGACATGACGACCACACCCGACGGCCAGGTCACGACGGTCGAGGCTCGGTTGGCCGAGATCACCGGGCGATACGGGCCTGACAGCCTGGTGGGGCGGTTCATCCGTCGGGCAACGCCGGACATCCTGGCGGCCGTCGGCCGGGTGGAAGCAGCATTGGCGGCTCAGCCCAGGTAGGGGTACGTGCCGGCGAGGTAGTCGCCGATCTGTTGGCGCATGCTGGGGTGGATGTCGTACTTGTCCAGGTCGTTCGGTTGGACGTAGCGGACGCCATCGGCTTCGTCGTTGATCGTGGGCTCGCCGCCCACGGGTCGGCCGATGTAGGTGTTCTCGTACTGCTGGCGGATCTCGCCGTCGGTGTAGGCGACGATGTGGTTCGGGTTCGTGTAGACCCCCAGGAATCCGGTGATCTCGGCGACGATGCCGGTTTCTTCCAGGCATTCACGCACGGCGCACTGGGCGGCGGTCTCGCCGATGTCCTGGGCTCCTCCGGGCAGGGCCCATTGGCCGGTGTCCCGGCGGCGCTGGAGGAGTATGGCGCCGTTGTCGTCGATGACGAGCAGGTTGTTGGCGGGGATGAGCGTGTTCGCCTTGGGGGCCTTGGGGTCGTTGTAGTACTCAGTCCTGCCCATGTGGCGAGGGCCCCTCCTGGTCTGGTGTCCAGGGCCGTGCGGTGGCCCAGACAGCTTCGAAACTCTGAGCGTAGTTGTCGAACCAGCCCGCCGTGTCTGCTCTGCGGAGATGGAGGAGGGGGTTGGCGCTGGCCGGCTGGCCCCAGACATGCGGGTTGATCAGAAGATCATCGTCGTACCGGAACATCGAGGTGTAGAGCGTGGTGTCGTGCAGCCTCACCTCGCAGCCGGGCTCGGACAGTAGGGGCCGGTAGTAGGTCAGGGAAGCGCGGATCTTGGCAGCGAGTGTGTCGCCGATTCCTTCTTCGTGGCCCCGGATTGCTGCGGACCGGCCCTTCGAATCGCCGAAGCAGAGACGCACTCGCACCCCGCTCGATGCGCGCTCGGCGAGCATCTTGGCGACGTGGGGGTTGGACTGGGCGAAGAAGGTTCCGGAGAAGACGAGGACGCTGATCTGCTCCTGGGCGCCGTTGAGCAGCGACAGCCACGTGTCGCGCGGGACGCTCGCCCGGTTCTGGTAGGTCCCGACCAGCTCCTGCCCCGAACCTGCCAGTTGCTGCGGCGTGCTCGGCGCCGGCGCGGGCCAGAGGAACAGTTCCTCGACCCGTAAGTGCTTGGCGACGCGGAAGCGGTGGCGAGGATGGGGAACGCGCCCGCCGAGCCACCGGCCAACGGTCTTAGGGTCCACCTCGCAGACTTCAGCAAGTGATTCAGGTGGGATACCGCGCTGGGTGAGCACGGAGTGCAATCGCTCGTTCACAGAAGCCATACAAGCCGAGATCGGTCAGGAGCGGCAAGGACGTTTCGGGACGTTCCCCAGAAGGAAGGGGGCCATGACCGCTGTATTTACGCTGGATGCATGGAGCTCATCGTCCTGTGGGACATCGACCACACCTTGATCGAGAACGCCGGGGTCAGCAAGGAGATCTACGCCGCGGCCTTCACGGCCCTGGCGGGAAGGGCGCCCGCGGGGCCGGCGCGGACGGAAGGGCGTACGGACCGGCTGATCATGCGTGACATGTTCGAGCGGAACGGCCTGGCCGAGCCGGACTGGGCAGCGGTCGAGGAGGCGCTTGCCGACGCAGGGGAGGCGCGTCTCCATACCCTCAGCCAGCGGGGGACAGCCCTGCCCGGCGTGCGGGAAGTCCTGAAGGAGGTGTCCGTACGCAGCAGTTGGGTGTCGTCGGTGCTCACCGGCAATATCGCGGACAACGCCCGCGTGAAGGTCGCGGCCTTCGGCCTTGATCCCCTCCTCGACCTGCCAGTTGGCGCTTACGGGGCCGATGCCCTTCAGCGCCCCGACCTGGTCGCTGTCGCCCGGGAGCGTGCCCAGCGGCTGCGGGGCGCCCCGGATGGCGTGCTCGTTGTGCTCGTCGGAGACACCCCGAGGGACGTGGAGGCCGCACTCTCCACGGGCTCCGAGATCATCGCGGTCGCCTCCGGAGTCCATAGCGCCCAGGAGCTGGCAGAGGCCGGTGCCCGTACGGTTCTGCCCGATCTGACAGACACCGGCCGTGTACTCGGGATCCTGGAGGCGCTCTCCGCACGCTGAAAACGTCCCAGGACGTCCTCGGAGCGTCCCGATACGCGGTGACGAGGTCCGTACCTGTCCCGCCAATATCAGGTCTCCCACCAGGCAAGCACCTCGAAGGAGACCCTCGTGATCAGCGAAGTCACCGGGATCCGCAGGATCCGGATGCTGTACCTGCAGCTGCTCTACCGCTGCAACTTCGAATGCCTGCACTGCTTCCACGGCAAACGGCTCCAGCACGCCGACGCCTTCACCACGGACGAGGCGGTCAACCTCCTCACGCTGATGCGCGACGAGTACGGCACCGAGGCCGTCACCCTGCTGGGCGGCGAGCCGTTCGTCTACCGAGACCTCGCCCAAGTCGTCCGGTACGCCAAGCGGGACCTGGGCATGCAGGTCGAGATCTGCACCAACGGCTACCGCATCGAGCGCCGGCTGACCGAGATCGCCCCCGACCTGGACCTGCTCCGGGTATCGCTGGAGGGCATCGGTACAACCAACGACAAGATCCGGAAGTTCGGAAGCTACCGCAGTGCCCTGAGCGCACTCGAAATCGCCCAGCAGCTCGGCGTCCGCGCCGGCGCGACCATGACGGTCACCTCACGCAACATCGACGAGGTCCTGCCGCTCGCCCGCACACTGCAGCACTACGGGGTGGAGCAGCTGAAACTCCACTGCCTCCGGCCGGTCGGCAACGCAGCGGACCACCCCGAGCTCCTCGTCAACGACGCCACGGCCTACACCCGTCTGCGGGAGCGCCTGGCCTCGGCCGAGCTGGACATCGAGGTGATCCTCGACGAGGACCTGTCCGAGCTCGGTGCACCGGACGCCTGCCTCCCCGCCGGGGGCCCTGTGGAGATCGAACGGATCGAAGCTGACCCGCGCGGCGCGCTCACCATGTCCTGCAAGGCCGTCGGCAAGGACTCGCACGCCTTCTGGTACGACAAGCTCACCGACCACATCGACCACCGGCCGTCCGCCACCGACGAGCTCACGCTCGCGGTGCCGGACGTGGTTTACGGACGTGTCTGACCCGGCATCGTTCGAGAGCGTCGAAGGGTTACGCGGCACCGGCAAGTCGACGCTCGCCCCCATGCTCGCGGCCGCCCGTGGCGCGGTACTGGTCCCGACCGTGCCACCCGGCTACCAGGCACTTCGGCAGGAGGTCGACCGGCTGGGAAACGCAGAGGCACGCATGTGCTTCTACCTCTCAGCTCTGTTCACCGCCACCGATCAGATCCAGCGGTACCTGTCCGCCGGCATCCCGGTGGTGGTCGAGAGCTACTTCGCACGGTGCCTGGCCAACCACCGCGCTTTCGGGGCCGACCTCTCCGTGTCCCTGCCGTCGGGCATCCCGCGTCCCGTCACCTACTACCTCGTCTGCTCGGAGGACGAGCGCCGGCGCCGACTCGCCAGGCGCGACAAGCCTGTCTCGCGTTGGGACGCCCTCGCCGAGATCACTGCAGACAAGATCACCGACGCCTATGCCTCGTTTTCGATGCACCGCGTGAACACCACCGGTCTCACCCCTGACGAGGTCCTCCGAGCCGTCCTGAGCACCGACCCGCAAGGAGAGCAAGCCAGTGCAGGCACCCAGCATGTGGCGGCACACCCTCACCTTCTTCCCTCAGTTCCTCGCCGCGCTGAAGGAGCGTACGGAGCCTGACTCCACGGTGACGGTCATCGGCGCGAGCGACGGCAGACTCGTCGTGCCACTGGCCGCGGCCGGCTACCGCGTCATCGCGATCGAGCGCGACCCGCTCGCCCTCCACGGCGGCGAGGTCCAACTTCCGGGTGGCAGAACCGGTCACGCGATGGGCATGATCGAGCGGCTGAAGCAGGAAGGGCTCCACGACCGTGTTCAGGTCGTGGAGGAGGACTTCCTCGCCTCCGAATCCGTCACCGCCCTCTGTGATGCCGTCTGGACGAGCTGCTCGTGGCATTACAGTGCCAACCATCACCGGCCGTTGGGCGAGTTCGTCGACCGCATGCAGCGTCTGGTCCGGCCCGGCGGTCTGTTCGGCGCGGAGTTCATGATGCCCCTCACGCAACGCCATCACGTGCTGGAGCACTACACATCCCCGGAGAAGCTGCGGCGTTACTTCATCGGGGACTGGGACGTCCTGCTCACCCTGCGGACCAACGATTTCACCGAGCAGGCGCACGTCGGACAGTTGCAGGATCACAACCACCGCATGGGCCTTCTCCTCGCCGCCCGTGCGTCCACCCCCTCCTAGAGCTACGGGAAGAAGGACCTATGAAGCACGAGTACGAGGCCAAGTTCCTCAACGTCGACGTCGACGGCCTCCAGGCCAAACTGACGGCGCTCGGAGCAGTCCAGGCATTTCCGCGTACCCTCCTCACCCGGAAGATCTTCGAGAACGACGCCCTCGAAGGCGGCGCCTGGGTCCGCCTGAGGGACGAGGCCACCCGCTCCACTCTCACGCTGAAGCAGGTCACCGACTCCACGACGATCGACGGCACCACCGAGATCGAGACCGAGGTGTCCGACCTGCATGCCATGGCCGAGATCCTCCGCAACGTCGGCCTGCGCGAAGTCCGCTACCAGGAGAACTACCGCGAGGAGTGGCGCCTGGGCGAAGTCGCCTTCGACTTCGACACCTGGCCGGACCTCCCCACCTTCGTCGAGATCGAAGGACCCGATGAGGCATCGGTCCGCCAGGCAGCCGCCCTGCTCGACCTCGACTACACCGAGGCACGGTTCGGCAGCGTCGACGAGATCTACAAGAGCGAAGCCGGCAGGGACATCCTGGCCGAGCCCACGCTCCTCTTCGCCGACGCCGACAAGCAAGCTGCGGCCAGGACAGCTGTCCTGAGCGAGTGATCTTGGGGGCCGAGCTGTGTTTATAGAACTGGCCGTGACGCCTCGGGTCATACCCGGCATCGCCGAGTTCGCGCGCGGCGGTCTGCCCGCCGCGGCAGACACTGACGACGGCAATACGTGGACTGACGGCTTCTGCTGGCTCTACTGCGGCCAGCGATGGACCCGTGTTCTGTGGATCGGCCCGGTGAGTGTGGCGGGTGCCCAGGCGGCGATGTTCGCCTGCGGCCCGTGCATCCGCGTCTTGCAGGAGCAGGTCTGGCAGTCTCTCCTCCTTCACGACGAACCGACTCGCCCGCTACCTGTGAGCACGGCTTCTGCGACCGAGCAGCCTGAGGGGCGCCGCGTTGGAAAGCATCGCGCGCGGGGCGGCATGTTCCGTCGGGAGTGAGGCTGAGAACGGACAGTGGGCGCATTAACGGCTGGGCCGGTCACCACGTGTGGTGACCGGCCCAGCCGTTGATACGCAGGCGCCTCTCCGACGTAGGTCCACGCTTCCGGGGCTCACGGGCGCCCTGGGGAGACCCTCGCCGACGCTGCTGGCGGGTCTCTGGGGATCTGACTCTCCTGCCGGATCAGCGTCGGTGGCGGCTCGGCTGGCTTGTGGGCGCTGCGGTCGTCCTCGGCTGGTCGTTAGGTGAAGGGGTTCCGAAGGCTGATGCGCTGACGCTTCGTAGGCGGGCTGCCTCGGCGCGGCGGTTGGGTGGGGGGTTGCGGCTGGTGTGCTGGATGCGGGTGATCAGGACGCGGGCGGGTTGGCGGGCTGTGGTCAGTTCGCGTTGGGCTGCGGCTTCTTTGAGGAGGTGGTGGGGTTTGTGGCCGCTGGCTTCGGCGTCGGCGAGGACGGTGGCGAGGGCGGGCCAGCCGGGGTCGGTGAGGATCCGGTCGGCGTGTTCGGGGACGGCTGCGCGTACGTCGTTGGCGAGAGTGCGGCGAGTCTCTTCACCGGGGCGCCGGGCTTGGAGTGTGGTGAGTGTCGGAGCGAGCGCGGTGTCGGCTGCTGACTGGAGGTGCTGGACGGCTTGGCGGGCAGCGTCGGCCTGGTGGGCGTGGCCCTTGGCCTCGTGCCAGCGTGCGGTGAGGATGGCGGCCCAGAGGAGTGCGGCGGTCAGGGCTGCGAGGGCGCTGCCGTCGGGGCCTGTGGCGGTGTGTGCGATGTCGCGGGCTGCGGTCCGCAGGGCGTGGGCGGCCCGGTGCTCGGCCCGGATCTGTGACCGCTGTGCCCGGGCGAATGCCGTACTGGCTGCGCGCAGTTGGGCACGGTGGTCGGCGGGTGCTGCTTGGGCGGTGGCTTCGATCAGTTCGCCCAGAGCGCTGATGTTCGCCTGTGTTCGTGCGTCCTCGTCGGCGCTGGTGTTGGTGGTCTCTGGGCGGAGGGTGTCGAGGGCTTCGGTGGCCTGATGCCAGGGGGTGGTGGGTCGGTTGCGGCGGGCTGTGGGGTGTTCCTCCGGTGCGCTGGTTTCCAGGCGGGCTTTCAGTTTGGGGAGGGTGAGGTCGGGGGCGATCTTCCCGCCGGGGTGGTAGATCTGCTCGCCGTCCTTGTTCAGGTCGCCGGGCCGGCCGACGGCGTAGCCGAGGAGGTCTCCGGAGGGGCCTCGGCGAGGCTTGACCAGGATGTCGTCGGCTTCGAGGTAAGCGAGGAGTTCCTCGGCGCTGGTGGCGTGGGGGATGGCGGCGCGGATGCGGTCCTGGAGCCACTGGCGGCTGGTCTGCTCCCAGCCGAGGCGCTCGGCTTTGTGCATCTCGGCCTGGGTGGGGCGCCGGGCTGCGGTGCGGTCGCCCTTCTTCAGTTGTCGCAGCCCGTAGTCCTTCTCGATCTGACGGCATTCGTCGCCGACACGGATGCCGCTGTCGTGGAGTTTGGGGCGGCGGCCGTCTTCGCGGACGGTGGTGGCGAGGATGTGGATGTGGTCGTCGGCGTGGCGTACGGCGATCCAGCGGCAGGCCAGGTCGTCGCCGTCAGGGGCGATGCCCGCTGCGGACACGATGCGCTGGGCGATGTCGGCCCACTCGGTGTCGGAGAGATGGCGGTCTTCGGGTGCGGCGCGGACGGGGCAGTGCCAGACGTGGTCGGTGACGGGCTTGCCGAACTCGCTGTTCCGAAGGTGAACGGGCTCGTCGAGGTGGCGGGCGAGATCGGTGAGGGTGGCGTTCTCGTTGCGTCCGGGGTTGGGCATGCCGAGCATGGCAAATCCGGTCACCAGGTGTGGGTCGAGGTGTTCGTCGTGCCGGCCGGGGCCGTAGAGGTAGGCGAGCAGGCCGCGGGTGTTGGCTCCTGCCGGTTTGATGGCGGCGATCATCCGGTCAGACCTCCGTCGGGTCAGTGGGCCGACGCAGGGCTTCGGCGATCAGGACGAGCAGGTGGTGGAGTTCGTCGAGGCGCTGGCGAATGTTGGGCGGGGTGAAGTCGCTGTTGAGTGCGCGGGCGATCTGGTTGACGTTGACGCCGATGCGGTTGAGCTCGCGCAGCACCTGGGCGCGGAACATATGGGTGCGGCGGCGGTCTTCGGACAGGGGAAGGTTCGCGGCGAACCGGCCGGTGACGAAGGCGAGGACGATGTCGGCGGCGAAGCCGGATTCGCCCTTGTAGCCGTGCTCGGCGGCGGCCTCCTGGAGGGCGGCGTGCTCGTCGACGGTGAAGCGCAGCGGGCCGAGGCGGACGGTTCGCTTGGTGCCGGTGAAGCGGCGGATCGCCGGCTGGACGCTCTGCACATCGCGCTCGCCGGCCATCGGCTCGGCGGTGGGCGTGGGGTGGAGGATCTGCTGCTGGACGGTACGGAGCTCGTCCTGGTCGGGGCCGCCCTCGGCCCCGGCCTCCCGGTCCGGCGCCCCCTGGCGCCGGACCGTCTCCGCCACCCCTGGGGCGGAGACCCCCGAAGACCGGCCATGAGTCGGACTCGGGGTACTACTGGCTCCGCCAGGAGCCGTCCGTCCAAACGCCCGCCGCAAACGTTCCGTCAGCGTAGGCGACTTCGTCAGTGTCGGCGGCCCGTCGATGGAGCCGTCAGTGTGGATCGGTTCGTGGGTCATGGATAGCTCTCCGGAAGATGTGGGCCGGGTGGTGGCGTGCGGAGGCCACGGCTACGACTGCGGGAGTGTGGATGAGTGAGGGCGGCGGAGAGGCGGGGACCGCTTGACCGGTGGCCGTAGGAGTTCCGGCCACCGGGATGGCGGACGATCAGCCGACGTTCCGACCGATGCCGGGTTCCGACCGGAGGACTTCCATGACTTCGGTCAGCCTCTGGCCGCCGACCGTATGTCCCTTGGCCCGTATGGCCTGTTGCACGATGCCCCGTGTGAGCTTGCGCTGCTCGGCCGCAGCGATCCGCCCGATCTCAACCAGGTCCTCGACCGTCGCGCTGACCGGACGCCCACCACGCGGCTGGTGCTCCGAAATCCGGGGCGACGGCGTTCGGCTGGAGTCGGTTGCCTGCGGATTGGCGATGCGTTCGGATGGCGTGGCCTGCGGTTCCGGTGCCTCGGCGGAATTGAGTGCCGGGCGGTCGAGGGGCCGGTCGACCAGTTGGTGGATCTGCCGCATCAGCACGCCGAAGGCCAATAGGGCTGCGGTCGGGGGAACCGCCGCGACCACGTAGTCGAGCAAGGGCACGACGCTCGCGTTGCCCGTGCCGCTGACACCGGCCACGTTGAGCGCAATGGATCCGACCGACCCGGTAGCGGTCAGGGTGACCGCCCACCAGTCGGTCACTCGCCGGAGGCCGGCGCGGAGCATGAGCAGTTCGCCCGCGACGATGAAGGCGTCCAGGGTCGCGGGCCAGGCCCATTGCCGGACCGGGGAGCTTCCCAGGCCATGCTGTCCGGCGACTTGGGCGAGGTGTGCGTAGGAGAGCCAGAAGCCGCCGGCGGTGAGGGCGATGATGACGGTTCCGGCTGCGGCGAGGGCGTACCGCTCGGCGGCATGCTGGGCCGTTGCTTGTGGCTTCACGTCCTGGACGTGCTCGGCGTGGGGCATCGCGTTGCCCTGCTGGGTGGTGTCATGAGGCGTGGCGGGTGTGGTCATGCGGGTTCTCCGGGGTGGTTCTGCGGAGGCGATCACGGCGTTCACGCCGGGGGCGTACACGCGAGCCCCCTTCTAAAGGGGGGCTCACGCGTGAACGCTGGTGTGCGTGTACGGCGTGAACGATCGCGTGATCGTCTGACCTGGGGTTTCGTTCGTGGCGTGTACGCCTGCGGTGAGGCGTGGGCCGGTGCGCGGGGGAGGGGTGCGTGTACGCCCTCGTGTACGGTCCCGGCGTTCGGCGATCAGGTCAGGAGACGGCGCCGATATGGCGGACTGAGGCGCGGTAGCGGGCTTGCTGGCCGCCTCCGGTGCCGCCTGCGGTGCCTTCGGCCTTGCCTGCGAGTCCGGCCCTGACGAGTCGGTCCAGGGTGCGCCTGGCTTTCTCGGTGGCCGAGCGCTCGGGGTTGTTCTGGCCGCTTTGGATCATGGCGAGTTCGCGCACGGTCAGGCCGTCGGGGCGCTGTCGCAGGATGGCGACCGGGTCGAGGGCGGGGTCGAGCGTCGAGATGCCGCGTTCGTGGTCGTGGATGACCTGGAGGGGGCCGATCTCGCCGGTGGGGGTTTTGAGGTGGTGCAGGGTGACGGCGAGGTCGCCGGCCTCCCCGGAGACGAAGAGAACGCTGCCCGCGCCGGACGTGATCCACGTGGAGCCGTAGACACGGTCCAGGGTGGGCTTCTGGGCGCGTGGAGCGCCCTCGGTGGCCTTGCGCTGATGGTGGAGTTCCATGATCTCGACGCCATTGCGGATAGCTCGCTGGCGGGCGTTGTTGTAGGCGACGCCGAGGGCGTCGTCGACCAGCGTGCTCACCGCGTCCTTGAGGCTGTCGATCACGATGGTGTCGGCCTGGTGGGCTGCGGCAAGGTCGGCGAGGAGATCGGGCTCCTTGTCCAGACTGGCGGGCAGGGGGCCCTGCCAGACGGCGAGCCCGTCGCGCAAGCGCTGCTCATGCTCGGGCCCGACGCTGCGCGCCATGGCGCGGGCGATCTGCTTGTACCGGTCCAGCGCGAGGTAAAGCACCCGTCGGCTCGGTGCGACCGGCATGTCCAGGACGCTGTCCGACAGGCCCAGACGAGCGAGGATCACCTGGTGGGCCAGCGTGGTCTTCCCGACTCCCGGAGCTCCGACGATCATCAGGCTCTCTCCCGACGACCAGGCCGTCTGCTCCCGAGTGCCCCAGAGAGGTTCGGTGTCAGTGCCGGTCTCGGTGACGAAGCGCCATCCGTCGGTGATGAACCGGGAGAGTCGGCCCTGTCCCGAGGCCAGCGCACGCTCGCGCTCCGTCTGGACCTCTGCCTCCACCTCGCTGCGGATGGCATCCGGATCGGCGCCCGGCTCCATCGCCCGCTGAGCGGTCCGGATGCCGGAGGCGCGCAGACGCCTGAGATCGGCCATCGTGCGCACGATGCCCGCGTAGTAGGCGGCGCTGCTGGCGGAGGGTACGGCGTCGGCGAGCTGGTGGACGTACACCACACCGCCGACCCGCTCCAGGTCGTCTTGGGCGCGCAGCTGGTGCGACAGGACGATGGGGTCGGTTGGCTTGTCCTCGCTGTGCAGGGCGAGGATGGCACGCCAGACCGTCTCGTGTGCGGGGCGGTAGAAATCGGCTGCGTTGAGCAGCAGGCGTACTTCGTCGATCACCGCGCCCTTGTGCATGCAGGCCCCCAGCACGGCGGCCTCGGCGTCGACGTCGTGCGGCGGGACCGCGGTGAGGTCGCCGGGCGTGGGCTGGCGGCCGGTTCCCGCGAGGTGTGGCGCGGTCGGCCGGGGTTCGTCCATACTGGACATTGAGCTCCTCAACTTGCGGGCCGTACGGGACGGCGAATCCCAGGCCACGCGGGTCAATCGTTCAGGGATGGGCGGTTACGAGAGTTCGTGCTTGGCCCCCGACGTTCGTAGCGTCGGGGGCTTTTTGCGTTCACCGCCGTTCGAGGGCGGACGTCTACAGTACCTGACGTTTTCGGAAGCGCAACGGTTGCATTTGGCTCCGGAATGGTGTTTAGTTTTCACCATCGCCCCGGCTGTCCGTCGGGCCTCAGCAAGGAGGTGCAGTGATGAGCAGTGACGAAGGCGCCTCCCGCGCGGGGCCGGACCGGCCGCCAGCCGAGGAGCATGTCGCGGAGCGGATCAAGCTCGAACGCGAGGCACGCGGGTGGAGCACGGTCACGCTGGCCGAGCGAATGGCAGACGCCGGCCACCCGGTCAACCAGTCCGCGATCTGGCGCATCGAGAGCGGCAAGCCCCGCCGTCGGGTCAACCTTGATGAGGCGCTCGGCTTCTGCAAGGTCTTCGACCTGACCTTCGACGAGCTGACCAGCCCCCCCGGCCAGCTCGCCAACCCCCTGGTCCGTCGTCTTGTCGGCGACTACGTAGCGAGATGGAAGGAATGGCGGGCCCTGGGCAAGGACATGCGCCGGATCCAGGACGAACTCGCGGCGTACACGGACGCCAATCCCAACCAGGAAGACATGGTCAAGGCTCTGCTGACCCACGAGCTGACCATCGCCTCGAACGGCGAGTTCCATCACCACCTCGGAGCGCCAACTCGGCTTCGCAGCTATCTCGGCGAGCGCATGGACGCGCCGTCCGAACAGAGCTGACTCGGCCCCTCGCTGCTACGAACAGCGAGGGCCTGCCGTCTCCGGTTCCTTCACTTCACGCCCGTCCCTGAACGACTTGCCGGCCTACCGGGATTCGCCGTCCCTTGGCCTGCCAGGAGAGGACCCTCCCTTGCACCGCACCGAACTGCCGCTTGCCCAGATAGCGGACCTGCTGGACGTCCCCGAGGCCGACCTGCGGAATCTGCTCTCCGAACGGCGTCCCGCCGGAGGCGACACCACCCTCGTGGCCCTCACCGTTGCCGAAGCCGCGCGCCGCATCGGCATCGGCCGCACGAAACTGTACGAGTACGTCACCTCCGGCGAGATCGCCTCGGTGAAGATCGGCAGCTTGCGCCGTATCCCAGCAGAGGCGGTGAACGACTTCCTGGCCAGGCGCCTCACGGCCAGCGACTTCGGGGCCGCAGCATGACCCGGGGCGCGACGGCGAAGGGCCGTCAGCCCAACGGCGCCTCTTCGATTTTCCATGGCAAGGACGGCCGTTGGCACGGATACGTCACCGTGGGCACCAAGGACGACGGCGCACCTGACCGGCGCCACATCAGCCGCAAGACCCGTCCTGACGTGACCAAGGCTGTCCGCGAACTGGAGCGCCAGCGGGACAAGGGGTCCGTCCGCAAGGCCGGCCAGAACTGGACGTTGGAGACCTGGCTCGTCCACTGGGTCGAGAACATTGCCGCGCCGAACGTCTCCGAGAACACGATCGACGGCTACCGCGTCGCGGTCTACCACCACCTCATACCTGGCCTGGGCGCCCACCGCTTGGAGAAGCTGGAGCCGGAACACCTGGAGCGCTTCTACAAGAAGATGCAGGAAACCGGAAGCGCCGCCGGCACCGCCCACCAGACGCACCGGACCGTCCGCACCGCGCTCAACGAGGCGGTGCGTCGGGGTCACCTCGCGGTCAACCCGGCCACGATTGCCAAAGGCCCTCGTGTCGAAGAGGAGGAGGTTGAGCCGTACTCGATCGAGGAGGTCCAGCGCCTGCTCGCCGAAGCGCACAAGCATCGCAACACCGCACGCTGGGTCATCGCCCTGGCGCTCGGCCTGCGGCAGGGCGAGGTCCTCGGCATGCAGTGGAGTGACGTTGACTTCGAACTCGATGTGATCCGCGTGCGCCGAGGTCGGCTGCGGCCCCGCTATCAGCACGGATGCGGCGACCGCTGCGGGCGTAAACCGGGCTTCTGCCCTCAGAAGATCAATACGCGTCGCGAGACCAAGACCGTGAAGTCCCGCGCCGGCCAGCGGCCCATCGGTGTCCCGGGTGAGTTGATGAAGCTGCTTCGTCGGCACAAGGAGGAACAGGATCGCGAGCGGAAGCGCGCACGCGATCTGTGGACGGAGAAGGGGTACGTTTTCACCTCGCCGACCGGCGAGCCCTTGAACCCGAACACGGACTTCCATAAATGGAAGGGCCTCCTGAAGGCGGCGGAAGTCCGCGACGGCCGCCTCCACGATGCTCGCCACACCGCGGCGACCGTCCTGCTGATTCTCGGTGTCTCTGACGCGGTTGTGGACGGAATCATGGGCTGGGAGCCCGGAAAATCTGCGCGGATGCGCCGCCGCTACCAGCACCTCACCAGCCGTGTCCTGAAGGACACGGCAGACAAGGTCGGTGGGCTCCTCTGGGGCAATGCCCCGGCCCAGGCGGTCGGAGGCTCATTGTCTGGCGCCGACCAGAGCCCTGTCCCTGCTGAGCTGATGGTCCACGTCGCCCGCCTTGGTGAGCGGCGGGTGCCCTTCCTTCAGCGAGAGCATGCTGCCGAGGTCGTTGCCCAGTGGAGCGAGGACTGGCCGGACCGAACGGCTGAGGTCGAGGAGTGGGATCGCGGGCGCTGGGAGCGCAACGGCCCCGGTGGTGTGCGGGAGGTCCGTGATCGGATGCCCGAGCGGACGGTGGTCTTTCACGCCCGTGCGCTGTTCCGTCCCAGCGGAGAGCGAGAGTCGACAGCGCTCCCCGAACAGTGGTCCGTGCCGACCTGGGAGTTCGAAATCGGTGCCTACACCAACCGCCCGTCGGTCTGGCGCACGGTCCGAATCCCCGGTACGGGCCAAGAGGTCGAGGCCAACGCGCGCGGTACGGACAAAGTGGCCGTGGGGGCCGCCTTCGCCGAGGCGTGTACACAAGCTGTGGACCGCGCGCAGAACCCGGGGAAGTACGGCGACGCAGACGAGTGGTAGACGCTGAATCAACAGCACGAAGCCGTGCGACGGGGATCCGTCGCACGGCTTCGTGCTGTTGTTGCCCATCTCCCCCTGGGAGACGCCCTGTTGAGTGTCAGTGGTCGCTTCTATGTTAGAGAGATGGCAAATGGGGTGTGGCACACCGGATATGGCCTAGAGATCAATCTGTCACTGCCTGACCTCGGTCACCCGGGGCGTCCCGATCTGTTGCGGGAGATCACCGCCAAGGTCTCCGACCGCGACGCGCATCTGCTCGAATGCCTCGCACACCACGACGGGCGGGAATGCCTGTCTGAGACCGGCGGGAAGTCCCCGTGGATGTTCATCCGTCGAGGCAGGGTTGGGGGCCGGCGACCTCTCGTGGCCTCACACCTGCCGATCACGCACAAGGCGACCCCGGCGGAGAGTGCCCAGCACAAGGCCACCAAGGACCGGATCGTCGAGACCGCCGGGCGCTACGGTCTGGACGCCGAGGCCGAGGTTCCCATGGCGAACCGGCGGAGCGTCTCGGACGCCGTAGTCACCGGGCCTGGCGGTCTCAGGATCGGCTGGGAGATCCAGTACCACCACCTCAGCCCCAGCAGCGTGCACCGGCGTTCGGTCAACGCCGTGGAACACGGCATCACCCCGCTGTGGGTGGCGAAGGACCGGACGGCCTCCCTGATCGACCGTGCCCCCTGGGCGCGCGTAGACGACATGCCGTGGAAGGACATTGTTGACCGCAAGGAGATGGTGATCCGCGGCGGCTACCGGCACCTCGAAGTCTGGAAGTGCGTACCGAGCAGCGAGCGCCACTGCCTCCTCAGAGAGGGCGCCGGTCATTGTGGCGCGATTCACGCGGACTGGTTCGTGCCGGCGCTGTGCCTCCCGGAGAAGAAGCCGGTCCGCATCGAGGACCTGGTCCTGCAGAGCGCTACAGGGGAGAGCGTCCCGGTCTACGTGCCCAGTCGGGGCAGTGGCCGCGCTGGGCGGCACATGTGGGTGTCGGCGGCCGATCGTGCGCTGTGGGAGGAGATCGTCAACGAGAAGACGCCCCTGCCCGCAGTCCCGGCCGAGGAAGACGACGACGTGATCACCTTCGCTGAGCAGGAGGTCGACCGCACCTGCCGGGCAGGCGAAGACAGCTGGTTCATCAGTGACGCCCGGCCTCTTCGCGATCTCGATCAACCGACGGGCGGCTTTACCCTCCCCCGTCTGCCAACCCAACGTTCCAGCGACCCGACGCGGATCACTCGCGTCGAGCGGGCAGCAGCCTCCGCAGCGCTGGGCTGTCCGCCATGGGAGCTCGGGCTGTGCGCCAGCTGTACCCAGATGATGCGGCGGTACGGGCGGAACGCGGCCATGTACTGCAACGTGTGCCGGACAGCCCTCAACGGGCGGTAGGCGGCAACTGCAACCAGAACTGCAACCACCAACGTCGAAGGGCCCCACCGCAAGCGATGGGGCCCTTCAACGTATTGCCCGGTGAGAGCAATGGCGGAGGATACGAGATTCGAACTCGTGAGGGGTTGCCCCCAACACGCTTTCCAAGCGTGCGCCCTAGGCCACTAGGCGAATCCTCCGCGGCAAACAATACAAGACGTTGGAGGGTGCTCGCGAACACGTTCCCGTCAGATCGTTCCGCACCGGTCTCCGGGAGGGGTGGGGTCGGGGAGCGGGTGGACGACAGGGGGCTGGGATCGGCTAAGGTGGGCGTCAGCCCCTCACGTGGCGCTATCTGACTGAACTCCCCCAGGGCCGGAAGGCAGCAAGGGTAAGTTGGCTCTGGCGGGTGCGTGGGGGGCCCTTGCGTGTCCGGAGTGATGTGCCAGGCGTGTGTGATCGTCCGCCGGGTTCCAGGCCCGGGCGGGGCCGGTTGTCAGTCCGCCCCGATAACCTCGTATGTGTGTCGTCCCTTGCGCTCTACCGCCGCTATCGCCCCGAGTCCTTCGCCGAGGTCATCGGTCAGGAGCATGTCACTGACCCGTTGCAGCAGGCCCTGCGGAACAACCGGGTCAACCACGCGTATCTGTTCAGCGGGCCGCGTGGCTGTGGAAAGACGACCAGTGCGCGCATCCTCGCCCGCTGTCTGAACTGCGAGCAGGGGCCCACGCCGACTCCCTGCGGGGAGTGTCAGTCCTGCCGGGACCTCGCGCGCAACGGACCGGGTTCGATCGATGTCATCGAGATCGACGCCGCGTCGCACGGTGGCGTGGACGACGCCCGTGACCTGCGGGAGAAGGCGTTCTTCGGGCCCGCGTCGAGTCGGTACAAGATCTACATCATCGACGAGGCGCACATGGTCACCCCGGCCGGGTTCAACGCCCTGCTGAAGGTGGTCGAGGAGCCGCCGGAGCATCTCAAGTTCATCTTCGCGACCACCGAACCCGAGAAGGTCATCGGCACGATCAGGTCGCGCACGCACCACTACCCCTTCCGGCTGGTGCCGCCCGGGACGCTGCGCGGTTATCTCGCGGAGGTGTGCGGCAAGGAGAACAGCTCCGTCGAGGACGGCGTGCTGCCGCTCGTGGTGCGGGCCGGTGCGGGATCCGTGCGTGACTCGATGTCCGTCATGGACCAGCTGCTGGCCTCCGCCGCCGACGACGGTGTGACATACGCCATGGCTACCTCGCTCCTCGGATATACGGACGGGTCTCTGCTGGACTCCGTCGTGGACGCCTTCGCGTCGGGCGACGGGGCGGCGGCCTTCGAGGTCGTGGACCAGGTGATCGAGGGCGGCAACGACCCCCGGCGCTTCGTCGCGGATCTGCTGGAGCGCCTCCGTGACCTGGTGATCCTCGCCGCGGTGCCGGATGCCGGGGACAAGGGGCTCATCGACGCGCCCGCCGATGTGGTGGAGCGGATGCAGGCGCAGGCGTCCGTCTTCGGCGCCGCCGAGCTGAGCCGCGCCGCCGACCTGGTCAACGAAGGGCTCACCGAGATGCGTGGGGCGACATCGCCCCGGCTCCAGGTGGAGCTGATCTGTGCCCGCGTGCTGCTGCCCGCCGCCTTCGACGACGAGCGTTCGCTCCAGGCCAGGCTGGACCGGCTGGAGCGCGGCGGGTCCTTCGCCGCAGCGGGGCCCGGGCCCGCTGTGGGGTACGTGCCGGGGCCGGAGGCCCATGGGCCCGGCGTCGGGATGCCCGGCGGCGGTGTCGGCGGTCCCGCAGCGGCCCGTGCGGCGGTCCGGGGCGAGGTTCCGGGCGGCGCTCCGGGCGGCGGTGCGCCCGCTGAAGCCCCCCGGGCCGCGCCCATGGCCGCCGAGGCCGCGACGCCCCCTGCGGCAGCCCAAGCCCAGCAGTCCCAGCCGGCGGCACCGCAGGAGGCGCCCCAGGCCCAGCAGTCGACGGCTCAGCAGCCCCCTCAGGCTCAGCAGCCCCAGGCTCCCGCTCCCGCAGGGCAGCGTCCCGGCGCCTGGCCGGGGGCGGCCGGAGCCGGTGGCGGTGCGGGCGGCGCGGAACCGGCGCGCAGGCCGGGCGGCTGGCCGACCGCCTCAGCGCCCGGAGGCGGCGTACCTCAGGCACCCCAGGCCCCTCAGGCACAGACGCCCCCGCCGGCCCCCGCCCCGCCCTCCCAGGCCCCCGCCGGGCGGGCACCCGCGGCCGGCGGGCAGGACATGGCGCAGGGCGCGGCCCAGGTGCGGAACATGTGGCCGGACATCCTCGAAGCCGTGAAGAACCGCCGCCGGTTCACCTGGATCCTGCTCAGCCAGAACGCCCAGGTCACCGGCTTCGACGGCAGCACCCTTCAGCTCGGCTTCCTCAACGCAGGGGCACGCGACACCTTCTCCAGCAGCGGCAGCGAAGAGGTGCTCAAGCAGGCCCTCGCCGAGCAGTTCAACGCCACGTGGCGGGTCGACGCGGTCGTCGACCCGTCGGGCGGTGGCGGCCAGCCCGCGCCGACCGGCGGTGGCGGTGGTGGTGGCAGGCCCCCGGCCGCCCCCTATCAGCCCCCGCCCGCGGCGCCGCCGGCTCCGTCGTACGAGTCCCGGCCGGCCGCACCCGCCCCGCAGGCCCCGCCGCCCGCTCAGCAGCCCCCGGCGCAGCAGTCGTCCGGGCGGCCCGAGGAGTCCTCGTACGACCGGTCCTCGTACGACCGCCCGGCTCCCGAGCCGCCCCGGGCGGTCGCGCCCGAGGACGACACCGCCGAGGCGGACGATCCCGATCTGGTCGACTCCGCGCTCTCCGGGCACGACCTGATCGTCCGCGAGCTGGGCGCCACGGTCGTCGAGGAGTTCACCAATGAGTGAGCCCGAGCCCGAGCCCGAGCTCGCACGCGCACCCGCACCCGCGTAGTCGGTCGGGCCCGCGGGCCGAGTCATCGCGCCGATGGGGCCGTCCGTCGACGGTGCTGTCCGCTGACGGGCCTGTCCGTCGACGGCGCTGCCGTCGGCGGGCCGTCCACGGAGCGGCGCCCGTCGAGGCACCCTGCCCCCGGCGGCTAGGCTGCACCCCGTGAAGGTCCTCGTCATCGGCGGCGGCGCCCGCGAACACGCCCTGTGCCGCTCTCTCTCCCTCGACCCCGAAGTCACCGCTCTGTACTGCGCCCCCGGCAACGCCGGAATCGCAGAGGTGGCCGAACTGCACCCGGTCGACGCACTCGACGGCGACGCCGTCGCGCGCCTCGCCACCGAGCTGGGTGCCGAGCTGGTGGTCGTCGGCCCGGAGGCACCGCTTGTCGCCGGTGTCGCCGACGCCGTGCGCGCGGCCGGTATCCCCTGCTTCGGCCCCTCGGCCGAGGCCGCACGGCTCGAAGGGTCCAAGGCGTTCGCCAAGGACGTCATGGCCGGTGCCAACGTCCCGACCGCCCTCAGCTACGTCTGCACCACGCCCGCCGAGATCGACGAGGCCCTGGACGCCTTCGGCGCGCCGTACGTCGTGAAGGACGACGGTCTCGCGGCAGGCAAGGGTGTCGTCGTCACGGACGACGTCGACGTCGCGCGGGCCCACGCCCTGGCCTGCGACCGTGTGGTCATCGAGGAGTTCCTCGACGGCCCCGAGGTCAGCCTCTTCGCGATCACCGACGGCACCACGGTGCTGCCCCTCCAGCCGGCCCAGGACTTCAAGCGCGCCCTGGACGGCGACGAGGGCCCGAACACCGGCGGCATGGGCGCGTACTCCCCGCTCCCGTGGGCCGACCCGAAGCTGGTCGACGAGGTCATGCGGACCGTCCTCCAGCCGACCGTGGACGAGCTCCGCCGCCGTGGCACCCCGTTCTCCGGGCTGCTGTACGCGGGCCTCGCGATCACCTCGCGCGGCGTACGGGTCATCGAGTTCAACGCACGCTTCGGCGACCCGGAGACCCAGGTGGTCCTGGCCCGGCTGAAGACGCCGCTCGCCGGGCTCCTGCTCGGTTCGGCCAACGGCACCCTGGACGCCGCGCCCGCGCTGAACTGGCACGACGACGCCGCCGTCACCGTGGTCATCGCCTCGCACAACTACCCGGACACCCCCCGCACGGGAGACCCGATCGAGGGCCTCGCCGATGTGGTGGCGAAGGATGCACCGCACGCGTTCGTCCTGCACGCCGGTACCCGGCAGGACGGCGACGCGGTCGTCAGCGCCGGAGGGCGCGTGCTCTCCGTGACAGCGAGCGGCAAGGACCTGACGCAGGCCAGGGAGCGCGCCTACGCGGCGGTGGGCCGGATCCGGCTCGACGGCTCCCAGCACCGTACGGACATCGCCCGCAAGGCCGCCGAGGAAGCCTGAGCCCCCACTCCTCACCCGAGTCTCCGCTCGTCCCCTGTGCCCGGCGCCCCACGGGAGGCGCCGGGCACAGGGGTGTCAGGCCCCTTCGCGAGGCCGCGCGGTATCACCGAACGACCGTGCACCGGTACGTCAGCAGCTTTACCCAAAGCCATTCCATCGGGTGACGGCTCGGCCATCCGGATGACGCCCGCCGAGGCCCCAACTAGGGTGCGGCGCAAGCTTTCCGGCACTTGGCCCACCGGCATTGCGATGTCAGTGACGGGTGCCACAGTGGGGGAGTGACCAACACCGTCGCGGGGGCAGAGGGGGTGACGTCCAGCCGTGTCCACCACCGGTTCGGTTGAGGAGTTGGGTGCGCACGCAGCGCGGGCCAGGGCCGTGGCTCTGCTGCGCATCCGGAGCAGAGCCACGGCCCTGGCGATCCTGCCGGCGGCCGTGGCCGTCGTGCTGCTCGTCGCGCTCGGCCAGGGCCGTCTCGGCCCAGGCGTCTGGTCCACGGTCAGCTGGACGGTGACGGCCTGCGCCGTCGTGATCCTGCTGCTCGCGGCGGCGGTCGCCGTCGCGGTGGCGCGCGCCAGGCCGGCGGTCAGTCCGACGGTGCCTCTGACCGAGGCCGCGGCCCCCGATCTCTACCGGCTGGTCAGGGACCTGGCCGACCGGCTCGACGTCCCGGCGCCGTCGGCCATAGCGCTGACCCCGGACTGCGACAGCTGGCTCGAGGACCGTACGCACCCCGCCGCCCAGCCCGGGGCGAAGGATCGCGCAGGTCCGGCGGGGAGCAGACGCGGCCGTCGGATCCCGGCGGCGCCCGTGCTGGTCATCGGGTCCCCCTTCCTGTGGTGGATGAGGGTCGCCGAGCTGCGCGCGGTTCTCGCCCCGGTCGTCGCGGGCACCGGGCCGTCCGCGCACCCGGACATAGCCGCGGCCCGCCGTTTCGTCCGCGGCCTGGACGCCGCGGTCGCCGACGCCACCGTGCCCGGGCAGGGGCCGGTGCGCAGGGTTTCCGCGGCCTTCGTGGGATGGATCGCCAGGGTGCTGCTGCGCGGCTGTCACGGTCATGCGGCGGAGATGGAGCGCGGCGTGGCCGCCGCCGCGTCGGGGCGTGCGCAGGAGGTGGACTACGGGCTGCGGATCGCCGCCCAGGAGCAGGTCGGTCTTGCCTACGCGGGCTGGGACCGGTTGCTGACCCGGGTCGCGCTGCCCGCCTGGCGGATGGGGCGCTGGCCCTCCAGGCTCGACGCCGGTGTCGTCTCCGCGCTCACGGAGCTCTCCCGGCGCGACCGGCTGGCCGAGGGCTTCACCTCCCGGCTGGGGGAGCGCCCCGCCTGCGATCTCATCGAGGAGCCGGGCGCGGCCGACGAGGCGGCATCGCTGCTGGCCGCCCGACTCTTCCACGGAGGGCCCGCGGAAGCCGGCCCTGGCTGGTCGCCGGTCGACTGGCAGCAGTATCCGGACGAGGTCGTGGACCGGAAGTGGCGTACGGAGGCCTCCCGTCTGCACCGGGTGCTCGATGCCATGGGGGTGGCGACCAGCGTCCCCGTGGGGGCGCCGGACGCGACGGGGGCCGACGGCTCTCCGATGCCCACGCTGGCGCGGGTGATCGACCACCTGGCCGCCCCCGGTGCCGACAGCGAGGCGCTCGCGGCCGGGATCGGCGCCGCCGTCGCCCGCGACGAGGAGAAGGCGGCGCCGCGCCCCCGCCCCGGCGGCAGCAGCCCGGCCGACGGTGCGGCGTCCGGAGCTGACCCCGATCCGCTCGGCCTGTCGGGGCCTCTCCCGCTCTTCCCCCTTCAGCCGCCCCGCTCGGGCACGGAGCTGCTCGCCGACCACGTCGTGGCGATGGTCTGCTGCGCCGCCGTGGACACGGCGGGAGCCGCCCCCGGGCTCGACTGGCTGGACGGCCCCGCGCTGCTCGTCGACGGTGTCCGCAGGCCGGACCTCGGCGTCCCGGTGCTCAGCCTCGTCGAGGACGGCGACGCGGATCCGCTGCGCTCCTGGCTCACGGCGGTGGGAGTGCGTACCGACAAACCCGTACGCCTGGGCTGACCCGTACGCCTGGGCTGACCCGTACGCCTGGGCTGAGCGGTACGCCGCTGACCCGTACGCCTGGGCTGAGCGGTGCGCCTGGGTCGAGGGGGCCCGGAGTTGAACGACCGTCCGTCCACCCAAGTGGCGAAATGCCCGGAATATCCCCCGGATAGCTGGAAGATCAGGATCCGTTCACATCTATTCGCGACGAAGTGTGACGGACTGCGTGCGTAATGTGATGTGCTGGGGCTGGCGTCGGCATCCGGCGCGTCAGACATCCGGGGGACGAGGGAGGGGAGCGGGATGGGGGCGGAGCAGATCCGGCGATGGGAATCGGGTGCCCTCGCGCACGCCGTGAGCGACCCCTTCGGACAGGGCCCGCTGCCCTGGCTCCGGGGCAGCGAGAATTACTTCGACGACACCGGCCACGTCGTCCCCTGGTACGCCGACCCCGACCTTGGCCGCGGTGGGGCGGGTGGCGGCACGCGGACGGCCGACGACGTGCGCCAGCAGATCAAGGGGTTCGTCTCCCCGGGCGCCGCGGCACCCGGCGAGGCGATCGACTTCCACATCACCGTGGACCCGCCCCAGCAGTTCTCCGTCGACGTCTACCGCATCGGGCACTACGCGGGCGACGGCGCCGCGAAGATCACCACCAGCCCGCGCCTCTCCGGCATCGTCCAGCCGGCCCCGCTGGCCGCCGAGCGGACGGTCTCCTGCCACCACTGGTGGCTGTCCTGGCGCCTGCAGATCCCCACCTACTGGTCGGTCGGCGCCTACGTCGCCGTGCTGACCACCGCCGACGGCCACCGCTCGCATGTCCCGTTCACGGTTCGTGACGACCACCCGGCGGACCTGCTGCTCCTGCTCCCCGACGTCACCTGGCAGGCGTACAACCTCTACCCGGAGGACGGCCGCACGGGCGCCAGCCTCTACCACGCCTGGGACGAGCAGGGCCGGCTGCTCGGCGAGGAGGACGCCGCGGTCACCCTCTCCTTCGACCGCCCCTACGCGGGCGCGGGCCTCCCCCTGCACGTCGGCCATGCCTACGACTTCATCCGCTGGGCCGAGCGCTACGGCTACGACCTCGCGTACGCCGACGCCCGGGATCTGCACGCAGGCCGCGTCGACCCCAGCCGCTACCGTGGCCTGGTCTTCCCCGGCCACGACGAGTACTGGTCGGTGCCGATGCGCCGCACCACCGAGCTCGCCAGGGACACCGGCACCTCACTCGTCTTCCTCTCGGCCAACACCATGTACTGGCAGGTCGGCCTCGGCCCGTCGCCCTCCGGTGTCCCCGACCGCCTGCTGACCTGCCGCAAGCGCCGTGGCCCGGGGAAATCCGCGCTGTGGCGCGAGATCGACCGCCCCGAACAACAGCTGCTCGGCATCCAGTACGCGGGCCGGGTCCCCGATCCGCACCCGCTGGTCGTGCGCAACGCGAGCCACTGGCTCTGGGAAGCGACCGGCGCGGCCGAGGACGACGAGATCGACGGGCTGGTCGCCGGCGAGGCCGACCGTTACTTCCCGCGTACGACACTCCCCGAGCACGAGAGCCGCATGCTGCTCGCGCACTCCCCGTACGCGGACGGCGAGGGGGCGACCCGGCACCAGGAGACCTCGCTGTACCGCGCCCCCTCGGGCGCGCTCGTCTTCGCCTCGGGCACCTTCGCCTGGTCCCCGGCCCTGGACCGCCCGGGCCATGTCGACTCCCGTATCCAGCGGGCGACGGCCAATCTGCTCGACCGGATCTGCAAGCGGGACTGAGCCGCGAGGCGCCGGTCCGTCCACGGAGCGACCCCTGGCGGCGTGGCCAGGGTGCATGCGGGACAATCGGAACGACTCCTGGATCAACCTACGCGGAGGCAGCGTGTCCGGTTTCGTAGAAAAGCCCGAGCCCGTGCAGGTGCCGGGGCTCACCCACCTGCACACAGGCAAGGTGCGCGACCTGTACCGGAACGAGGCGGGTGACCTCGTGATGGTCGCCAGCGACCGTATCTCCGCGTACGACTGGGTCCTGCCCACCGAGATCCCCGACAAGGGCCGTGTGCTCACCCAGCTGTCGCTGTGGTGGTTCGACCAGCTCGCCGATCTCGTCCCCAACCACGTGCTGTCGACGGAGCTCCCCGCCGGCGCACCCGCCGACTGGGCCGGGCGGACCCTGATCTGCCGCTCGCTGCGGATGGTCCAGGTCGAGTGCGTGGCGCGCGGCTATCTGACGGGCTCCGGCCTGATCGAGTACGACGCGACCCGCACGGTCTGCGGTCTCGGCCTGCCCGAGGGCCTCGTCGACGGCTCCGAACTCCCGGGGCCGATCTTCACCCCGGCCACGAAGGCCGCGGTCGGCGATCACGACGAGAACGTGTCGTACGAGGAGGTCGCTCGTGAGGTCGGCACCGAGACGGCCGCCCTGCTGCGCCGGACGACGCTGGACGTCTACGGTCGCGCACGGGACATCGCGCGTGAGCGCGGGATCATCCTCGCCGACACGAAGTTCGAGTTCGGCTTCGCGCCCGCCGAGGACGGCGGTGAGGAGCTGATCCTCGCGGACGAGGTGCTGACGCCCGACTCCTCGCGCTTCTGGCCGGCCGAGAGCTGGGAGCCTGGCAAGGCGCAGCCGTCGTACGACAAGCAGTTCGTGCGCGACTGGCTGACCTCACCGGTCTCCGGCTGGGACCGCCGCAGCGAGCAGCCGCCCCCGCCGCTGCCGCAGGAGGTCGTCGACGCGACCCGCGCCAAGTACATCGACGCGTACGAACTCCTGACCGGCATGGGCTGGCCGCCCCAGGACGTGTGAGGGCCGAGGCGTAACGGCGGGAGACGTAACGGCAGAAGGCCCCGGTCACGAGGACCGGGGCCTTCTTGCGTGGAGCGGACGACCAGGTTCGAACTGGCGACCTCAACCTTGGCAAGGTTGCGCTCTACCAACTGAGCTACGTCCGCAAGCGCCGAAGCGCGCTGCTCACTATACCCAACCTCTCTGCCGTGCGAGACGCACGGCCGCATGACGGTTCTCGGCCCCGAGCTTGGAGACGGCCGCCGACAGGTAGTTGCGTACGGTGCCCTGCGAGAGCGACGCCCGCTCGGCGATCTCCGCGACCGGCGCCCCGTCCGCAGCCAGTTCGAGCACCTCCGCCTCCCGCGCGGTCAGCGGAGAGTCCCCTGCGGAGATCGCGTCGGCCGCCAACTCCGGGTCCACATAGCGGTTTCCCGCGTGCACGGTCCGGATGATCTCGGCCAGTCGCCGGGCGCTGACCGTCTTCGGGACGAACGCGCGGACGCCCGCCTCCAGCGCCCGCTTCAGGTTGCCCGGGCGCCCGTGACTCGTCACGATCATGGTCCGGCAGCCGGGCAGTCCGGTCCGCAGCGATGTGGCCACCTTCACACCGTCGGCGCCCGGCATCTCCAGGTCGAGGACGGCCACATCGGGCCGGTGCGCCATGGCCATGGCGATGGCCTCAGGTCCGGTCGCCGCCTCGGCGACCAGGACGATGTCGTCCTCCAGGGCGAGCAGCGCGGCCAACGCGCCCCGGATCAGATGCTCGTCGTCGGCGAGCAGGACGCGGACGGGGCCAGGTGCGGGTGAGCTCATTTCTTCTCCAGCGGCGAGGGCGCGGTACTCAGTGAGGCGGGCAGCGGGGGCGCGGGCAGCGGGGAAGCGGACGATCGTGGCGTGTCCGGTGTGTGCGCCGTGTGCGGCGGGGATGCCGCGGGTCCTGGCGGGGGCAGCGGGACAGCGGCGGTCAGCCGGAAGCGTCCGCCGTCCGTCGGCCCCGCCTCCAGCGAACCGCCGACCTCGGCCAGTCGTTCCCGCAGCCCGTGGAGCCCCGAGCCGCCGCCGGAGACGACGGCCTTGTCCGGCGTCAGGCCGTCGTTCTCCACCACCAGCCGGATCCCGTCCCGTGTGGTCTCCAGCAGGATGTCGCACCGCTGCGGATCGCCGTGCCGCAGCACATTGGTGGCCGCCTCGCGTACGGCCCAGCCGAGCGCCGACTGCACGGGGGAGGGCAGCCGCCCGCCGTCGCCGTGGACGGCACACTCGATTCCGGCTGCCCGCAGGACGCCCTGGGCTCCGAGGAGTTCCGTATGGAGATCGGCCTCCCGGTATCCCCGTACGACCTCCCGGACCTCCTGCTGGGAGGTGCGGGCGATGCGCTGCACCTCGATCATCTGGTTGACCGCCGTGGGCTTTCCGCGCTGCGCCAGCTCGACCGCTAGCTCGCTCTTCAGCGCGATCACGGCCAGATTCCGGCCCAGGACGTCGTGCATGTCCCGCCCGAACCGCAGCCGTTCCTCCGCGACCGCCAGCCGGGCCTCCACATCCCGCGCGTCACGGAGCTTCTGCATCATCCCGAGCGTCCACGCGGAGAGACGCACGGTGCTGGAGAGCAGTACGCCGCCGAAGCCCACCCCCGCCAACGTGGTGAGCGCGAAGGATCCGGTAGCCCCCGCGAGCAGGGCGCCACCGCTCATCCCGGCTGCGAGCACCGCGATGCACACACTGGACGCCCAGATCGGGACGGTGAGGACGAAAGGTGTCAGGAAGGGCCACGCCACGGCCCCCAACGCCATCTGCAGTCCGGGAAACGCCTCGGTGCCGGCGTACCCACCGAGTGTCAGCAGACCTGCCGTGTTCGCCAGGCACAGGACAGCCGCGAAGGCGGGCAGCCGCCACCCGAAGGCACCGAGGCCGAGGTAGCTGTCGAGGGCCCGCGTGACCAGCCGCACAGAGAAGACGCCCTGGGCGACAGCGGCCAGGACCGTGACGACGATCAGGAGGGCGGGCGCGCCCGAGTGCCGCACCGGCCGGGTCACCGACAGGAGCACCACGCAGAAGATCATCCCCCAGGCCAGGCAGTGCATGGTCCCGCGGGTGTAGAGATCGATCTTGTCGAATGCTTCACGCTTCTGCCATCCGCGCACCTGCGCCCGTACCCACATGTCTCCCTCACCCCTTCACGGCCATGGACCAAGACTTCCGCCGGATCACGGCCGCGGCCAGTACACGGTGTCATCACGGCCCATGACGTTTGTCATGGGCCGTGATGACACCGGGGGAGGAAACGCCAAAGGCCCCGGTCGATATCGACCGGGGCCTTTGATTCCGGAGCGGACGACCAGGTTCGAACTGGCGACCTCAACCTTGGCAAGGTTGCGCTCTACCAACTGAGCTACGTCCGCATTGCTGCCACTCGGCTTTCACCGGTGGAGCGCTCACTACTCTACCTGATCCACTCAGTGGCTCGGTAAGGCAGTGCAGAGCGGGTGACAGGAATTGCACACTGCGCCTTCCCCCTGGAAGGGGGATGTTCTACTACTGAACTACACCCGCACGCTGCGTCGGACCCGGCTTTCCGGCCTTGCCCTTCGGCGTGCTCCAGACTCTAGCCGACCTGCGGGGGTGTTGTGCAAGTCGGCTCCCCGAGGAGTCGTCCGAGCGGCCGGAGGGGAGCGAACCGGAAGAGAACATTCCGGACGCAGCCCTCAACTGGCCGCGTCGAACGCCTCGTAGACCTTCTTGGGGATCCGGCCGCGGGCCGGCACCTCCATCCGGTGCGAGCGCGCCCAGGCGCGCACGGCCGCGGGGTCGGGCGCGATCGAGGTGTGGTGGTACGCCACCGGGGCCTTGCCGCGCTTGCCAGTATTTGTCTGCTTTCGGCCGGCGGCTACGTACGGAGCCAGCGACTTACGCAGTTTCTTTGCATTGGCGGGATTGAGGTCGATCTCGTACGACTTCCCGTCCAGGGCGAAGGTGACCGTTTCCGCCGCTTCTCCCCCGTCGATGTCGTCGGAGAGTGTGACCACGACGCGCTGAGCCACGGATATCGGTCCTTTCCTACGGCATC
The DNA here is from genome assembly GCF_040650935.1 of Streptomyces sp. NPDC048565. NCBI lineage: Bacteria > Bacillati > Actinomycetota > Actinomycetes > Kitasatosporales > Streptomycetaceae > Streptomyces > Streptomyces sp. NPDC048565. The sequence goes on from NZ_JBEZIH010000002.1 coordinate 372,310, forward strand.
CTCGCGTCTGACATGCGCTGATGCCGGCCTTCTGGCGGCTGGGCGGATACGGATCGACGGCTGTCGACTGTTCCGGGGCAATCGTGCTTTCCTCGGTATTCATTTGTACAGCGGTGGGAGCCGCATTGTGAAGCCCGGCCAATTGCATCCGCGTGTTGCCGGTGTGTGTCCGCGTGCAATCCGGGTGAAGATTTTTTTCCAGACTTTTCCCGGGCGTTGTCACCTCCGATATCTCACCGTGATCGGGGCCACTCGATATCTACCCGCGTAGAATTTCTGGCCAGGTAGGCTGAGCGGACCCGCGGGGATCTGGGGAACCCCTCGGAGACACAGCCGCACCACACCACCGGGAGTGCCAGTGGCACGCGTCGTAGTCGACGTCATGCTCAAGCCGGAGATCCTCGACCCGCAGGGACAGGCTGTGCAGCGCGCACTGCCCCGTCTCGGCTTCGAAGGAATCGCGGACGTTCGTCAGGGAAAGCGTTTCGAGCTCGAGGTCGAGGGGCCGGTCGACGATGCCGCCCTCGCCCGTATTAACGAGATCGCCGAGACCTTCCTCGCCAACACCGTCATCGAGGACTTCACCGTCAAGGTGGAGGAGGAGAAGTGACCACCCGTATCGGCGTCGTCACTTTTCCCGGCACGCTCGACGACCAGGACAGCCTGCGGGCCGTGCGGATCGCGGGCGCCGAACCCGTGTCGCTCTGGCACCGTGACAAGGATCTCCACCAGGTCGACGCGGTCATCCTGGCCGGCGGATTCAGTTACGGGGACTATCTGCGCGCCGGCGCCATCTCGCGTTTCTCGCCGGTGATGGAGACCGTCATCGAGCAGGCGAAGGCCGGCCTGCCGGTCCTCGGCATCTGCAACGGCTTCCAGATCCTGACCGAGGCGCATCTGCTGCCCGGTGCGATGCTGCGGAACAACCACCTCCACTTCATCTGCCGCGACCAGAAGCTGCGGGTGGAGAACGCGGGGACGGCCTGGACCTCCGACTACACGGCCGGTCAGGAGATCTCCGTACCCCTGAAGAACGTGGACGGCCGGTACACCGCCGACGAGCGCACGCTCGACGCGCTGGAGGCCGAGGGCCGTGTCGCCTTCCGTTACGCCGACGTCAACCCGAACGGCTCGCTGCGCGACATCGCCGGCGTCACCAACGCCGCGGGCAACGTCGTCGGTCTGATGCCGCACCCGGAGCACGCCGTCGAGCCGCTGATCGGTACCGGTCGCACCGACGGTCTGGGTTTCTTCACCTCGATCATCAAGAAGCTGGTCAACGCATGAGCCTGGACACGGTCGAGCACGCGGCCGAAACCCCGGACGCCGGGCAGCCCTGGAAGGAGCTCGGCCTCAAGGAGGACGAGTACGCCCGGATCCGCGAGATCCTGGGCCGCCGTCCCACCGGCGCCGAGCTCGCCATGTACTCCGTGATGTGGTCCGAGCACTGCTCCTACAAGAGCAGCAAGGTCCACCTCAAGCAGTTCGGCGAGAAGGTCCCGGCCAACGACGCGATGCTCGTCGGCATCGGCGAGAACGCCGGTGTGGTCGACGTCGGCCAGGGTTACGCGGTCACCTTCAAGGTCGAGTCGCACAACCACCCTTCGTACATCGAGCCCTACCAGGGCGCGGCCACCGGCGTCGGCGGCATCGTCCGCGACATCCTCGCCATGGGTGCCCGTCCGATCGCGGTCGTCGACCCGCTGCGCTTCGGTGCGGCCGACCACCCCGACACCCGCCGGGTCCTGCCCGGCATCGTCGCGGGCATCGGCGGCTACGGGAACTGTCTCGGCCTGCCGAACATCGGCGGCGAGGTCGTCTTCGACGCCTGCTACCAGGGCAACCCGCTCGTCAACGCCGGCTGCATCGGCGTGATGAAGCACGAGGACATCCACCTCGCCCAGGCCTCGGGTCCCGGCAACAAGGTGATCCTGTACGGCGCCCGCACCGGCGGCGACGGCATCGGCGGTGTCTCCGTGCTGGCCTCGGAGACCTTCGACGACACCAAGCCCACCAAGCGGCCCGCCGTCCAGGTCGGTGACCCGTTCCAGGAGAAGCTCCTCATCGAGTGCACCCTGGAGATCTTCAAGGAGAAGCTCGTCGCGGGCATCCAGGACCTCGGCGGCGCCGGGCTCTCCTGCGCCACGAGCGAGCTGGCCTCCGCGGGCTCCGGCGGGATGCGCGTCGAGCTGGACACCGTGCCGCTGCGCGACTCCTCCCTCTCGCCCGAGGAGATCCTCATGAGCGAGTCGCAGGAGCGCATGTGCGCGATCGTCGAGCCGCAGCATGTGGACCGCTTCATGGAGATCTGCGAGAAGTGGGACGTCATCGCCACCGTCATCGGTGAGGTGACCGAGGGCTCGCAGCTGGAGATCTTCTGGCACGGCGAGCAGATCGTGGACGTACCGCCGCGGTCCGTGGCCCACGAGGGCCCGACCTACCACCGGCCGTTCGCGCGGCCGTCCTGGCAGGACGCGCTGCAGGCCGACGACGCCGGCAAGCTGGCCCGTCCGTCGAACGGGGCGGAGCTGCGTGAGCAGGTCCTGAAGCTGGTCAGCTCCCCGAACCAGGCCTCCAAGTCCTGGATCACCGACCAGTACGACCGCTTCGTGCAGGGCAACACCGTGCTGGCGATGCCCGAGGACGCCGGCATGGTCCGGATCGACGAGCAGTCGAATCTGGGCGTGGCCATGGCGACCGACGGCAACGGCCGCTACGCCAAGCTCGACCCGTACACAGGCGCGCGGCTCGCGCTGGCCGAGTCCTACCGCAACGTCGCGGCGTCCGGCGCCAAGCCGCTCGCCATCTCGGACTGTCTGAACTTCGGTTCGCCCGAGGACCCGGACGTCATGTGGCAGTTCGCCGAGGCCACCCGTGGTCTCGCGGACGGCTGCCTGGAGCTGGGCACCCCGGTCACCGGTGGCAACGTGTCGCTGTACAACCAGACCGGTGAGACGGCGATCCACCCGACGCCGGTCGTCGCCGTCCTCGGTGTGATCGACGACGTCACCCGGCGCACGCCGGTCGCCTTCGCCGAGGAGGGCCAGCTGCTCTACCTCCTGGGCGACACCCGTGAGGAGTTCGGCGGCTCGGCCTGGTCCGAGGTCGTCCACCAGCACCTGGGCGGGATGCCGCCGGAGGTCGACCTGGGCCGCGAGAAGCTGCTCGGCGAGATCCTGATCTCGGGCTCCCGCGACGGCATGATCGACGCGGCGCACGACCTCTCCGACGGCGGTCTGATCCAGGCGGTCACCGAGTCCTGCCTGCGCGGCGGGAAGGGTGCCCGGCTGGTCGTCCCCGAGGGTCTGGACGCGTTCACCTTCCTGTTCTCGGAGTCGGCGGGCCGCGCGGTCGTCTCGATTCCGCGCAGCGAGGAGCTCCGCTTCAACGACATGTGCGGGGCGCGGGGACTGCCCGTCGCCCGGATCGGTGTCGTGGACGGCGATGAGATCGAGATCCAGGGCGAGTTCAGCATTGCGCTGAGCGAGCTGCGCACGGCCCACGAGGGGACCCTGACGGGTCTGTTCGCCTAGGGTTCCAGGCTCTGCCTGTACCGAAGCCCTGTACCGAAGCCCCCGTCCGGCCGACCGGACGGGGGCTTCGGCGTTCCTGCGTCATGGGTGTTGAATGAAATTACGTAATTACGTAAGGTGGATGTCATGGAGCTTGCGGAGCGCGTCGCCGAGCTGGAGCGGCGCCTCGCCGTGCTGGAATCGGCCGCTGAACCGGTCACCGGGAGTGCGAAGCCGGAGCTGGGTGCCGGGGACTTCTGGGCGCTGGAGGGGCTGAAGGAACAGCTCGGCCACGTCGGGGAGGCCGCGGCCGACGGCGGGGTGATGTTCACGGGCGCGGTGAAGCTGCCGGCCGGTGAGCGGTACGAGTGGCAGTACGGCGCGCTCACCGCCGGGCTTCTGGGGAGCACGCGGGAGGACCGCCCCGACTGGGCGGAAGCCGCCGAACCCCTGGCAGCGCTCGGCCATCCGGTACGGCTGAGGCTGCTCCGCGAGATCCTCGGCGGCCGCCGCACGGCCGCCGAACTGGCCGAGCTCGACGACACGGGGACGACCGGCCAGATCTACCACCATCTGCGCCTCCTGACGGGCGCGGGCTGGCTGCACACGACGGGACGCGGGCGCTACGAGGTGCCCGGCGTCCGCGTGGTGCCGCTCCTGGTGGTGCTCACGGCCGCCTGGCCCTGAGGAACACGACAGCAGGGGGAGATCACATGTCCGTACGCAGGTTGCCGGGGCTGCTCGCCCGGGTGTTCGTTCTGGTCTTCGTGGCGCTCGTCGTCACGGGGCTGTTCGTCGAGTACCCCTTCCCGTCCTGGCTGGTCTTCCTCCCCCTCGTACTCGCGTGGACGGGGAGCATCGCGGGAGGCCGTATGGCGAGCCGTGACCTCAGAGCCGCGCGACGCGACGCCGTCGAGGTGCTCCCGCCGGTGCGGGGCCGCTGGTCCGCGCTCAACAGTCCCGCCGACCGGGTACCGAGCCATGGCCTCCACACCTTCGGCCAGACGTACGCCATCGACATCGTGACGGCGGAGGCTCCGGCAGGGACCGCGGCAGAGGGACAGGACGGACCGGCGGGGGCCACGGGCGGGCGTCCCGGGTTCGCCTGGCTGTGGCCCGTGGCGCGCAGGCCCCGGGCCTTCCCCGGCTTCGGCGCTCCCCTGGTCGCGGTCGCGGACGCCACGGTCGTCGCCGCCGACGACACACAGCGCGACCACCTGAGCCGGAACTCCCTGCTGGGGCTCGCCTATCTCCTGCTCGCCGAGGGCGAGGCGCGCGGACTGGCGGGCGCGCACCGGGTGTTCGGCAACCGCGTCGTGCTCGACCTCGGCGACGGGACGTACGCGGCCTACGCCCATGTCCAGCGCGGCTCCCTCCAGGTGCGCGCCGGCGACACCGTCAGGGCGGGACAGCGGATCGCGCGGTGCGGTAACTCCGGCAACACCACGGAGCCGCATGTGCACTTCCAGCTGATGGACCACCCGGACCTCGAGAAGGCCCGGGGGATCCCCTTCACCTGGCGGGGCATCGGCGTACCGGCCAACGGCGAGGTGTTCGACGCCGAGGGAGCCGTCAGCACAGGCTGATCGCTCGGCCGGCGTCGAGTGTCGAGCCGTACGGGGAGGGCGTTGTCAGAGGCGCCCGTTAATCTCGCCCGTATGCCCCCGGCCAAGAAGCGCCCGCGCGCCTACGACCTCAGCCGGACCCGCACCGCGGTCCTGGCCCAGTTCGACCGTGTCCGGGGGGCGGTGGGCGCGCTGACGGAGGATCAGCTGGCCGGTCCTTCCGGGCTGGGGGAGTGGACCGTGCGGGACCTCGCCGCCCACCTCACCACGGCGCTTGAGCGCGTCAGCCGGCAGCTGGAGCTGCCTGAGCCGGCCGGGGCCAAGCCGCAGCTCACCCTGGTGGAGTGGCCCTTCTCCACCGCGGACCGGGCCGATGACATCGCCGGCCTGGCCCTGGACCTGGCCGCGGCCAGGCCCGACCTCGACGCGCTGTACGAGGAGACGGCCGCCCGGTTCGCGGAGCTGGTCCCCACCGACGCGGGCGACCGGCTGGTGACGACCCGGGCGGGCACGATGCGGCTGGGCGACTTCCTGGTGACCCGGACCGTCGAGCTCGTCGTCCACACCGACGATCTCCGCCGGGCGACCGGCCTCGACATCGCGTACGACCGCCAGGCGCTCGCCGCCTGCACCCGGCTGCTCGCCGACGCGCTCGCGGACAGGGCGCCCGGTGGCTCGGTCGAGGTGCGGGTCCCGCCCTTCGCGGTCGTCCAGTGCATCGGCGGCCCCAAGCACACCAGGGGTACGCCCCCCAACGTCGTGGAGATGGATCCGCTCACCTGGATCCGGCTGGCCACCGGACGTACGCGGTGGCCGGAGGCGCTCGAAGCGGCGCAGGTCAGTGCCAGCGGTGAGCGGGCGGACCTCGCCCCGCTGCTTCCGCTGATGGGCTGAAGGGAACCGGACCGGCCGGTCGTTCCGTCCCATCGCCATGCGTACACGACGTATGGCCCTCAGCGTCCTGGCCCTCCTCACCCTTGCCGCCTGCGGTTCCGAGTCGGGATCCGGGGACTCCGGGGACGGCAGCGGCGCCGTACGGGCAGGACCCGCCGTGACCGGGGTCCGCTGGAAGGTGTCCTCGCTGACCGTCCAAGGACAGAAGAGCACCGCCCCCGACGGCGCCCACATCGAGATCGACGCCGAGGGGAAGGCCACCGGCAGTCTGGGCTGCAACCGCTTCACCGCCGATGCCGGCCTCGACGGCGACAAGGTCACCATCGGGCCTGGCACCACCACCGGAATGGGGTGCGCGAAGGATGTCCAGCGGTTCGAGAACGCGCTGGGCAAGGCGCTCCACGGCGAGCTCAGGGCCGAGGTGGCGGGCGAGGGCGACGAGAGGACCCTGACCCTGACCACCGCGCGGGGCGACTCCATCGCCCTCGCGTCCGAACCGGCGGCTCCTCTCGTCGGCACCGCCTGGAAGGTCACCGCACTGGTCTCAGGCAGCACCGCCACATCCCTGCCCGCCGGTACGAAGGGCAAGGCGCACCTCACCTTCGGCAAGGACGGCTCGGTGGCGGGGAACCTCGGCTGCAACTCCTTCCACGGCAAGGCGAAGGTGTCCGGCTCCACGCTCACCTTCGGTCCGCTCGCCTCCACCAAGATGATGTGCGCGGGCCCCCGGATGGAGCTGGAGCGCGTGCTGCTCCGGGTGTTGAAGGGGACGACGACGTACACGGTCGACCACCGAACCCTGTCGATCGACGCCGGCAGCGGCGAGGGGCTCGACGCGTCCGCCCCGGCGGCCGACGAGCGGCCCGGCCGGGGCTGACCCGTCCAGGAACCTGAGCTGCGTGGGACGTCAGCGGGACGTCAGCGCGACGAGCGGGACGTCAGCAGGACGTCAGAAGGGGCATCAGAAGGGGCATCAGCAGGACGTCAGGAGGCCGTCGGATACGGCAGCAGGCCGGAGTCCGTCTTCTCCCACGACGCCCGCAGCTCGGCCACCCGCTCCGGTTCGGCCGCGGCGCGGTCCGCCTGTTCGCGCCGGTCGTCGGCCAGGTTGAACAGCTGGTCCGTCCCGCCGGTCCCCCGGTAGTACTTCCAGTCGCCGCGCCGCAGCGCCCGCTCACCGCGCACCCGCCAGAACAGGTCGCGCTCCTTCGGCGTCTCGCCCCGCAGCAGATATCCGGCGAGGCTGACGCCGTCCAGCGGGTGCGCGGGGTCGGGGCGCGCCCCGCCGAGCTCCAGCAGCGTCGCCGTCCAGTCCGGCGAGAACACCGGGAGATCGCTGAACTGGTGGGCGTCGATGCGCGCGGGCCAGCGCAGCACCGAGGGCACGCGGATGCCGCCCTCCTGGAGGGAGCTCTTGTTGCCGGACAGCGGCCAGTTGTAGGAGAACCGCTCGCCGCCGTTGTCGCTGCCGAAGAAGACCAGGGTGTCCTCCTCCTGCCCCGACCGCTTCAGGGCCTTCAGGACCTCGCCGACCGAGCGGTCCAGGTCCTCGACCATCTGCGTGTACTTCTCGACCGAGCCGCCGTCGGCGTGGAAGAGCCCGTCGAGACCGCCCTCCTTGATCTTGCGTACGATCTCGGCGCTCTCGGCCGTGTCGCCCTCGGCGATCCACGGCCAGTGCGGGGTAGTGAAGTTGAGGTTGAGCAGCCACGGCTTGTCGTGGTCGCGCTGCACGTACTCGCTCGCACGCTCCGTCAGGATCCGGGTGTAGTAGCGCAGGTCCTTGTACTCGGCGTCGCCCTCGTACAGGTCGTACTCGCCGGCCAGACCGAGCTTGGAGTAGTACTCCAGCGCTCCGCCGAAGTTGCCGAAGAACTCGTCCCAGCCCGACTTGGTGGGGCTGTAGTCCGGCAGGTATCCGCAGTGCCACTTGCCGATCAGCGCGGTCGAGTACCCGGCACCGCGCAGCAGGGAGGCCAGTGTCGGATGGGTGGGCTCAAGACCCACGGACCTGTCGGCGATGGGCTCGGCGAGCCCGCCCTTCGTACGCCCCGGATAGCGCCCCGTGTAGAGGCTGAAGCGGGTGGGTGAGCAGGTGGCGGACCCGGAGTAGGCGTCCGTGAACCGCACGCCTTCGCGCCCCAGCCTGTCCAGGTTGGGGGTGCGGATGTACGGGGCCCCGTACGAGGAGAGGTCCGCCCAGCCGAGGTCGTCGCCGAGGATGAAGAGGATGTTGGGGCGGCGCGCGTGCTTGCCGCGGGCCGCGCGGAACGGCCGCTCCCGTGTCACCTCGTCGGCGGCGGCCCCGGTCGCGGCGGCCGCGGGGGCGGCCTGTATCCCGACGGCGGCGGTGGCGGCGGTCGCGCCCACGGCGGTGGTGAAGGCGCGTCGGCTCAGGGGCGAACCGGAGTGCTCGTCCGGCCGTGCGTGCGCGTCACGAGAAGTCATGAGGTCTCCAGGGCAGGCCTCGGGCGCCGGTGGGGGAGGGCGGAGCACGAGGGGCGGGCGCGGCGGACCCCGTCGGGGACCGGGGCGCCGAAGGGCGCACCGGGTCAGGACGGGCCGTGCGGAGGAAGAGAGAAGAGGCGCACATGTGTGCCGGGGCCACTCGGGAAAGCCCCGGGGTGCGCTGCGGCAGGCTCAGGCGTGGCGACAGATGGCGCTCGCGACACGTCCCAGATCGACGTGGCGGCGCTCCACGAGCGTGACCGAATGGTCACCGAGAGGCTGCATGGGGAAGGAGCCTGCCCAACGGGCCATGACCCTGTCAACGGCGGTCTCGTACTGCGGACAACCGTCCCGCAAAGCCTCAGGATCCGCCCGTTCGCGGTCGAACCGGGCGGGGCGGCGGGGCGTGCGCAGTGTGAGGCTCGCCACGAAGCGAGCGCTCGGTCAGTCCCCGCGCCGCCGGGCGTCCCGGCTCACCGAGTGCCACGAGGAGGGCCGGCGAGGGTGGCACGGCCACAGGTGCCCGACCGGCCGGAAACCGCCCTCCATCCCGGGCGTCGGCCGCATCCAGGGCCCTCCGGGGCGAAGGCGGCGACACGGCCATGATCACCCGGAGTGATCGTCCGGTATCGGTCCCCGCGTTCCCGTGAAACCCCCGACCGCCCTGCCCGGGGGCGGGGCGGGGCGGTCACCCAATTCGGACCGGTGGTCGATCTCGCCTACACTCGGTGGCGTGCCTCGTGGTGATGGACGACTCAACCACGACCTGCTCCCCGGAGAGAAAGGCCCCCAGGACGCTTGCGGCGTCTTCGGTGTCTGGGCTCCGGGCGAAGAGGTCGCCAAGCTCACCTATTTCGGACTGTATGCCCTGCAGCACCGTGGACAGGAGTCCGCGGGCATCGCAGTGAGCAACGGGTCCCAGATCCTGGTCTTCAAGGACATGGGACTGGTCTCGCAGGTCTTCGACGAAACATCTCTGGGATCGCTCCAGGGCCATATCGCGGTCGGTCATGCCCGCTACTCCACCACCGGTGCCTCGGTGTGGGAGAACGCGCAGCCGACGTTCCGTGCCACCGCGCACGGCTCGATCGCCCTGGGTCACAACGGCAACCTGGTCAACACGGCCCAGCTCGCGGAGATGGTCGCCGACCTTCCCCGCAAGGACGGCCGCGCCACCCAGGTCGCCGCGACCAACGACACCGATCTGGTGACCGCGCTGCTCGCCGGCCAGAGAGATGACGACGACAAACCGCTCACGATCGAGGAGGCCGCCCCGAAGGTCCTCCCCGAGGTCAAGGGCGCCTTCTCGCTCGTCTTCATGGACGAGCACACTCTTTACGCCGCCCGTGACCCGCAGGGCATCCGCCCCCTGGTTCTCGGCCGTCTTGAGCGTGGCTGGGTGGTGGCATCCGAGTCCGCCGCCCTCGACATCTGCGGCGCCAGCTTCGTCCGCGAGATCGAGCCGGGCGAGCTCGTCGCCATCGACGAGAACGGTCTGCGCAGCTCCCGCTTCGCAGAAGCGAAGCCCAAGGGCTGTGTCTTCGAGTACGTCTATCTGGCCCGCCCCGATACCGACATCGCCGGGCGGAACGTCTACCTCTCGCGCGCCGAGATGGGCCGGAAGCTGGCGGCCGAGGCCCCCGTCGAGGCCGATCTGGTCATAGCGACACCGGAATCCGGAACCCCCGCGGCCATCGGCTACGCCGAGGCGAGCGGAATTCCGTTCGGGTCCGGGCTGGTCAAGAACGCGTACGTCGGCCGGACCTTCATCCAGCCTTCACAGACCATCCGCCAGCTGGGCATCCGGCTCAAGCTCAATCCCCTCAAGGAAGTCATCAAGGGCAAGCGCCTCGTGGTCGTCGACGACTCGATCGTCCGCGGCAACACCCAGCGCGCCCTGGTGAGGATGCTCCGCGAGGCGGGCGCCGCCGAGATCCACATCCGGATCTCCTCCCCGCCCGTGAAGTGGCCCTGTTTCTTCGGCATCGACTTCGCGACCCGCGCAGAGCTGATCGCCAACGGCATGTCCGTCGACGAGATCGCCACCTCCATGGGTGCCGACTCCCTCGCCTACATCTCGCTCGACGCGATGGTCGAGGCGACGACGATCGCCAAGCCGAATCTGTGCCGCGCCTGCTTCGACGGCGAATACCCGATGGAGCTTCCGGACCCGGAGCTGCTCGGCAAGCAGCTGCTGGAGACCGAGCTGGCGGCCGGCCCCGCCGCGACCGCGGCGGCCGACGCGCTGCGTCGTCCGTGACCCGGACCGGCCGGCTGCTTTCCCACCAGCCCCGTATTCACACACGAAAGATCCCGGGCCATGTCTGAGACAACAGGTGCTTCCTACGCTGCGGCAGGCGTCGACATCGAAGCCGGTGACCGCGCCGTCGAGCTGATGAAGAAGTGGGTGAAGAAGACGCAGCGCCCCGAGGTCGCGGGCCTCGGCGGCCTCGGCGGATTCGCCGGCCTCTTCGACGCGTCGGCGCTCAAGGGTTACGAGCGCCCGCTGCTCGCCTCCGCCACCGACGGCGTCGGTACGAAGGTCGATCTGGCCCGGCAGATGGGCGTGTACGACACCATCGGCCACGACCTGGTCGGCATGGTCGTCGACGACCTGGTCGTCTGCGGGGCCGAACCGCTCTTCATGACCGACTACATCTGTGTCGGCAAGGTGCATCCCGAGCGTGTCGCGGCCATCGTGAAGGGCATCGCCGAAGGCTGTGTCCTGGCGGGCTGCGCACTGGTCGGAGGCGAGACGGCCGAGCACCCGGGCCTGCTCGGCCCGGACGACTTCGACGTCGCGGGTGCCGGGACCGGCGTGGTCGAGGCCGACCGGCTGCTGGGCCCGGACCGTATCCGTAAGGGTGACGCCGTGATCGCGATGGCGTCGTCCGGTCTTCACTCCAACGGGTACTCGCTCGTGCGCCACGTGGTCTTCGACCGGGCCGGCTGGAGCCTGGACCGCGAGGTCGAGGAGTTCGGCAGGACGCTCGGCGAGGAGCTCCTGGAGCCCACCAGGATCTACTCCCTGGACTGTCTGGCGCTGACCCGCACGACCGAGGTGCACGGCTTCAGCCATGTCACCGGAGGCGGCCTGGCCAACAACCTGGCCCGGGTCGTCCCGGACGGGTTGCACGCCACGGTCGACCGGTCCACCTGGGCGCCCGGCGCCGTCTTCGACGTGGTCGGCAAGGCCGGGCGGGTCGAGCGGCTGGAGCTGGAGAAGACGCTCAACATGGGTGTCGGCATGATCGCGATCGTGCCCGCCGACTCGGTGGACGCGGCGCTGACGACGCTCGCCGACCGGGGGGTCGACTCCTGGGTCGCCGGCGAGATCACCGATCGCGGCGACCGCGCCACGGGCGCCGAGCTGACCGGTGACTACGCACGGTAGGACGCCATGACCGCCGGTCCGGCACAGCGACGGACCGGCGGCGGGCGGCGCCGACCACGGGTCGCTTCCGTCCATCCGTGCCGGGACAGCACAGAACCCGGTCCGAGCAGGCCCGGACCGGGTTGATGTGTCAGCGCGAGGTCAAGCGCCGCGGCGCTGTGACGATGGGCCGGACTGATCGTCCTCGTCCGAGTCATCGTCGTTGTTGTACTGATCCGCGTACTGTGCGTACGGGTCATCTTCCTCGTCGTCGTCCTCGAACGGCTCGGCGTTCGGTGGCTGACTCGAAGGCGATGCGCCCAGCTCATTGGCCAGACGCGACAGATCCGTTCCGCCGCTGCTGTACTTCAGCTGGCGGGCGACCTTTGTCTGCTTGGCCTTTGCCCGGCCGCGCCCCATGGCTCGACCCCCTCGGTGACGGGGCTCGACGGCCCCAGAGTCTTGACACGCGTTCATGTTTCAGGACGGACTCTCAGCAGAGAGACCGCGCCCGTGGCTTTAACCGTACCTGCTTCCTCGGCCATACGGTACGCCGCCCGCATCACGTGCCTCGGTACAGGGCCTTCGAGAAGCCTGTCCTCGCTGGTCAACCCCGATTTTAACCTCTTGTGGGCAGCCGACCCGCCGACCGGAGTGAGTCTTGTCTCCCCGTGGCCCGCCGGCCGCCCTCCCGCGCCCTGCGGGGCCCCGTCACCGGTTCGTGCTCACAGTCCGGTGACGGGTGCTCGACGCTCCGATGACGCGTCAGCGACGGCGGGCGTCGGCCATCCGCTGTTCGGCGATCCGGTCGGCCGCCGCGGCCGGCGGGATCCCGTCCGCCTTCGCACGTGCGAATATGGCCAGCGTGGTGTCGAAGATCTTCGTGGCCTTCGCCTTGCACCGGTCGAAGTCGAAACCATGGAGCTCGTCGGCGACCTGGATCACGCCTCCGGCGTTCACCACGTAGTCCGGTGCGTACAGGATCGACCGGTCGGCGAGGTCCTTCTCGACGCCCGGGTGCGCCAGCTGGTTGTTGGCCGCGCCGCACACCACCGCGGCGGTGAGCACGGGGACGCTGTCGTCGTCGAGGGCGCCGCCGAGCGCGCACGGGGCGTAGATGTCCAGGCCCTCCGTGCGGATCAGCGCGTCGGTGTCCACAGCCACGGACACCTCGGGGTGCAGGTCGGTGATCCGGCGTACGGACTCCTCGCGCACGTCCGTCACGACGACCTCGGCGCCGTCGCTCAGCAGGTGCTCGACCAGGTGGTGGCCGACCTTGCCGACCCCGGCGACGCCGACCTTGCGGCCACGCAGCGTGGGGTCGCCCCACAGGTGCTGCGCGGAGGCCCGCATGCCCTGGAAGACGCCGTACGCGGTGAGGACGGAGGAGTCGCCGGCGCCGCCGTTCTCGGGCGAGCGGCCGGTGGTCCAGCGGCACTCGCGGGCGACGACGTCCATGTCGGCGACGTACGTGCCGACATCGCAGGCGGTCACGTAGCGCCCGCCGAGCGAGGCCACGAACCGGCCGTAGGCCAGGAGCAGTTCCTCGGACTTGATCAGGTCGGGATCGCCGATGATGACGGCCTTGCCGCCGCCGTGGTCGAGCCCGGCCATGGCGTTCTTGTACGACATTCCGCGCGAGAGGTTCAGCGCGTCCGCGACGGCCTCCGCCTCGGAGGCGTACGGATAGAAGCGGGTTCCGCCGAGGGCCGGGCCCAGGGCGGTGGAGTGGAGGGCGATGACGGCCTTGAGGCCGCTGGCGCGGTCCTGGCAGATCACGACCTGCTCATGGCCACCCTGGTCCGAGTGGAACAGGGTGTGCAGCACGTCGACGGGTACGCCGGTCACATCGGTCACTGTGGTGACTCCCAAGTACGAAGCGGCGGAAGACCCTCCTGAAGGTGGGGAGGGCCCCGGACCGACCGTGACCGGCCGGTCCGACTGGGCAAGAGCGTAACGACCTGCCGCGCGTCGCAAGTCCTCGTGACACGTAGATCTGTTCCCGTGCTCCGGATCACCCTCCGGCGGAGTAGCGGCGTGACACGATTTACCGCATGTCGGTGGTGTCTTCGGTGCTCATCCCATACGCGTCCTATCTGCGGGTCTACGAGCCGCTCGCCGCCTTCCGCGAACCGGAACGGAGCCACTGGACGCGCTACGCGCGACGCACGAAGCTCCCCACGGCCCAGGACGAACTCCGTCGTTCGCTGGCGGATCTGGTTCCCACCCCTCCGGTGGCGGTGCCGGTGCACGAGAGCGGGGACGCCTTCATCGCTCTGGTCGACGGGGTCGTCTGCGTCTGTCCTTGGCGGACCCGGATGCGGGGCTGGATGGCGATGAGCGAACTGGGGGGTCTGTTTCCGGCCACCGTGCTGGACGCGGTGCTGCCCCCGGTGGTGCGGGGGCAGGCGGAGGCGGACTACGAGCGGTGGGCCGAGCGGAACCCGGACGCCCGACCCTGGATCAGGACCACGGTGTGGCACGTGCCGGTGCGCTGGTTCGTGCTGTTCGACGACGAGGAGCGGGAGTACGTGGGCGCCGGCGGCGCGGGGGACCGGCTGCTGCGCTACCGGACCCCGATGGTGCAGGCGCGGCGCCGGCTGGCGAGGGCGCTGCGGACCCTGCGGGAGACCATCGACGAAGGGCCGCTGACCGAGGGGCTCGTGGAGGTGGGGCGCTGGCTTGAGGAGTTCCACCCGCGCGCCATGGTCGAGCTGGACTACGGCGGCCTGGTCCACGCGCTGAGCGGCGAGCAGCTCGAGACCGACCGGTCGGCCGCGGATGTGGCCGAGGGCATCGCGGCGCTGCGCTCCGGGGACGGTGACGCGGCGGGGGTCGCGTACGGCCGTCTCGCCGACCGCTGGCGTGCCGTGCGTGACCTACAATCCTCCAACTAGCCCGAAGCGGTGTGAATCAGAACGCACCGCCGCATAGAGGCGCTATCCGCAGGGAAGAGACATCCTGTGAGGTGTCCGACATCCGTGGGCACCGACGGAGCCCGGCGGAGGTGAACGGAGATGTCCTGAGGGCAACTGACGGGCCGTGAACCGGTGCTTGGTGTGACGCGTGCGACAGGTGGGGCGGGGAGTCGCTCTCCCGGCCCGGGACCTACGTCCCGAACCGGGCCTTTGCCTCAAGCGTGACGGATAGCACTTACAGGGCCCTTGCGCCCTTCCCTACTCCTCATGCCAAAATAGGACAAGGAGTCCGGGGGAGGACTCTGTCCGCCCAACTGTGGGTGGAATGCTCAGCATTGCACGCTATGGGGGGTCTGACGACTTCCGACGACTCCTGGTTGTCCTGTGACTGATCGTTACTGGGCCATGACTGTCCGCTATGGCATGGTCCATCGGCTTCCGTCGCTGATGAGCACCTGGGAGGGCAATTCCATCGGTTTGGCCGACGTGGCTGGACGGATGGTGTAGTTGTAGTGCCGAAGACAAGCCGTTCGTCCTATAACCGACTCGACCCGCGTCCGCCATTTCGGGCAACGCGGGTCAAGGTGCAGAATTTAGAGGAAAGAACCGAGATGGTTCGGTTCTCCCGAGGAGGCCGCTCATGACCGCTCGCACCCCTGATGCCGAGCCGCTGCTGACCCCGGCTGAGGTTGCCACGATGTTCCGCGTGGACCCGAAGACGGTCACCCGTTGGGCAAAGGCTGGCAAGCTCACGTCCATCCGCACGCTCGGTGGGCATCGCCGGTATCGCGAGGCAGAGGTCCGCGCACTGCTTGCGGGTATTCCGCAGCAGCGCAGCGAGGCCTGACACACCCCTGTCGCCGCAGCCACAACAGGGCACTGAAGGGTCCCCCAACCCCAGGTGTCCGCACTCATAGCTCCATACGACGGGCGCCTGCCCCAACGGGCGCCATGCCTGTGACATGCGGGTACGTCGTTCGATCGCGCTGGACTCCGCCGGGTCCAGCGCGATCTTTTTGTGCCCCGGGTCTGTGGCCCGGGTTTTTTGTGCCCGGTGGGCCGGTGGGCCGGTGCGTGGTGGGCTGCCGGGTGGACGCGCGGTGCGCGGAAGGCTGCCCGAACGGTCCGGACGTCCGTCCGAACCTGCCGACGGGTCGGTTTGCCGAGCGTCCGAGTGCGACTGTGGTCGGGGCTGTTCGGGGCTGTTCGCCCGGGTCCCGGGCGTCGTGGGACGGCTCGGGTGGAACGGTCCGGGATGTACTTCCCAGGCGGTGCAATGGCACATATTAAATTCGCCAGTTGTAGGAAGTGCGTAAAGCCGCCCCTCCGTAAAACTTGTTCGGTGACTCCCGTCACACTCGCGCGGTCTTGCCGACTACGAGCCTGCCACTGTCCGGGGGTGCCTGGCTGCGGCAGATGGTCATGTCGCGGGAGGACTTTCGTCCCCGGAGCCGGCCGAGTCCCCCTGTGGTGCCGCGGCCTCCGCGGGGGCGCCCGCCACGGGGGCGTGGGCGGCGGCCTCAGGGGCTGACGGCGACTCGGTCCCGCTGCCGGGCCCTTGCCGTATGTGCGGCGCCTGTGGGGCCGTCAGGGGCTCCATGGCGAGCCGCAGCAGCCGATGGCAGACCGGGCAGCGCCGGGTGAGGTGGCGGTAGCCGGATGCGGCCGCCAGATGGGCGCGCAGCAGCGCGCGGGTCTCGTGCCTTTCCGTGGGCGCAGACATGCGTGCGGCCTCCCGGTGGACCGGCCGCCCCGCGTCGAGGGAAAGAAGGAGCGGACTCCGTCCTACGGAGTTACCCGCGCCGGGAGTCGGAGTCAAGACGCACGGAAGCCCGGATCCTTGTGGATCCGGGCTTCCGTGTACTGCGGTCCTGACGGGATTTGAACCCGCGGCCTCCACCTTGACAGGGTGGCGAGCACTCCAAACTGCTCCACAGGACCAGGTTTTCGCTGCCTGCCTTGCGGCTGGCTGCGAAGACAGACTCTACAGGAGGTCACAGGGCCAGGTCGAACTCACTCACCGTGCGGGTGCCGCTACGCCCCCGTTCGGGGCGGGTTCACGGAGCGGCGGCGTCGATCGCCTTCACGATCCGCTTGTCGGAGACCGGCTGTGCGGTACCCAGCGCGTGCGCGAAGTAGCTCACCCGCAGCTCCTCGATCATCCAGCGGATGTCCAGGACCTCCTGGGGCACGGGCCGCCCCTGCGGCAGCTGTTCGAGCAGCCAGGCGTACTCGTCCTGCATCTCGTGGACCTTCTCCATGCGCGTGGTGTCGCGCTGGACGTTCGTCGGCATCTGCTGGAGCCGGCGGTCCTCGGCGATCAGGTAGCGCATCAGGTCGGGCAGTCTGCGCAGCCCCGTCGCGGTGACGAACCCGGGCGGCACGAGGCGGGCCAGGTGATCCCGTACGTCCGTGACGTTGTTGATCAGGACCAGGCTGTTCGTCGACTTCAGCCGGCGCTCGCAGGCCTGCCAGGCGGCCAGGACCTGCTGCACCTGGCCGATCGTGCGGACGGTGAGGTCCACCAGGTCGGCGCGCACCTTGTCGTACAGCTTGCGGAACGACGCCTCGTCCCAGGCAGGACCGCCGTGCGCGGCGATCAGCCGGTCGGCCGCCGCCGTCGCACAGTCGTCGAAGAGCGCCTGGATGGAGCCGTGCGGATTGCGTGACAGCGCCAGCTTCTGCTGGTTGCTGAGCTTGTCCGAGGCGAACTTCGCGGGATTGACCGGAATGTTCAGCAGGATCAGCTTCCGGGTGCCGCGCCACATCGCCTGCTGCTGCTCGGCCTCCGTGTCGAAGAGCCGTACGGAGACGGTTTCGCCTTGGTCGACGAGGGCCGGATAGGCCTTGACCGGCTGGCCTGCCCTCCGGGTCTCGAAGATCCGGTCCAGCGTGCCGATCGTCCAGTCCGTGAGCCCCGAACGCTCGATGGACTCACCCGCGGGCCCCGCGGTCGCCGCGGCGGCCTTGGAGAGGGCCTGGCGGGCCTTGGGGCGCAGCTGGATCTTCAGCGCCTCCAGGTCCTTGTCCTCGGCGACCTTGCGGCGCCGCTCGTCGGTGACCCGGAAGGTGATCTTCAGATGGTCCGGGATCCGGGAGAGGTCGAAGTCGTCCGCCGTGACCGGGACACCGACCATCCGCTGGAGCTCACGGGCGAGTGTCAGCGGCAGCGCCTCCTGCAGCGGGACCGCACGGTCCAGGAACTTCGCCGCGTAGTCCGGTGCGGGGACGTAGTGCCGGCGGATCGGCTTGGGCAGCGAGCGGATCAGCTCGGTGACCACCTGGTCGCGCAGGCCCGGGATCTGCCAGTCGAAGCCCTCCGAGGTGACCTGGTTGAGCACCTGGAGCGGGATGTGGACGGTCACACCGTCGGCGTCCGCGCCCGGCTCGAACTGGTAGGTCACCCGGAACTTGAGGTTCCCCTGGCGCCAGGAGTCCGGGTAGTCGTCCTTGGTGACGGCCCCGGCCTTCTCGTTGATGAGCATCGAGCGCTCGAAGTCGAGCGCCTCCGGCTCGTCACGGCGCTTGTGCTTCCACCAGGAGTCGAAGTGGGCGCCGGAGACGATGTGCTCCGGGATCCGCTGATCGTAGAAGTCGAAGAGCGTCTCGTCGTCCACGAGGATGTCGCGGCGCCGCGCACGGTGCTCCAACTCCTCGACCTCGCCGAGGAGTTTGCGATTGTCATGGAAGAACTGGTGCGTGGTCCGCCAGTCGCCCTCGACCAGGGCGTTGCGGATGAACAGATCGCGCGACGCCTCCTGGTCGATACGGCCGAAATTGATCTTGCGCTGGGCGACGATCGGGACCCCGTAGAGCGTGACCCGCTCGTACGCCATCACCGCAGCCTGGTCCTTCTCCCAGTGCGGCTCGCTGTACGTGCGCTTCAGCAGATGCTGGGCGAGCGGCTCGATCCACTCCGGCTCGACCTTCGCGTTGACCCGCGCCCACAGCCGGGACGTCTCGACCAGCTCCGCCGACATCACGAAGCGCGGCTGCTTCTTGAACAGCGCCGACCCGGGGAAGATCGCGAACTTGGCGTTGCGGGCGCCCACGTACTCGTTCTTCTCGGTGTCCTTCAGCCCGATGTGCGACAGCAGCCCCGCAAGCAGCGAGGTGTGCACCGACTGCTCCGGAGCGTCGGCACCCGTCGAGGACTCCTTGACCTCGATGCCCATCTGCTTGGCCACCGTGCGCAGCTGTGCGTAGATGTCCTGCCACTCACGGATCCGCAGGAAGTTCAGATACTCCTGCTTGCACATCCGGCGGAAGCTGGAGGAGCCGCGCTCCTTCTGCTGCTCCCGGATGTAGCGCCACAGATTCAGGAACGCCAGGAAGTCGGACGTCTCGTCCTTGAAGCGGGCGTGGTGCTGGTCGGCCTGGGTCTGCTTCTCCGCGGGCCGCTCGCGCGGGTCCTGGATGGAGAGCGCCGCCGCGATGACCATGACCTCGCGGGCGCAGCCGTTCTTCTCGGCCTCGACGACCATGCGGGCCAGGCGGGGGTCGACGGGCAACTGGGAGAGCTTGCGGCCCAGCGGGGTGAGCCTCTTCTTCGGATCCTTCTCGGCCGGATCCAGTGCGCCCAACTCCTGGAGCAGCTGGATGCCGTCGCGGATGTTGCGGTGGTCCGGCGGGTCGATGAAGGGGAACTTCTCGATGTCGCCGAGACCGGCCGCGGTCATCTGGAGGATGACGGAGGCGAGATTGGTCCGCAGGATCTCGGGATCCGTGAACTCCGGACGGGTCAGGAAGTCGTCCTCGGAGTACAGCCGGATGCAGATGCCGTCCGACGTACGGCCGCAGCGGCCCTTGCGCTGGTTGGCGCTGGCCTGGGAGATGCGCTCGATCGGCAGCCGCTGGACCTTGGTGCGGTGGCTGTAGCGAGAGATGCGGGCATTGCCCGGGTCGATCACGTACTTGATGCCGGGGACGGTCAGCGAGGTCTCGGCGACGTTCGTCGCCAGAACGATCCTGCGCCCCGTGTGACGCTGGAACACCCGGTGCTGCTCGGCGTGCGAGAGGCGGGCGTAGAGAGGAAGCACCTCGGTATGTCTGAGGTTGCGTTTGTTCAGCGCGTCCGCGGTGTCGCGGATCTCCCGCTCACCGGAGAGGAAGACCAGAACGTCGCCGTTGGCCTCGTGGTCCAGCTCGTCGACGGCGTCGCAGATCGCGGTGATCTGGTCGCGGTCGGAGTCGTCGCCCTCTTCTTCGAGCAGGGGGCGATAGCGCACCTCGACCGGATACGTCCGCCCGCTGACCTCCACGATCGGCGCCGCGCCGAAGTGCTTGGCGAAGCGCTCCGGGTCGATGGTCGCCGAGGTGATGACGACCTTCAGATCGGGTCGCTTCGGCAGCAGCCGGGCCAGATAACCCAGCAGGAAGTCGATGTTCAGCGACCGCTCGTGCGCCTCGTCGATGATGATCGTGTCGTAGGCGAGGAGCTCGCGGTCCGTCTGGATCTCGGCCAGCAGGATGCCGTCCGTCATCAGCTTCACGAAGGTCGCGTCCGGATTCACCTGGTCGGTGAAGCGCACCTTCCAGCCGACGGCCTCGCCGAGCGGGGTCTTCAGCTCGTCCGCGACACGCTCGGCGACCGTGCGTGCGGCGATCCGGCGGGGCTGGGTGTGCCCGATCATGCCCCGGACCCCACGCCCCAGCTCCATACAGATCTTGGGGATCTGCGTGGTCTTGCCCGAGCCGGTCTCACCCGCGACGATCACGACCTGGTGGTCGCGTATCGCCTCCAGGATCTCGTCCTTCTTCTGACTGACCGGAAGCTGCTCCGGGTACGTCAGGGCGGGCACCCGCGCGGCGCGTCCGGCGAGCCGCTCGGATGCCTTGCCGGCCTCGGCGGAGATCTCGTCCAGCACGGACTGGCGGGCCTCGGGCTTACGGATGCGGCGGGCACCCTCGAGGCGGCGGCCGAGCCTGTGCGCGTCGCGGAGCGAGAGCTGTCCGAGCTGGGACTGGAGATCGGCGAAGGAAGTAGACATACGGATTCCAGGATCTCACCCGGGCGCAAGGAGTGGCGAACGTATTTCGTCCGGGCCGTGTCACACCGCTCCCGGGAGACCCGCTCGCGCGAGCCCGGGGAAGCGTGGGTACGACGAAGGCCCCGTCCGTGGACGGGGCCTTCGGGTGGTGGCTGGGGCCGGGATCGAACCGGCGACCTATCGCTTTTCAGGCGATCGCTCGTACCAACTGAGCTACCCAGCCACGCAGCTCGTACGGGCTGCAGCGGTCCTGACGGGATTTGAACCCGCGGCCTCCACCTTGACAGGGTGGCGAGCACTCCAAACTGCTCCACAGGACCTGGCTAATGTGCGAGACAAGTCTCGCACACCGTAAAGCGTGCCCCCAACGGGATTCGAACCCGTGCTACCGCCTTGAAAGGGCGGCGTCCTGGGCCACTAGACGATGAGGGCTAAGGGCCCACCTGCGCGCTTCGCAGCGCGTCGGGGACGTGAGAAGCATATGGGATGCGGGGAGGTATCGCCAAAACGGTTTACGGGGAGGTCGTCGAGGCCTTCGGGGAGGAGGACGGGACGCCCGGGGAGGGGGAGGGGCTCTTCAGGTTCTCCTCCGGGAGGTGACGGCTGACCTCCGCCGTCGTCAGACCGAGACCCCCGAGGGTGATCTCGTCCCAGGCCTGCAGATGCCGGGTGGCGCGGTCCAGATAGAGCACCGACGCACGCACCTTCTCGGGCTTCTGGTTCTGCACGGCGCGCAGCCCGCCGCCGCCCGTGGAGCCCTCGACCTTCAGCCGCGTCCCCAGGGGCAGCAGTTCGTTGACCCGGTGGTGCACATGGCCGGCCAGGACAAGCGGCACCGTCCCGTCGGTCTCCCGCGCCGCGTTCGGGTCGTGCGCCACCGCGATGTCCACCGGGGTGCCCGCCTGCTTCTGGTCACGCAGCGCCGAGGCGAGGCGCATGCCCGCCAGTTGCTCGGATGCCTTGCCGCCGGTGGGGCGGGTGCGGTCCGGGGTGAACTGCGGGTCACCCGTGCCGGCGATCCGCAGCCCGGCGACGTCCACGGCGCTGCCCTCGTCCAGCACGTGCGCGTTCCTGGTCTTCTTCAGACGGCTCTGGGTCTCCTTGGAATCATGGTTGCCCCGCACCCACACATAGGGGGCGCCGAGGTCGGTGACCGGGTCGAGGAAGCCGTTCTCCGCGGCTGTGCCGTGGTCCATCGTGTCGCCGGAGTCGATGACCACGTCGATCTCGTACTGCTCGACGAGCGAGGCGATGATGTGCCAGGCGGCGGGGTTGAGATGGATGTCGGAGACGTGCAGGACCCGGATGGTCCCCGGGTCGGGCCGGTAGACGGGGAGCGTGGAGGTGGCGTCGTACAGCTTGGTGACGTTGGTGACGAGCCGCGCCAGCTCCTGCTGGTAGACGTCGAAGTCGGTGACGATCGAGCGGGCGTCACCGACGACCGAAGGGGCGCTGGAGAGCAGCCCGGAGAACTTCGGCTCCAGGACGGACTTCGGATTCCAGGTGGCGTAGGCGCCGACGCCCGATGCGGCCAGCAGTGCCAGGGCGAGGCCGCCGGCGGCGAGGGCGCGGCGGGGGCGGCGGTAGACGACGAGGCCGAGGGCGGTGGCGCCCGAGACCACGGCCACGCAGGAGCGGACGGCCAGCTCCAGAGTGCCGGACGCGACGTCGTCGGCGACCTCGTCCTGGAGACCCGAGAGGCGTTCGGGGTGCTTGACCAGGGCCTGCGAGCGCTCCGGGTCCAGCCGGTCGACGTCCACGTCCAGGCGGACCGGGCCGTGGTGGGAGTCCAGCTCCAGGGCACCGAGCGGTGACACGTCGATCTTGGTGCCACCGCTCACCGAGGGCCGCAGGGTCATGGTGGTGTCCATGGGGCCCACCGGCGTACGCACACTGCCCACGACGAGCAGCCCGAGCCAGGCGCCCAGCACGACCACGGCCAGCATGCCCAGCGCGCGCTGCCAGGGGTGCGCGGCGGGGACGAGGCCGCCGGCGGGGGCGGTGGCACGCGCGCGGGAGCTGCGGAGGCGGCGGACACGGACGACTGCGGCGTGGAACGGGCGTGCCATTGGGCCCGTATGCCCCGATCGGACGGCGGGCATGCGGGGCGTCGGCGGGGTATGGGCCGGGCGGGTGTCCGCGGGGGCGGGCTCGGACCGCCCGTCCGGCCCGCCGTACGTGACAATGGCGGGGTGCTGGAGATGACGCGCGAGGAGTTCGAAGAGCTGGTGAGCCTGGCTCTTGACCGGGTCCCGCCGGAGCTGATGCGGCTGATGGACAACGTCGCGGTGTTCGTGGAGGAGGAGCCGGAGGACACGGAGGACCGGGAGCTGCTCGGGCTCTACGAGGGCACGCCGCTCACCGAGCGAGGTGAGTGGTACGCGGGGGTGCTGCCGGACCGGATCACCATCTACCGGGGGCCGACCCTGCGGATGTGCGAGACACGCGAGGACGTGGTCGCCGAGACCGAGATCACCGTGGTGCACGAGATCGCCCACCACTTCGGCATCGACGACGAGCGACTGCACGCGTGGGGCTACGGATGAGCACCAGGAACCCTCCGCCGGAGCGGCCGGTCGTCGACCCGGACGTCGACCTCTCCGTACCCGCGCAGCGCGCCGAGACGGCGGGCTCGGGGAAGTGGTGGGTCCTCTCGGTGATCGCGGCGGGCGGCGCGGCGGGGGCCACGGCGCGCTATGCGGCGACCCTCGCCTGGCCCGCCGCCGATGACGGCTTCCCCTGGGCGGTCTTCGCCGTCAATGTGGCGGGCTGCGCCCTGATCGGGGTGCTGATGGTGCTGACGGTCGAGCGGGGGCGGATCACGCATCCGCTGGTGCGGCCGTTCCTGGGGGTCGGGGTGCTCGGCGGGTTCACCACGTTCTCGACGTACGCCGCCGATGTGTCCGGCCTGCTGGCGCGTCAGGAAGTGGCGACGGCGATGGCGTACGCGATGGCGACGGCCGTGGCGGCGCTCGGCGCGGTGTGGGCCGCGGCCGTGCTCACCCGGGCGCTGGTGGACGGACGGGGGCGCCAGGGCGGGCCCGGGCATCCAGGACACCCGGAGCGTCCGGTCGGGCCCGGGCGGGCGGCGTGAACTGGCTTCTGGTCGTCATCGGGGGTGCTGTCGGGGCGCCGCTGCGCTATCTGACGGACCGTGCGGTGCAGGCGCGGCACGGCGCGGGCACGCCGTACGTGTTCCCGTGGGGGACGTTCGCCGTCAACGCGGCGGGCAGCCTGCTGCTCGGGGTGCTCACCGGTGCCACGGTGTCCACGCCCGTCCACGCCCTGCTGGGCACGGGGCTGTGCGGGGCGCTGACGACGTATTCGACGTTCTCGTACGAGACCTTGCGGCTGGCCGAAACCGGCCGTGGCTTCCTGGCGGGGGCGAATCTGCTGGCGTCCCTGCTGGTGGGGCTCGGGGCGGTGTTCCTGGGAGCCGAGCTCGCGGGGGGCTTCGGGGTACCCGGCGCCTGACCGGGCCGCCCGGCGTGTGTGGGGGTGTTGTGTCCGTGCGTCCGCGCGCGTGTCCCCGGCGGGGGCAGGGGAGTTGGACACAGCGCTCTCCCTTTTCGCTGTTCCTGTCCTCCCTTGGAGGTGCCACCCCGTGCGCCAGTTGTCCGCCCGCGTCCGCTGGGCAGCCGTCACCGCGCTGACGATCGCCGCGTCCACAGGCTGTGTGAGCGTCGGCGACGACGCCGGGGAGCCGGCCCCCTCGCGTTCCGCCGGCCAGAAGGAGGCTTCGGCCCGGCCGGACGGCGGCACGGCGTCCGGCTCCGGCCGGTCAGGATCCGGTGGCGGCGGCGCCGAGGCGCAGTCCGACCGGGGCGCCTCCCCTGAGCCGGACGCCGAGGAGCGGGGCTCGCGGGATCCGTCGGCCCGTCCAGGGGCCATCCGCCCGGCGCCCGGTGGCCCCGGCACCCCGGAGCCGACCCGGGGCGGGCCCGCTCCCACCCAGGAGCCCAGCGATCCCGGACCGGGTGAGCCGCCGCCCGAGCCCGACACCCCTCAGGAGCCGCCGCCCTCGCCCGAGCCGGAGCCTTCGGTACATCCTGAGGAGCCTTCGGCCTCGCCGGCGGCGCGGTCCCGTACGGATGCGATGGGGGCGCCGGGGAGGATCGAGGTGTGGCCCACTCCTCGGGTATCACCGCAGGTCGCGCCGGTGTGAGACCGGGCGGGACCGGCCTGGTTTGCACGATTGGGGGGAGGGTGCGTATGGTAGTAGATCGTTTGATCCTATGCCCGGCGCCGACACAGAAGAGCGCCGTGTGGCGCGTACTCTCCCTTGCCGTGGCTGGACCGCATTGAGGCGGTCGAAATTGCGAAAACACGGAGTTACGGGCGCGTGCCGAGACTCCGGAAGGTTTCGCATTTCGCATGTCAATTTCCAGTTCTGACCACACCGTCATGCCCGAGAACGACGTCGAGAACATCGAGGTCGTGGAGGCCGCCGAGGCCGTGGTGGCCCAGGTCCCCGAGGCAGCCGACGAGGCTCCCGTGGCTGAGACCCCCGCCCCCGCCGCTGAGGCCCCCGCCGACTCCGCCGACGCCGAGCCGAGCGTCACCTTCGCCTCGCTCGGACTGCCCGACGGCATCGTCCGTAAGCTCGCGCAGAACGGCGTGACGGCGCCCTTCCCGATCCAGGCCGCGACCATCCCGGACGCCCTGGCCGGCAAGGACATCCTGGGCCGCGGCCGTACCGGCTCCGGCAAGACGCTCTCCTTCGGTCTCCCGGCCCTGGCCGCGCTGGCCGGCGGTCACACCGAGAAGAAGAAGCCCCGCGCGATCATCCTCACGCCGACCCGTGAGCTCGCGATGCAGGTCGCGGACGCCCTCCAGCCGTACGGCGACGTGCTCGGCCTGAAGATGAAGGTCGTCTGCGGCGGTACGTCGATGGGCAACCAGATCTACGCGCTGGAGCGCGGTGTCGACGTCCTCGTCGCCACGCCCGGCCGTCTGCGCGACATCATCAACCGTGGGGCGTGCTCGCTCGCGAACGTCCAGGTCGCCGTCCTCGACGAGGCCGACCAGATGTCCGACCTGGGCTTCCTGCCCGAGGTCACCGAGCTGCTCGACCAGATCCCCGGCGGCGGCCAGCGGATGCTCTTCTCCGCCACCATGGAGAACGAGATCGGCACGCTGGTCAAGCGCTACCTGACCAACCCGGTCACCCACGAGGTCGACAGCGCCCAGGGCAACGTCTCGACCATGTCGCACCACGTCCTCGTCGTGAAGCCGAAGGACAAGGCGCCGGTCACGGCCGCGATCGCCGCCCGCAAGGGCCGCACGATCATCTTCGTCCGCACCCAGCTGGGCGCCGACCGCATCGCCGAGCAGCTCATCGAGTCCGGCGTGAAGGCCGACGCGCTGCACGGCGGCATGACGCAGGGCGCGCGTACCCGCGTGCTGGAGGACTTCAAGAAGGGCTACGTCAACGCCCTCGTCGCCACCGACGTCGCCGCCCGAGGCATCCACGTCGACGGCATCGACCTCGTCCTGAACGTCGACCCGGCCGGCGACCACAAGGACTACCTGCACCGCTCGGGCCGTACCGCCCGGGCCGGCAAGTCCGGTGTCGTCGTCTCGCTGGCGCTTCCGCACCAGCGCCGCCAGATCTTCCGCCTCATGGAGGACGCGGGCGTCGACGCCTCGCGCCACATCGTGCAGGGCGCGGGCGTCTTCGAGCCCGAGGTCGCCGAGATCACCGGTGCCCGTTCGCTGACCGAGGTCCAGGCCGACTCCGCGAACAACGCGGCCAAGCAGGCCGAGCGCGAGGCCGCCGACCTCACCAAGCAGCTGGAGCGCGTCCAGCGCCGTGCCGTCGAGCTGCGCGAGGAGGCCGACCGCCTGGTCGCCCGTGCCGCCCGCGAGCGGGGCGACGACCCGGACGCGGCGGTGGCAGAGGTCGCCGCCGAGGCCGAGGCCGCGCTCATCGCAGCGGTGTCCGTCCCCGAGCAGCCCGCCGGTCGCGACGACCGTCGTGACGACCGGGGCAACTTCAACCGCCGTGACGACCGCGGCGGCGACCGTGGCGGCTACCGCGGTGGCAACGACCGTGGCACGGGCGAGCGCAGTGGCCGTCCCACCGGCGGGTCCGGCTACCGCGGAAGCAACGACCGTCCGTCGTTCCGCGGCAGCAACGACCGCCGTGACGACCGCTCCTCGGGTGGTTTCCGCTCCGGTGGCGGTGACCGTCGGGACGACCGTGGTGGCCGTTCCTTCGAGCGTCGTGACAACGACCGTCCGTCGTTCAACCGTGACCGTCGTGACGAGCGTCCCTCGGGCGACCGTCCCTCGGGTGGTTTCCGCTCCGGTGGCGGTGACCGTCGGGACGACCGTGGTGGCCGTTCCTTCGAGCGTCGTGACAACGACCGTCCGTCGTTCAACCG